>NZ_JBGVHV010000125.1:0-18163 GCF_045122575.1 Anaerotignum sp. | reverse complement strand
CCTTCGTTTACCAGATCTTCGAAGGATTTGTCGCCGTGACGTTTGGACAGTTTATGTGTTGCATCACGCATAACTGCAGGCAGGTGTACATAAACGGGTTTTTCCCAGCCAAATGCATCATACAGCAGGTTGTATTTGGGTGTGGAAGACAGATATTCGCTGCCGCGAACAACGTGTGTGATCTTCATCAGGTGGTCATCCACAACGTTTGCAAAATTGTATGTGGGGAAACCGTCGGCTTTCATCAGGATCTGATCATCCAGTTCTGTGTTGTCTACAGTAATATCGCCATAAACCACATCGCTGAATGTAGTTGTGCCGGAATCGGGCATTTTCTGACGGATAACGAAGGGTTCGCCTGCATCCAGTTTTGCCTGCACTTCTTCCGCGCTGAGACCCAGACAGTGTCGGTCATATTTCGCAAAGGATGCACCTTCACCGTTTTCTGTTTTCAGGCTTTCCAGTCTTTCCTTTGTGCAGAAGCAGTAGTATGCTTCGCCTTTTTCCACCAGTTCTTTTGCATAGTCCATGTACATACCCATTCTTTCGGACTGTACATAGGGGCCGTATTCACCGCCCACATCGGGACCTTCGTCATGTTTCAGACCTGTCATTCTCATTGTGTTATAGATCACATCTACAGAGCCTTCCACCAGTCTGCCCTGGTCTGTATCTTCGATACGCAGGATGAATTTACCACCCTGAGATTTTGCGATCAGGTATTCATAAAGTGCGGTACGCAGGTTACCAATATGCATATAGCCCGTAGGAGAGGGCGCAAATCTTGTTCTGATTTCCATAGTATTCTTCCTTTCTTCTGAAAAGTAGCCATAATTTCCTCATAATAGTTTAACCGCAAAGGGCTTCTCTGTAAAGGAGATTCCCCGAAAAAAGCCGATAAAATGTAAATAATCTGTAAATACGCTTCCCTTTTCTTGCCCTTATTTCGAATTTTGTGATATACTACTGCACAAAGTGCAGCAATCGGCTTTCGCCGCTTGTTTTGCAGCAAAAGCTGCAAATAGTATCTTTGTACAATTCGTAGGCAAAGCCTACTCATTCTTGCAAAAAAGTAAATGCCAACTTCGTTGTCGCTTCCTTTTTTGCCTATAAAGGAGTTGATCTTTTGCAGTTAGATAAAGAAACGATCCGCAAATTACAGGGGCTCATCGTATTTACCCTTGTGATCTTCGTCGGTCTGTTAAAATTCAACGTAGTGCTGGATGTTGCAGGCTTTGTACTGCATATCCTTTTCCCCTTCCTTCTGGGCGGCGCCATCGCCTTTGTGCTGAGTGTGCCCATGAACCGTATCGACAAGCGGCTTTTCGGCAAAGCAAAAGAAGGCAGCCGACTGGACAAGGCCTCTGCCCCCCTCAGCCTGATCCTGACGCTGGCTCTGGTATTGGCTGTGCTGAGTCTGGTAGTCATCGTCGTTCTGCCCGAACTGGCAGGTACCATTGCCATGCTGGGGAAAACCCTGCCGGAAAAAGTTCCCGTTCTGCTGAAAAAAATAGAACTGCTTTTTGACAATAACCCGGAACTGATCCGCTATATCGAAGAACTGGAAGCATCCCTCAACTGGGAAGAAATCCTCAATCAGCTGGTAACCTTCTTCCGTGTGGGCGCAAATACCATGCTGGATTCTACCATCAGCGTAGCGACAGGCATCGTCAGCGGCGTAGGCACATTCTTCATCGCCTTCGTTTTTGCCTGCTATATCCTGCTGCAGCAGGCTTTTCTGAAGAGACAGATGTGCAAACTGTTTTTTGCCTATCTGAAAGAAAAACATGCCAACGAAGTACTGCGCATCTGCGGTCTGACCTATCGTACTTTCAGCAGTTTTCTGGCCGGACAGTGTATGGAAGCCGTGATCCTTGGTGCCATGTTCTTCATCGCCATGACCATTTTCCGTTTCCCCTTCGCCGTACTGGTGGGCGTATTGATCGCTTTCACCGCCCTGATCCCTATCTTCGGGGCATTTATCGGCTGCGGCGTGGGTGCCTTCCTGATCCTGACCGTTGATCCGAAACAGGCACTTTTCTTCGTCATCCTATTCCTGATCCTGCAGCAGATCGAAGGCAACCTGATCTATCCCAAGGTCGTAGGCGGTTCCATCGGTCTGCCTGCTATCTGGGTGCTGGCGGCGGTTTCTCTGGGCGGCAGTCTCTTTGGTGTGGTAGGTATGCTGGTATTTATCCCCATTGTTTCCGTGCTGTATGCTTTGCTGAAGGAAAATGTAAATAAACGACTGGATGAAAAACAGATCCATATCGAATAAGAAAAAGTATTCAAAAGCGGACAGAATTGTCCGCTTTTTCTTTTGCCTGAAAGCGAAAAATGTATACATTGTCTTTTGCAATGCGAAGTGATATATTGAAAATAAGTTGATAAGAAAGGATGTGCATATATATGAAAAAATTACTCGCACTCTGTCTCTCCCTTGCTCTTTGTCTGGGTTCTGTTGTAACTGCTGCAGCCGCTGAGTATGGGCCCTTTACACTTATAGAAGAAGGCGAATATGGTGGTACCGCCTATTTTGACGCCGCTTCTCTGTCTACAGAAACACACAAATTTATGGATCCTGAAGGTTACATCTATGAAGAAACCATTTCTGTTCTGAATCTGAAACCCGGTTCTTCTGTCAAAATTACCAACTACTTCGGTGCCAACGCTGTTGAACTGGTGAACGGGCTGTATGAATGGAGCCCTGCCTGGTTCGATTTCTCCAGCGGTTCCGTTGAAAACCTGTTTAAAGGTCGCCCCTTAATGTTCCAGATATGGGGAGGCGAAGATACAACCTATATCAAAATGGGCGCAAAAGAAACTGCTCCTGCAAAACCTGCAGCTACCGGTTTTTCTGATGTAGCGGCAAATGCTTATTATGCGAACGCAGTGAAATGGGCAGTGGAAAAAGGCATCACTGCAGGCACATCCCCCACTACATTCTCCCCCAACGATACCTGCACAACTGCACAGATCCTGACTTTCCTGTGGCGTGCAAACGGTTCCCCTGAACCTACTATCCAGAATCCTTTTACAGATGTAAAAGAGAGCGACTACTTCTACAAAGCCGCTGTATGGGCTTATGAAAAAGGTATGGCAGAAGGTCAGTCCTTCGGCGGAAACAACCCTTGTACCAGAAGTGCTACCGTTACTTATCTGTGGAAACTGGAAGGCTCTCCCGTTGGCGCCCCTTCCGTTAATTTCAGCGATGTTGGTACGAATGCCAATTATACAGAAGCTGTTGCATGGGCAGTCACAATGGGGGTCACCGCAGGTACCAGCGAAACCACATTCAGCCCTGACGCAACCTGCACCCGTGGTCAGATCGCAACATTCCTGTACCGCAGTCTGGCATAATCATTCCATAAACACTAAATCATTCCATAAACGCCAAAAAGCTCCCCGGTAAAATGGGGAGCTCTTTTTATTTTATGTATTTTCTGTTGTTTCCATCTGTTTCACATATCTGCAGACTGCATCATAATAAGCCTTTGCCGCTTTTTTGCAGCCATCCTCATCACCGAAGGCCTCTACGTCGGCTGCGTTTGTAATAAAGCACTGCTCCACCAGCACGGCAGGACAGTCCATATTTTTCAGCATACCGAAGGTATCATAATCATAGACCTCTGTATCACTGGAATCTACCAGTACCTTTTCTCCGCTGCTGTCATAATACCCGAAGCGGACACCGTCCGTGCCACGGAGTTTCGCCCCGGCCGTTCCCATTTCCTCCGCCAGAAGTTTGGCAAAGGCAAGGCTTTCCTCATGGTTTTCATAGCCGGGAGGAGATGGATAACATTCAAACCCATTGGCTCCCTTGGCATCATTGGCGTTGCCGTGGACAGAAAGCATCAGGTCAGGTTTTTTCTTCTGAAATTTCCGATTCCGCTCTGTGATGTCCATGCCTTCCCCTTCCTTTCGGGAAAGAATGACCCGAAACCGCCCGTCTTCCTGCAGCAGGGCTTCCAGTTCCGAAACGGTGCGCTCCGTCAGTTCTACTTCGTTGATGATCCCCTCTGCGCCAACATCCCAACCGCCATGGCCGGCATCCAGCGCAATGGTATAGGGCTTGCTGAGGGTATAATACACCATGAAGCCCACATAGCCGAGGGCAAACAGAAGCACCGCCAGTTTCAGTTTTTTCACCAGCCCGCCTTTTCGCTTTCTTTTTTTCCTGCGCTGACAAGCCTGTTCCATACGCAGTTGTTTTTCGGGCGTAAAGTCCCGCCAGTTTTTTCCTTTCATGTTGTTCCTCTTTTCTTCTCCTGCAGTGGTTTTTCTTTCAGTATAAAGCAATCTCAGGAAAAGAACTTGAAGATTTTCTTAATCTTTTCCATCAAATTTCAAAAGATTCGTTTTCTTCCGTCATTTTCATCACATTGGCAAAACCCAGTTCCTGCAGCAGATCGCAGACATCGAATCTGCCCCAGAAATGCATGGGGAAAATCACCTTGGCTCCAACGGTCTGCTGGAAATAATTCACTGCCCAGAAATATTTATCCTCCAGTCTGAGGTCAGCGGGAACAAAGGCCACATCGATGGCTTCGCCTTTCAGTTTGTCGATTTCGGTGGTATAGCTTTTTTTGATATCTTCGTTGAAGAAATCGGGCTCACCGTTCCAGTGCCACCAATTTAGGTCACCGGCATGATAAATGGTCTTCCCGTCGGCCTGCACCAGAAAAGCAACACCCTCATCATTGGACTGGAGTGTTTTCACTGTGATTCCGTCAAAGGTATATTCTTCATGGGGCTGCACATGGAGTACTTCCCCTGCAAAACCTGCCATGGTACGCACATCAAAGGACAGCACGTATTTCACATTGGGCAGATTTCCCCAATCCAGGATCCGTCTGTCATAATGGTCTTCGTGGGCATGGGATACAAAAACGAAGATGTCTTTTTCGGGATAATTTGCAGGGTCGAAATATGCTTTTCGGCCGCTTTCTGTATAATAATCGAACAGCAGGACTTTTGTTTCCGTTTCCACGGAGAAGCCGCTGTGGTGCAGATAAGTCACTTTCATGGTTCATCTCTCCTTTATCAAAATCTGTTTCCATCATACCATAAACACCTCCGAAACGAAAGAAAAAGAGCCTTTCGGCTCTTTTCCAGTTCTTATAAATAATTAGCAGGGTCTTGGTAAATCCCGTTCAGCTGAATTTCATAGTGGCAATGGATGCCCACGGCTGTCCCCGTTTTTCCTGTCAACCCAAGCACATGACCTTTCTTCACCTGATCGCCTACCTTCACATCCAATTTAGAAAGGTGGGCGTAAAGGGTTGTGTAGCCACTCAGATGATTGATTTTTACATAATTGCCCTTTTTTGCCTCAAAACCGGCCTCCAGAATGATGCCGTTGGCGGTGGCACGGACAGGGATGTTTTTGTTATCCGTGGAAAAATCCAGCCCTGTGTGCTGTCTGTCGGGATGCCACATGGCAAAGGCTGTTGTGATTTCACGGCTGCCTGTGGGATAGCCAGAAGGAACATTGTTATTTTTCTCAGATTCAGACACCTTTACTTCCTTCGCCTTCCAGAGTCCTTCTCTCGCTTCTGTGATCACATCATATCCATTTTCATCTTTTTCAAAACAAAGCGTAAAATTGCCGCCGTTCCAATTTGTTCCTTCTTTTAACCAGTGCATCCATTCTGCTTTTGTCATTGTAACAGGTTCTGTCCCTGCTTCACCCATGATAATGGCTGCATCCTCCGCCACTTGGAACATGCCACCCTGTTCCAGCCGCAGGTCGAAATAGCCGTTATTCGTTCTACCTTCCGTATCCTGAATACGAATCTGGCGGTGGAGGGTCACGGCGTCAGCGTCTTTCGTCGGCTCCACATAACAGAACCAGCCATCGGCAGGGTCTTCCTGATACATACCGCCATCTGCCATATTGCTGTACACGATCTCATGGGGATTTCCATTTTCCGTATACACACGGAAGGTGTCCGGATAGCAGGTATCCTCATAAATCTTTGCTGCATCGGGCTGTACCTGACAGGTGAACCGCATATAGAAATTGGCATCTTTTGGCTGATAATACTCATCGTAGAGCACTTCATAATGATAATGCTTCGCTTCCTTCGCCCGTTTGATATAGCCTACGTCATCGGGATCACGGAAAGGATTGTTATGGACAACATTCAAGTGGAAATCCACCGTTACCTCATCCCTGCCGTTAGAAAGACGCTCCCGCGTCACATGCTGAATCTCGAAATTGAACTCTTCCAGTTCATAGATGTGCCATTCGCCCTGAGAGATCGCACCCACTACACTCTGATACAGGAAATCCCAGATGCCCTCGTCAATTTCTGCGCCCGTTCTGGAAATGACAGGATGCACCTTGCCATCCTCCCAATAAATATTGGAGCAGAAATGATCTACAACGACCAGTTTTCCATTTTCTTCTCCAAACCGCAGCAATTCCTTCATCACATACTGAGAAGGGCTGCTGTCCTCCATGGTATAGGTGATGATGGCTGTGCCTTCCTTGGCTTCCACCTCATAGGACATCACCCATGGGCTGCTCCAGCCGATGACATAATTCCAGTCATCCCCCAGTGCGCCTTTCTGCTCCTCAATGAAGGCCGCCTTACATGCTTCACTCATCATTTCATAGCGTGGTTTCCCATCGCGGGTCTCAAGGGCTTTTGCCCATGTTTCCGCCATGGAACGTACCCCTTCTACCAGGGCAACATCCATCTGCGCCGAAACGGGGTCACTGCCCCCATAGCTGACCAGACAACCACAAGTCAATGCCAGCACCAGCGTCATAGCCACCAATGCCATGCCTTTCTTTCTCTGCTTTCCATTCATGATCTCCACCAGCCTTTCCTGCAACGCCCGTTTGCCATCGGTGAAACAGGTGGTCAATGCCGCCTGCTTCTGCAGTCCCCGTTCTGCTTCCTGTAAGATCATCAGGCTGTATGCCTTCCGATACGCCATATCTTTTTCTTTCACTGCTTCCCCATCACAGGAAATTTCCAGATCTCGATTTGCCCGCTTCGCCATCAGCCACACAAAGGGGTTGAACCAATGGATACTTCGTGCCAGAAGCAGCAGGCATTTATACCAGAGGTCCTTTCTCCGCCAATGGATCAATTCATGGCGAAAAATCATCTCCAGTTCCTGCTCCGTATATTCCTCATGGGACAGATAAATTTTTGTATGGAACAACCCCACCGCCATGGGCGTTTCCAAAACAGAGCTGACTGCCAAAGGCGGCCGTTTTTCCCCTGCCGTCTTTTCATAAAACTCCTGCGTTTTTTCTGAGGGAGATTTTTCCCAACGCCGCAGCAGATTTTTCAGCTGCAGGGTAGATACGGCTGTGCGCAGCAGAGAAATCACCGCGCCTACCAGCCAGACCAATGCAAGTGCATCTATCGTTTTGATCCCACTTTTTTCTTCTATCGGTATTTCTCTTTCCGGCAGACCGGCCCGCACGCTTTCCTCCTGTATCTGTTCCCATTTTGCTTCATCCAGCGGTTGATACAATTCCATCGGCACCCATTGCACGATCCTTTCCTGAGGAACCTCCAACTGAATCGGTATCCTTTCTTCTGGCAACGTCAGACTCCAGGGAGCGATCAAGCGAACCGCAATGACCAGCCAGACAAAATACGAAAGCTTTGCCGTATATCGCTGGGATATCTTCGGCAGCAGCCAGAGCGCAAGCAGCAAGATCGGTGTCATCCAAAGGCTGATTTTCAGATATTCCAGAAAAATCATCATACGATCACTCCTTTGTTTCCTGCTCAATAAAGGCTTTCAAATCGGCCAGTTCTTCTTTTGTTACAGAATTGTTTTCATATAAACACGCCACCAGATCTCGCAGGGAACCGCCCGTCCATTTCTGAAAATAACGGCGGCTATCCTCTGCCAGATATGCCTCCTCCGTCACCAAAGGTTCATAATACCGACTTTTCCCCTGCTTTTCCGTTTTCAAAAAACCACGCTTCACCAATCTGCCCAGCAGGGTCTGCAGCGCAGACAGATTCCACGGACGTTCCTTCTGCAATTCCCCATGGATCGCAACGGTGCTGATCGGTGTTTCATTATGCCAGATCGTTTGCATCACTTTCAGTTCCGTATCAGGCAATTTCTGTTTTTCCATCTTTCCACCCCATTTCCCACATACATCTGTATGTTTTATTTCTTTTAATATACACCTGTATGTTTTAAAAGTCAATAAAAAACTCCTGCTTCAGAAAATCTTAAGAAACAGGAGTTCCAAAATCATTTAAATGGCACGGATCGCCCCGGTATGAGGATCCATGATAAAGCCCAGAACTTCAATATCCTTAGGCAGAAGAGGATGTTCCGTGATGGCATCCACAGTACTCTGTACGGAATCGTAGATATCGCCAAAGCCTGTCAGCCACTGCTCCACATTTTTCACATTGGCATCTACATGGTCAATAGCTTCCTGCGAAACCCCTCTTTCCAGCATTTTTGCGATCATTTTCTGGGGATCCAGCAGGCGGCCGCCGCAGTCATCATGGCCAATGACAATGATGGTTTCCACGCCCAGTTCATACACCGCCACCATCAGTGAGAAAATCACACTGCCGTAGGGATGCATCACACGGCCGCCGGCATTTTTGATCAGTTTCACATCACCATTCTTCAAACCCAGTGCCGCAGGCAGCAGTTCCGTCATACGGGTATCCATGCAGGCAAGAATGGCAATTTTTCTGTCAGGGTATTTGGTCGTAGCATATTTTTCATATAAGCCATGCTCAACGAATACACGGTTATAATCCAGCATTTTCTTTACAAAATCGTTCATAAAACCACTCCTTATGTAAATCTCTGGATATATTATATCCATTTTGGAAAGTCTTGAAAAGAGTATGTTTCCTATTGTTGAACCTTTCCCCCAAAATGATGTATAATGTTAATATTCATTGCTTGAAAGGATGAAAAAATATCCGTATAATACACAACGGATTCTAAGAAGGAGGCTTGTCTATGCTTGGCGAAAAACTGAAACAATTGCGGAAAACAAAAGGAATCTCCCAGGAAGTGCTGTCACTGAAACTGAACGTAGTCAGACAGACGATTTCCAAATGGGAAAAAGGAATTTCTGTACCCGATGCCGATATGCTGGTAAAAATTGCGGCTGTATTGGACACTTCCGTCAACGAACTGCTGAGCGAAGCTTTCTATAAAAAGGAGGATAAAAACCCCATGAATTATGACGTGATTATTATTGGCGCAGGCCCCGGCGGCATCTTTGCCGCATACGAACTGATGCAGCATCAACCCGAACTGAAAGTTGCCGTATTTGAATCCGGCCACTCCCTCAGCAACCGTCGCTGCCCCATTGACGGCGAAAAAATCAAATCCTGTATCAGCTGCAAAAGCTGCAGCATCATGAGTGGCTTCGGCGGCGCAGGTGCTTTTTCTGATGGTAAATACAACATTACAAACGATTTCGGCGGCACGCTCCATGAATATATCGGTAAAAAAGAAGCCCTGGAACTGATGCGTTATGTAGATGAGATCAATATGCGCTACGGCGGCGAAGGCACAAAGCTGTATTCCACTGCAGGCACTCGTTTCAAAACTCTGTGTATCCAGAACGACCTGCATCTTCTGGATGCTTCTGTGCGCCATCTGGGCACAGATATCAACTATGTCGTACTGGAAAACCTCTATGCAGATCTGCAGAACAAAGTAACTTTCTTCTTTGATACACCTGTCCTTTCCGTTGCAAAAGCAGAAAACGGCTATGAAGTCATCACCAAAGATGGTGCATATATTTCCAAAACCTGCATCATTTCCGTCGGCAGAAGCGGCAGCAAATGGATGGAAAATGTCTGCAAAGAACTGGATATCCCCACAAAGTCCAATCGTGTGGATATCGGTGTTCGTGTGGAACTGCCCGCTGCGGTTTTCGCCCATCTGACAGATGAACTGTATGAAAGCAAAATCGTATATCGTACCGAAAAATACGGTGACAAAGTGCGTACATTCTGCATGAACCCCAAAGGTGCCGTAGTAAACGAAAATACAAACGGCATCATCACTGTAAACGGCCACAGCTATGAAGATCCTGCCAGACAGACAGAAAATACAAACTTTGCTCTGCTGGTTGCCAAACATTTCTCCGAACCTTTCAAGGATTCCAACGGCTACGGCGAAAGCATTGCCCGTCTGAGCAATATGCTGGGGGGTGGCGTGATCGTGCAGCGTTTCGGTGACCTGATCCGCGGCAGACGTTCCACACCCAAGCGTATGGAGGAAGCTTTCATCACACCTACCCTGAATGCTACTCCCGGTGACCTGAGTCTGGTACTGCCCAAACGTCTTCTGGACGGTATCATCGAAATGATTTATGCACTGGATAAAGTTGCGCCCGGTACAGCCAACGACGACACCCTGCTGTACGGTGTAGAAGTAAAATTCTACAACATGGAAGTGGAAGTCAGCGAAAAACTGGAATCCCGTTATCCCGGCCTGTATATCATCGGCGACGGCAGCGGCATCACCCACTCCCTGTCCCATGCATCCGCCAGCGGTGTTCATGTAGCAAGAAATATCACAGCGAAATAAGAAACAAAAAAAAGACCTCGAAAACGAGGTCTTTTCTTTTTTATGTTGAGAGCAAGCCTGTAAGCCGGGTTCTGTTTTTCAGACAGCCATCTATCTTGGTCCGCTGTTGCCAGCGGCATCATGCGGCTTTTTCGAAACGGGACGAGCAGCCCCATCGTTTCCGTTTGCCTTGCTTCGGGTGGGGTTTACAGGGACCCGAGACATTACTGCCCCGGCGGTGGGCTCTTACCCCACCTTTCCATCCTTACCAGGAACGAGCCTGGCGGTCTATTTCTGTTGCACTATCCTTAGAGTCGCCTCCACCGGCCGTTAGCCGGCACCCTGCTCTGCGAAGCCCGGACTTTCCTCACCAACCAAGGCTGGCGCGACTGTCCAACTTACTCACAAATAGATATTATAAATCAATTTATTTTTCTTGTCAAACCTTGAAACAGCTGCCGCCAACAAATTCCTTGATCAGAGAATTATTGGGAATCTCCTTATCCGGCGCTGCCAGAAAATAACTCAGGAATTTGATCAGACGATTTGCTGTTACATATTCCGGCATGGAAGAATCGATGGCAAACAGCTGCGGTTCTGCATACTGCTTCAGCACGCTCAGTTCATACAGGGTAGCAGAATTGAAAACTGCATCGGCATTTTCCTGGAACGGGAAAATATTATCCTCTTCCCCCTGCGTTACATCGTTCCATGTGGAAATAGTCAGCCTTGCATCCCTGCCGCGGAACTGATGATCCCGCACCATGCGGCGGATCATTCTGCTGTCAGAAGTAGAAATACGGTTATGGTCATCCACATTCAACTGAGTGATGGCACTGATAAAGATCTTGAATTTGTTTTCCGCGGGGATTTCTTCTGTCAGGCGGTCATTCAGCCCATGGATCCCTTCCATAACCAGAACTTCCCCTTCGCCCAGCTGCACAAAGTCGCCCTTATACTCTCTCTTGCCTGTCATAAAGTTATAATACGGCAGTTCCACCCGTTCTCCTGCAATGATCTTTTTCAGATCACTGTTCAGAAGAGGCAGATCAAGGGCTTCGATGACCTCGAAATTCTTCTTACCATTTTCGTCTGCAGGGGTATCGTCCCGATTCAGGAAATAGTCATCCAGAGAAACCTTGTGGGGTTTTACGCCCAGCGCCCGCAGCTGGATGCTCAGGCGGTTGGCAAAGGAGGTTTTCCCCGAGGAGGAAGGCCCTGCGATCAATACTACACGCACTTTGTCCATCCGCTGATAGATCTGGTCTGCGATCTCTGCGATCTTCTTTTCATGAAGGGCTTCATTGATACGGATCAGGTCTCCAAACTGCCCTTTTACAATGGTGTTGTTCAGCTCTGCCACATTGGAAACCCCCATCAGCTGACACCAGCGCATCTGTTCCATGAAAACATTGCTGATTTTTTCAGGCACCTGTAAAGGCAGCAGTTCCGCAGGATTTGCAGGGTCAGGAAAACGCAGCAGGAATCCGTTTGCATGAGCAGTCAGCCCAAACAGTTTCAGGCCGCCTGTGGAAGGAGGCATATAGCCATAGAAATAATCATAAAATCCTTCCAGTTCATACATATTCACATTGGACGCACGACGGAAACGGAACAGCTCCGCTTTATCCTGCATCCCCTGTTTTTTCACCACTTCAATGGCTCTGTCCTTGCGGAATGTCTTTTTGCGGATGGGCAGGTCTGCCTTCACGTATTCCATCATTTTTTCATGGAGCTTTTTCAGCAGTTCTTCACTGATTTCCACCTTTGGATTTCTGATCTCACAATACAGATTGCCACGCAAAGAATGCTCGATGCTCACATGGGCATCTTCCCCCAGTACGTCCTTCGCCGCCTTTACCAGCAGGAAAGAAACCCCTCTATGGTATACGCGCATCCCTTCTTCCGATGTCAGGTCAAGGAAGGTGATATCATCCGCTTCTTTGATTTCATAATCCAGTTCTTTCAGGTCATTGCCCTGCTTTGCCAACAGGATGGCAGAGGGAAATTCTCCCTGAAATTCTTTCGCCAGTTCTCCAAAGGTCATTCCTTTTGCGATCTGCATTTCTCTGCCCATGACATTGATTTTATTGGTTTCCACTCTGCACGCCTCCTTTATATTTCTTACAAACAGGACTCCATTCGAAAATCGCCTGTCTGCTTCTTTTCTCATGATTTTGCAGGTCTTAAAGCCATATTCTCCTGTAAAACCACGGATTGTTCCGTGCTCTGCACTCCCACAATCCTAAAATCATTCGAAAATCGCCTATCGGCTTCTTTTCTCATGATTTTGCAGGTTCCAAAGTCATAAATTTTTCTGCAAGCAGAAAATTTATGCACTTTTTGAACCTTAGTTTTACACGGTCCAGAAGGTCTGTCCGTTCACCTTGGAGCAGACCACTTCCACATCCCAGCCGTTTTCTTTGGCCGCTTCTGTCAGTTTTTTCTGCAGCACAGGCACGATCAGCACTTCGCTGGCGTAATGGGTCACATCCACCACAGCGATGCCCTTTTCGATGGCTTCCTGGGCTTCGTGATATTTGATATCCCCCGTCAGGTAAGCATCACAGCCCTTTGCTGCCGCCAGTGCAGCAAAACCAACCCCGGCACCGGTGCAAAGACCTACTTTTTTCACCATTTTTTCAGGGTCACCCACCAGACGAATGGCATCCAGACCCAGTTTTTCTTTCAGCATGGCCGCAAATTCCTTGAATGGCACTGCCTCAGGCAGTTCCCCAATACGGCCGATGCCTTCTGTGTTCCCCTTCTGTTCCACAGGGTAAATATCATAAGCCGCTTCTTCATAAGGATGGACAGAAAGCATGGCTTTTACGACTCCATTCACTTTTTCTGCAGGCACGATGGTTTCCAGACGGATTTCATCGGCCACTTCCAGTTTCCCCTGTTCCCCGAGGAAGGGATTTGTGCCTTCCAAAGGCAGGAAGGTACCCTTGCCCGCTGCGCCAAAGGTACAATGGGAATAAGCCCCAATATGGCCTGCCCCTGCTTCGCACATGGCATTTCTTACGGCATCCTCATGGCCAACGGGCACATATACCACGATTTTTTTGAAGGTCTGGGCCCATGTTTCTTCCAGCGGTTCGATATTGGTCAGCCCTGCCAGCTCTGCCAGCACATCATTGGTGCCGCCTTTGACGATATCCAGATTGGTATGGGCAGAAAATGCCGCAATCCCATTTTCGATCAGATTATAAATACGCTTACCCAGTGTGTTCTGGGTCGTAATGCTTTCGATTTTTTTAAACAGCAACATAGGATGATGGGTCACGATCATTTCCGCGCCGATCTCCTTCGCTTCTTCCACCACAGGATCGATGACATCCAGCGCCACCAGAATTTTTGTGACTTCCCGTTCGGGATCCCCAATGGCAAGACCCACATTATCCCAGCCTTCTGCCAGATGTTTGGGAGCGATTTTCTCCATCACGCCCATGATATCTTTCACTTTTACAGACATGCCAATGCCTCCCTCATCAAAGCCAGCTTTTCTTCCACCTCCGGCAGACGCTTCTGTGCGTTTTCCGTAGGGTTCTCCTTCAGATTATCAAAAAGTCGGCTGTATTTTCCTTCTTCATGCAAAATCAGTTCCTTTAACACAGGGTCTTTTTTCTCCAGCAGGAGCTTGCCGTAAAGATAATCGATCTCCCTGTCATAAGCTTCTTCGCCTTTTTCGCAGCGCATCAGAACATAAGGTTTATTGTCTTCTTTCAGCATATGCTCTTCTTTGATGGAAAAACCAATTTTGTGCAGATATCTCCGTACTTCATGGAAATCCCGCTGGGGGGACAGCACCAGTTCCTTGAGACTATCCGCCACTTCGGGGCTGTCTTCCAGAATATGTACGATGAGCATGCCGCCCATGCCTGCCATAATGGCAGTTTCCGCTTCGCCGGGCTGTAAAGGAATCAGCCCGCTGCCCAGACGGGTTTCGATCACATCCTCCGCACCGTAAAGAGCAATATTCTGTCTGCATTTTTCCAGAGGGCCTTTGCGCACATCACAGGCATAGGCCTTCTTGATTTTTCCCTGTTTATATAAATAAATGGGTACATAGCCGTGGTCTGTGCCGATATCCGCAATGATTTCATGGGATACCAGACCTGCGACCAGTTCCAGTCTTTTCGAAATATCCATAATTCCTCCTTTGTGGGGCCTTGCCCCACACCCCAGCAGGGAAATAATTCCCCCATGAGGGGCTCTGCCCCTAGGCTAGCGGCTTTGCCGCAATGCTGCACCCCTACTTGCAAAAACTTCGTTTTTGCGGGGATATTATAATTTCTGCGCCACAGGCAAATCGGGTCAAGGGGGTGACCCCCTTGCGGAGTGTGAGGCAGAGCCTCACAAAAAACTTGCCTTCCAGCGGCTTTTTGGAAGGTCTGGAAACCTTTTCCCAAGAAAAGAAAGGTTTCCAGTTGCAAAAAAGGGCGTAACAAATACGCCCTCTTTTCTCTTTCTTATTCTAAATAATCCTTTAACTTCTTACTTCTGCTGGGATGGCGCAGTTTACGCAGAGCCTTCGCCTCGATCTGACGGATACGTTCTCTGGTAACGTTGAATTCCTTGCCAACTTCTTCCAGTGTTCTCGCACGGCCGTCATCCAGACCAAAACGCAGACGCAGTACCTTTTCTTCTCTTTCTGTCAGTGTATCCAGCACTTCCATCAGCTGTTCTTTCAGCAGGGTGAATGCCGCCGCTTCCGCAGGAGCAGGGATATCATCATCGGGGATGAAATCACCCAGATGGCTGTCTTCTTCTTCGCCGATGGGAGTTTCCAGAGAAACGGGTTCCTGCGCGATCTTCATGATCTCGCGTACTTTTTCTTCAGGCATCTGCATTTCCACTGCCAGTTCTTCTGCAGTCGGTTCACGGCCCAGTTCCTGCAGCAACTGTCTGGAAACACGGATGAGTTTATTGATGGTTTCTACCATGTGTACAGGGATACGGATGGTTCTTGCCTGATCGGCAATGGCACGGGTGATGGCCTGTCTGATCCACCATGTCGCATAAGTAGAGAATTTGAAGCCTTTATGGAAGTCGAATTTTTCAACGGCTTTGATCAGACCCAGATTACCCTCCTGAATCAGATCCAGGAACAGCATACCGCGGCCAACATATCTTTTTGCGATACTTACTACCAGACGCAGGTTTGCTTCTGCCAGTTTTTTCTTCGCCGCTTCGCCTTCAGGGCCGCCTTCTTCCATTTTTCTTGCCAGTTCGATTTCTTCTTCTGCTGTCAACAGAGGCACTTTACCGATCTCTTTCAGATACATACGCACGGGGTCATCGATGTTGATCCCTTCGGGCAGTGTCAGATCCAGTTCTTTTTCAACTTCTTCTTCTGCTTCGATATTCCCGAGGACGTCAATGCCCTGACTTTCCAGATATTCATAGATCTTATCGATACGATCGGGATCCAGATCCAGTTCTGCCAGATGATCCATGATCTCTTTATACTCTAATACGCATTTTTTCTTTTTGCCCATCTGGACCAGTTCTTCCAGTTTGGTCAATAATGTTGTTTCTTCGACGGATTTCAACGCAATCCTTCCTTTCTCTGTTCATTATAAGTCTAACCATATCAAATGGTAATATACAGGGAATCCAGTTTCTTCTTGGCCTCCACCAGTTTCTGAATCTCTTCCACGGTGGCGGCATTTGCTGTCAGATGATCGATTTTTGTCCGTTTCAGCCGTCTCACCTGTTCATTGATGGCTTTTTCCATATCCGCCCCGTTTTCCGTAGGCAGCTGCACGGCAAAGATCTCTGTGACTGTTTTCTGTTCCTTCGCTTCCTCAAAGCGGCTCACCAGATCGGCAGGGAACACATGGCCTGCGGAATGCCACAGTTCGCCGATGCGCCCGAAGGCTCTGCGGAAAACATCTTCCGTGAAATCGTCTTCCTCCAGAATCCCTTTGAGGATCTCATACACCCCTTGGTGCTGGGCTGCATAATACAACAGGTTTCTCTGGGCTTCGATGAGCCCTTTTTCCACTTTTCCGCCCGCTGACGTGTAATTCTTCAGATTCTGCTGCCGTTTTTCCGCCTCTTTTTCAAAGGCTGCTTCTTCTTTTTGCACCAGTTTACGAATTTCACTGCGGATGGCTTCTTCCTCCACGCCTGTCACCCGGCTGACTTCGCCGAGGTAGACGTTCCGTTCGATCTCGCTGTCCAGTTTCGCCAGTATTTCGGCAGCTTCTGTTGCAAAGCGCACACGATGTTCCGGATTCTTTAAGTTATATTTCCGCTGGATACAAGCGATCTCGAAAGATATATAATGCACGGCATTGATCAGGAGTTTGGAAAACTCCGCCGCGCCTTTTGCCTTGATAAATTCATCGGGGTCTTTTCCGTCAGGCACCTGTGTGACCTTAACGCGGAAACCGTTTTTCACCAGCACGGGAATGGCCCGCAGTGCTGCATTGGTGCCTGCTTCATCGCTGTCATAAAGCAGGATCACATCATCGGCAAACCGCTTCAGTGTTCTGGCATGGTCATTGTTAAAGGCCGTGCCCAAGGATGCCACAACGTTGCGGAACCCCGCCTGATAGATGGAAAGCATGTCCATATAGCCTTCCACCAGAATCAGCTCCCGTTTCTTTGCCGCCTTGGCAAAATTCAGACCATAGAGGTTTCGGCTTTTGCTGAACAATATGGTTTCGGGAGAGTTCAGATATTTCGGTTCCCCTTTGGCAAGGATACGTCCGCCAAAGCCGACCACTCTGCCCTGCACATCGAAGATGGGGAACATGAGCCGCCCGCGGAACCGATCATGGTAGCCCTTACCGTCTTTATTTTCCAGCACAAGGCCCGATTTCAGGATATCCGACAGGGGAAACCCTTTTTCTTTCAGATGTTTGAACAATGCATCGTAACTGTCAGGGGAATAGCCGATGCCGAATTTTCTTGCCATGCGAGGGTCCATCTGCCGTTTGGTCAGATATGCCCGTGCCTGTTCCCCCTGTTTTTCCTGCAGGCAATCATAAAAGAACCGTCCTGCAGCAGTGTGTATGTCAAACAGCCTTTGCTTTGTCTGCTCTGCCGCAATGACCTGAGCGGATTTTTCCGGTTCCGGCAGAGTGATGTGTGCCCGTTCTGCCAGTTTTTTCATAGCTTCGGGAAAATCCATATTTTCCATTTCCATCAGGAAGGAAAACACATTGCCCGCCGCCCCGCAGCCAAAGCAGTAATAAAACTGTTTTTCGCTGTTTACGGAAAAGGAAGCTGTTTTTTCATTATGGAAGGGACAAAGCCCAAAATAGGAATTGCCCTTCTGCTTCAGCGGAACATACTGGGAAATGACTTCCACGATATCGTTCTGCAGTCGCACTTCGTCGATGACTTCTCTCGGATATCTCATGTCAATCCCCTCCTTCCAATCCGCTTCGCCTTGAAAAATTCTTCCTAAGCAATCGAAAAGGAAGTTTCTGCACTTCCTTTTACTCTATCTATTCGACATTTTTATTGAAAATCCTTCTTGGTTGTATACATTTTGTTAGTATGAACAAAATTTTTTCAAAAATCCCTTGACTTTTTCAAACTTTGTGCCTATATTTTAAAGTTTTGTCCATTCACGGGGAATAAACAGCTCGTTATACTTCGCTAC
>NZ_JBGVHV010000124.1:0-2701 GCF_045122575.1 Anaerotignum sp. | reverse complement strand
GCAACGACCTATGTGGGCAAATCCGGCATTGTGAATATTGAAAAAGAAGCCCGTATGAGCGGCCAGACCCATGATAAGGGCGTGCAGATCATCACCGGTTTTCTGGGGCAGACCTATGCCCAGAACTTCCCCCTGTCTCTTTCCTGCCGTGTCTGCTTTGAACAGAATTATAACGGCATCGACGGGGATTCTGCCTCCAGTACGGAACTGTACTGTATCCTTTCTTCTCTGTCCGAACTGCCCATCCGTCAGGACTTGGCGGTGACGGGTTCTGTCAACCAGAAAGGGGAAATTCAGGCCATCGGCGGCGTGACATATAAAATCGAAGGATTCTTCGACCTGTGCAAAAAGCGCGGACTGACGGGTAAACAGGGTGTCATTATTCCGGTTTCCAATGTGAAGGATCTGGTGCTGAAGGATGAAGTGGTGGAAGCAGTGAAGGAAGGCATGTTCCATATCTATCCTATCACTCACATCGATGAAGGCATCGAACTTCTGATGGGAACACCTGCCGGAAAGAAGAATAAGGCGGGTAATTTCCCTGCAAACAGTGTCCATGGAAAGGTTCTGAAAAAACTGAAAGCCTTTGATCAGCGGGCGCAGGGGAAGGAATAACATAAAATTTGACTGAAAGTCCATCTGTTGGGAACAACAGGTGGATTTTTTTCGACAAATTATTAAGATTTTCTTTCAATGTACGAAAGAATCTTTCTTTTTTTGACTTTTGTGCTATACTTCATAATGAAGAATTATGACGCAAAATGCGATTTACATAAAGCAGGAGGAATGACACGAATGAGAAGTAAGTGGAAACGGCTTTTGCTGACAACCATGGCGGTGGGGATGCTTTCGTCCGTAACGGCCTTTGCAGCCAATGTCAGCATGAATTTACATTACAACGGCAAAAATCATACATACAACGCCCCTGAGATCGTAGTCAAGATCGATGGCAAGAAGATGACACCTAAGGATATGCCTGCGGTATCCATCGACGGCAGAACCATGCTGCCTATGCGACAGATTGCGCAGGAACTGGGCTGCGAAGTGGTATGGAACGGGGATGCACAGCAGGTGTATGTCATCAATGACAAATATACGCTGGTATTTACCATTGATAAGAAAGTGGGTCAGCAGAACGGGAAGGATTTTTCCATGGATGTACCTCCCATGATCGTCAATGACAGAACTATGCTGCCTGTCCGCGCACTGGCTACGGCGCTGGATCTGAATATCACATGGGACGATGATACCAGAACGGTGAATATTGCGGAGAAGAAGGCAACAACAACCCCTTCTGTCCCTTCCACACCGACAACAACGCCTGCGGCACCTGCGATCACGCTGAATAAAGTGAATGTACCCGCCAGCAAAACGGCAGGTCAGGTCTTCTCTATTCAGGCAAACGGCGCAATCAAAGACTGGGAAGAAGTGATCGTGGCCAACGATAAGATCGTTCTGGATTTCTATGGCGCAAAAAGCGGACTGGCATCCAAGATCACAGCAACCAACAGCTCCATCGTATCTGCGGTGAGAACTGCACAGCATACAGCGGAAGACGGCAGCACCTACACCAGAGTGGTGCTGGATCTTTCTGCTAAGAAAAAATACGAAGTGACAGAAAGTGCCGACGGCACAAAGGTTATCGTGACATTTGATAAAGTGACCGTGGAGGATATTTCCTGCAAGCATAAAAATGATAAGGATATCATCGAGATCGAAGGGGATGGCGCTCTGGGTGCCAATGTATTCATCCTGTCCGATCCTACCCGCATTGTAGTGGATATTCCCAATGTGGAATCTGAACTGGATGATGAATTGGATGTGGATGATCTGGAATATGTATTTGCCGGCAGAAGCGGTATGTTTACGGATACTACCCTGAGACTGGTGTTTGAGGTAGGCGACCTGACAGAATACAGCTACAGTGAAGATGGCAATGGCGGTACACTGACCATTTTCCGTTCTTCCCTGCAGCACATGACCTATAACGGTGCGAAGGATATGCTGTATCTGGATAAGGAAGATTCTTTCAAAACAGGCAGCGTAAAACTGGAAGATCATTATCTGAGCGGTTATTTTGATGTGATCCTGCCGAAGGATCTGTCTGCAGTCTATGGCGAAGGCAACTATGATATTGGGGACGACGTGATCAAAAGCGTTGAAGTATTCACCAAGAGTGGAAAAACCACACTGCGATTCCACCAGAACCGCATCAGCTGCTACAGCATTACGGAAGAAAAGGACAGATATGTCGTCCATGTGAAGAATCCGCAGGATGTGTATGATAAAGTTCTGCTGCTGGATGCAGGCCATGGCGGCAAAGATCCCGGTGCCAGCGGCAACGGTCTGATAGAAAAAAATCTGACACTGACCATGCTGCAGAAAGTCAATGCGGAACTGGATAAGGACATCAAGGTATATCTGACCAGAAACAGTGATACTTATCCCGATAACAGCAGCCGTGCAAAAACAGCGAATCAGATCGCCGATGCCATGGTTTCCATTCACATGAATGCGGCGGAAAATAAACTGGTGAATGGTACGGAAACACTGTATAAAAATCATGCCAACGATACAGGAGCAACATTGACCAGCAAACAGCTGGCACAGCTGATCCAGAACAACATCATCGATGCAACGGGGAATAATAACCGTGGTATCGTACAGCGTACGGATCTGCTGATCCTGAACAGCACAACTG
>NZ_JBGVHV010000123.1:0-22827 GCF_045122575.1 Anaerotignum sp. | reverse complement strand
TATGGAAAACTCCGAACTGATCATTGCTATCAACAAAAACGAATCCGCTCCTATCTTCGAAGTAGCTGACCTGGGTATCGTTGGCGACCTGAAAGCAATCCTGCCTAAACTGGCTGACGCTGTAAGAAAATACAAAGCAGCGAAAGCAAACAGCTAAGAAAAACCGTATGGTTTATAAAGGCTCCCGAATGGGAGCCTTTTTTTGTTGGTATAATGCCATTCTTAAGAGTTTCTTACAATCGTTTTCGAGGGTGTTTCTTCTATATAATATATGATAAAATAAAAATAAGATTTTATTTCTGAGGGGGTGTCTTATGCGGGAAAGAACAGATGCATTGATGATGTGGTCAGAACTTCTGATTTGCCTTTGTAAAAAAGAACTGTATTTCGGGAAAATAGAAGAATTGCAGAAGCGGTCTGCAGAAAAGAAGGATGTCTTTTCTTGCATGAAAGGGAACTTCTTTCTGAAGTTAAAAATGGATTATCAGGAGAATCTTGTTCGGGCGGAAGAAGAATTTTTGGAAGCAGAAAAAGAACTTTTGGAAGCGGAGAAAGAATTGATTGCATTGGATGAAAAGATTTCTGGATTGCGTGGTAGTAATATAGAAAGAACTTTGATATCGGAAGAAATGTCTGATGAAGAAGAGGAACTGCATACATGGTGCTATCTGGCGGAGAAGTTTTGGGAAATGTTTTCTCTTCTTCATAGTTGTATAGAAAATGGGACGGCGGAACAACTTCGGGTAATCAGCCATGCAGCTGATATGAAAAAGAATGCAGAACTCCATGATGATATAGATACTTTCTTTGCAAAATTGGATGATGCTCTTTCTATGGTAGGGAAAGTGCGTTATCTGGCGGGGTTAAGAGTAAAGAATGGTTTTCGCACGAATAGATCGGAATTACTTGGTGGTAAAACGCTAATGTTTCTTCGGAATGGGTATGCTCCTTTTAAACTGGATATTCACGATTGTTATCTGAGAGAAATGGAAAGCGGTTGGGCAACGGGGCTTGCGTTGGATGCAAAGTTAAAGGAATTGAAGGTGTTGGAGTTATTATGCCGCGGCATCGTTCAGGAGCAGGTGCTTCGTGGAGAGGTTTTATTGAAAAATGTAAAAATGAGGTCGTATTTCACTGCGGAAAAGGATATTTTTGGCTTTGACAGGGAAGGATAATGACGGAGAAAGCAAAGGTTGTATACAGAAAACAGAAAACGATCTGATTGTGCTTTGAGGGAGATAATATTATGTCCTCTTGCAAGAGACAAATGAGCGGAATTCGCAATATTTGTTTTGGGTTAGCGAGGGGAAACCTTTGTTTTGCCCACTGTATACAATATCTATTGTGCAGTTTGTATAGTATTTGTGGAAAAGTGGATAAGTTTTTTTATCAGAAATCGAAGAAAAAATCGAAAAAAATTCAAAAAAACGCTTGCATTCTCTGTGTTTTTGCTTTATAATACCAATTGTTGTGACATAGAGTGTTGATACGGAAGGTTGCCACGAGCCGATGAATGAAGGGCTCAAGGGTTTTTCCGAGGAGCGATGTCCAGTTCAAAGAAACCGGGCGACAAGGTCACTGTACTGAATATTTTGGGTTAACTTATCGATAAAGGATAAGTTTGCGTATCTGACGTTGCTGGATACACCCGGATGAGTGTGCAGTCACCACTTGTCGTGCTGAAGTCAAATAGTACGAAAAGGAGGGGACTTTTTTTATGGCTAATCCCAAAATCAGAATCAGTCTCAAAGCTTACGATCACAAACTGATCGACCAGTCTGCAGCGCAGATCATTGAAACAGCAAAGAAAACAGGTGCACAGATCAGCGGCCCTATCCCTCTTCCCACAAAGAAGGAAGTTGTAACAATCATCAGAGCGGTGCATAAATACAAAGACTCTCGTGAACAGTTCGAAATGAGAACACACAAGAGACTGATCGACATTCTGAGCCCTACACCTAAGACAGCAGACGCTCTGAGCCGTCTGGATCTGCCCGCAGGCGTAGACATTACACTGAAAGTAATGAAATAATCAAAACGGTTACCTATAGCAACGAACCAAAAAGATTATTTTTAAACTTTAAAAACAAACAAAGAAAACATCCAAAAAAACTGGTTTATATAAGATAGATACGTAACACAGAAATGAAAGTTACAACTCTTATATGACTAGAATGATTACCCGAAGTCTTCAGGTTGAGGGTGGACGGCAATCCGCTGTAGAAAATTAGGAGGTGCAACGAAATGAAAAAAGCGATCATCGCTAAGAAAATCGGTATGACACAGGTTTTCACTGAAAACGGTGCGCTGGTACCTGTAACAGTTCTGGAAGCAGGCCCCTGCGTTGTAATTCAGAAAAAAACACTGGAAAACGATGGCTACGAAGCAATCCAGGTTGGTTTTGCTGATGCAAAAGAAAACAAAGTAACAAAACCCATGAAGGGTCATTTCACAAAAGCAGGCGTAGTTGCTAAAAAATATGTAAAAGAATTCAGACTGGAAGATGCAGCTAACTATGAAGTTGGCGCAGAAATCAAAGCTGATGTATTCGCAGCAGGCGACAAAGTTGACGCTAGCGGCGTTTCCAAAGGTAAAGGTTTCCAGAGTACAATCAAGAGATACAATGCGTCCAGAGGTCCTATGGGTCACGGTTCCAAATCTCACAGAGTAGTAGGTTCCATGGGTTCTTCCGCATTCCCCAGCCGTGTTAAAAAAGGCAAAAGAATGCCTGGTCACATGGGTGCAAGCAATGTAACAATCCAGAATCTTGAAATTGTACGCGCAGATGCAGAAAAGAACCTGCTGCTGATCAAGGGCGCAGTTCCCGGCACAAAAGGTTCCATTCTGGTAATCAAAGACAGCGTAAAGGCTTGATAAACTTTACGAAAGGAGGAAACTAACATGGCAAATGTTGCAGTATTAAATATGACAGGCGCTCAGGTAGGCACAATTGAGCTGAACGACGCTATTTTCGGTATTGAAGCAAATGAACATGTGATGCACCTGGCTGTAGTACAGTATCTGGCAAACCAGAGACAGGGCACACAGAGCACAAAAACACGCGCTGAAGTTCGTGGCGGTGGTAGAAAACCTTACAGACAGAAAGGTACAGGCAGAGCAAGACAGGGCTCCATCCGTTCTCCTCAGTGGGTTGGCGGTGGCGTAGTATTCGCTCCCAAGCCCAGAGATTATTCCTTCAAACTGAACAAGAAAGTGAAAAGACTGGCACTGCAGTCCGCACTGTCCACAAAAGTTGCTGAAGGCAAAATCATCGTTCTGGACGAACTGACACTGACAGAAGTTAAAACAAAAGAAATGGTAAAAGTTCTGGAAAACATCAAATGCGGTAACGCACTGATCGTTATGGACGGTTCTAACGAAAACGTAATCCTGTCCGCTAGAAACATTCCCGAAGTGAAAACAGCTTCCGTTAGCACAATCAACGTATATGACCTGCTGAAATACAACACACTGGTTGTAACAAAAGAAGCAGTAGAAAAAATCCAGGAGGTGTACGCATAATGGCAGATCTGAAATTTTACGACGTAATCGAAAGACCCGTAATCACAGAAAACAGTATGTCTGTTCTGGATGAAAAGAAATATACTTTCATCGTACACCCTGAAGCAACAAAAGCTCAGATCAAAGACGCTGTTGAAAAAATGTTCGAAGGCGCTAAAGTAGCTTCCGTAAACACAATGAACTACGATGGCAAACCCAAAAGAAGAGGTATGTTCTTCGGCAAAACAAAAAAATACAAAAAAGCAGTTGTGAAACTGACAGCTGACAGCAAAGACATCGAAATCTTCATGGGCATGTAATTGCTGCTTGAAGTAAACAGAAACATTGCAAAACACACGGAAACGTGTAGACGATATAAATCCGAAAGGAGTGGAAACAAGAGATGGCAATCAAAAGATATAAACCTTATACACCATCCAGAAGACACATGACAGTGTCCGCATTCGATGAAATCACAAAATCCACGCCCGAAAAATCTCTGGTAGTACACCTGAGAAAAACTTCCGGCAGAAATAACCAGGGTAAAATCACAGTTCGTCACCACGGCGGCGGCGGCAAAATCAAATACAGACTGGTTGACTTCAAACGTAACAAAGACGGTATCCCCGCAACAGTTAAAGCGATCGAATACGATCCCAACAGAACAGCAAACATCGCTCTGATCGTATATGCTGACGGTCAGAAATCCTACATCCTGGCACCCGCAGGTCTGCAGGTTGGCGATCAGCTGATGAACGGTCCCGACGCAGAAGTAAAACTGGGTAACACACTGCCCATGAGCAGAATCCCCGTTGGTGCTTCCATCCACAACATCGAAATGAAACCCGGCAAAGGCGGCCAGCTGGTTCGTTCCGCTGGTAACGTAGGTCAGCTGATGGCAAAAGAAGGCAAATACGCTACAGTAAAACTGCCTTCCGGCGAAATGAGACTGCTGCCTATCGAATGCCGTGCAACAATCGGTCAGATCGGTAACACAGATCATGAACTGATCCACATCGGTAAAGCAGGTAGAAAACGTCACATGGGTATCAGACCTACAGTAAGAGGTTCCGTAATGAACCCTAACGATCACCCTCACGGTGGTGGTGAAGGTAGAGCACCTATCGGTCGTCCCGCACCTATGACACCTTGGGGCAAACCTGCACTGGGCTACAAAACAAGAAACAAACACAAAGCTTCCAACAAATACATCGTTCGCCGCAGAAACGGCTAATAGATTGGAATGTGCCTGAGGCGGCTTAGGCACAGATAGATAACACAAGGAGGATTCATCAATGAGCAGATCTTTGAAAAAAGGACCTTTCGCTGACGATCATCTGCTGAAGAAGATCGATGCTATGAACGCAGCAGGCGAAAAGAACGTAATCAAAACATGGTCTCGTCGTTCTACAATCTACCCCGACATGATCGGTCACACAATCGCAGTTTATGACGGCAGAAAACACGTGCCTGTATATATCACAGAAGACATGGTAGGCCACAAACTGGGCGAATTTGCTCTGACAAGATCTTACAGAGGTCACGGCAAAGACGCAGAAAAGAAATCTAGAGTTCGCTAATTATCTGATAACGAAAGGAGGTTTCGTTCATGGCAAAAGGTCATAGAAGCCAAATTAAAAAAGAAAGAAACATTGCAACACAGGAAAAAAGACCTCATGCTACTGCTAAATACGTAGGTATCCCTGCTCCCAAAGCGAAAATCGTTCTGGATCAGATCAAAGGTAAAGACGTTGTAACAGCAGCAGCTATGTTGAACTATAGCCCCAGACTGGCAGCAGAAATCATCGGTAAAGTACTGAAATCCGCTGTAGCAAACGCAGAAAACAATCTGGGTATGGACGTAAGCAAACTGTACGTGGAAGAAGTAAGTGCTGATCAGGGTCCTACAATGAAGAGAATTCGCCCCAGAGCACAGGGCAGAGCATATCGCATCCTGAAAAGAAGCTGCCATATTTCCATCATTCTGAATGAAAGATAATAGGAGGTACTGAAAATGGGTCAGAAAGTAAATCCCCACGGTTTAAGAGTAGGTATCATCAAAGATTGGGATGCAAAATGGTATGCAGAAAAAGACTTTGCTGATAACCTGATTGAAGACGTAAAAATCAGAAAATTCATCAAAAACAAACTGTACGCTGCAGGCGTTTCCAAAGTAACAATCGAAAGAACAGCTGGCAGAGTAAAAGTTAATGTTCATACAGCAAAACCCGGTATCGTTATCGGTAAAAACGGTGCAGCAATCGAAGAACTGAAAGCTGAACTGCAGAAAATGACAGCTGGCAAAGTAGCTGTTAACATCGAAGAAATCAAAAGACCTGAACTGGATGCTCAGCTGGTAGCTGAAAACATCGCTCTGCAGCTGGAAAACCGTGTGACATTCCGTCGTGCGATGAAACAGGCTATGGGCAGAACAATGAAATTCGGTGCAAAAGGTATCAAAACAATGGTAAGCGGTCGTCTGGGCGGCGCAGATATCGCTCGTGGCGAATCCTACCACGAAGGTACAATCCCCCTGCAGACACTGCGTGCAGACATCGACTATGGCTTTGCTGAAGCAGATACAACATACGGCAAACTGGGCGTAAAAGTTTGGATCTACAAAGGCGAAGTACTTCCTGTAAAAAACGTTAAGAAGTAAGGAGGCGCTAGAGTATCATGTTAATGCCTAAAAGAGTGAAACATCGTAAACAGCAGAGAGGCAAAATGAGAGGCCGTGCATATAGAGGCAACAAAGTAACTTACGGTGAATACGGTATCATGGCGATGGAACCTACATGGATCACATCCAACCAGATCGAAGCAGCACGTGTTGCTATGACAAGACACATCAAACGTGGTGGTGACGTTTGGATCAAAGTATTCCCCGACAAACCCGTATCCGCTAAACCTATCGGTACTCGTATGGGTTCCGGTAAAGGTGCTCCTGAATACTGGGTAGCAGTAGTAAAACCCGGTAGAGTAATGTTCGAAATCGGCGGCGTAGAAGAAGAAAAAGCAAGAGAAGCGCTGAGACTGGCAATCCACAAACTGCCTATCAAGTGCAAAATCGTAACTAAGGCTGAAGCAGAAGAAATGGCAGGTGAACATCAGTGAAAACAACAGGTTATGTAAAAGAATTGATGGCAAAGTCTGCAGATGAATTACAGAAGGACCTTGTTTCCGCTAAAAAAGAGCTGTTCAACCTGAGATTCCAGAACGCTACAAACCAGCTGGACAACACAGCAAGAATCAAGGAAGTTCGTAAGAACATCGCAAGAATTCAGACAATCATCACACAGAAAGCAAGAGAAGCAAAATAATAGATATTCCGTTCGTTGAAAGGAGGAAATCATCGTGGAAAGAAATCTTCGTAAAACTAGAATCGGTAGAGTAGTTAGCGACAAGATGGACAAAACAATCGTTGTTGCTGTAGAAGATAAAGTAAGACACCCTCTGTATGGCAAAATCGTTAACAGAACATACAAACTGAAAGCTCATGACGAAAACAACGAATGCGGTATCGGCGATCGTGTTGAAGTTATGGAAACAAGACCTCTGTCCAAAGACAAGAGATGGAGACTTGTAAACATCATCGAAAAAGCAAAATAATCCTTTTTGGAGAGGAGGACGAAACATGGTTCAGCAGGAAACCAGACTGAAAGTAGCAGATAACAGTGGCGCAAAAGAACTTCTGTGCATCAGAGTTCTGGGCGGTTCCACAAGAAGATATGCAGGCGTAGGCGACATCATCGTAGCAGCAGTTAAAGACGCAACACCCGGTGGCGTTGTAAAGAAAGGTGACGTTGTAAAAGCTGTAGTAGTTAGAACAGTTCACCCCGTAGGCAGAGCTGATGGTAGCTACATCAAATTCGACGATAACGCAGCAGTTATCATCAAAGACGACAAAAACCCCAGAGGTACACGTATCTTTGGGCCCGTTGCAAGAGAGCTGAGAGAAAAACAGTTCATGAAGATCCTGTCTCTGGCTCCCGAAGTACTGTAATAGGAGGTGTGTTAGGTGGCTAATATGAAACTGAAAACTGGTGATAAAGTAGTAGTTATCGCTGGTAAAGATAAAGGCAAAGAAGGCAAAATCATTGCTGTAGATAAAAAGAACGGTCGCGTTCTGGTTGAAGGCGTAAACATGGTTTCCAAACATACAAAACCCAACGCACAGAACCAGCAGGGCGGCATCATCAAGAAAGAAAACTTCATCGACGCATCCAACGTAATGTACCTGCACAACGGCAAGGCTACAAGACTGGGCGCAATGATCAAAGATGGCAAAAAAGTAAGAGTAGCTAAGAAAACTGGCGAAATCATCGACTGATAAATATTCTGGAAAGGAGGCACACAATGAGCAGATTAAGAGACTTCTATGAAGCAACGATCGTTCCTGAAATGACTAAGAAATTTTCTTATACAAATAAACTGGCTGTTCCCAAGCTGGAAAAAATCATCATCAACATGGGCGTAGGCGAAGCAAGAGAAAACGCTAAAGTTCTGGATGGTGCAGTTAGAGACATGGGCATCATCGCTGGTCAGAAACCCGTAGTAACAAAGGCTAAAAAATCCATCGCGAACTTCAAACTGCGTGAAGGCATGAACATTGGCTGCAAAGTTACTCTGAGAGGCGACAAGATGTACGAATTCACAGACAGACTGATCAACATCGCACTGCCTCGTGTACGTGACTTCCGTGGCGTGAAAGCAAACAGCTTTGACGGCAGAGGTAACTACACAATGGGTATCAAAGAACAGCTGATCTTCCCTGAAATCGAATACGATAAAGTAGACAAAATCAGAGGCATGGACATCGTTTTTGTTACAACAGCAAAAACAGATGAAGAAGCAAGAGAACTGCTGAGACTGTTCGGTATGCCATTCGCTAAATAAGGGAGGGACAAACATGGCTAAAAAATCTATGAAAGTTAAGCAGCAGAGAGCACCCAAATTCTCTACACAGGCTTACACAAGATGCAGAGTATGTGGCAGACCCCACTCTGTACTGAGAAAATATGGAATTTGCCGTATTTGCTTCCGTGAACTGGCATACAAAGGTCAGATTCCCGGCGTAAAGAAAGCAAGCTGGTAATTGAAAGGAGGAATTCACAATGTCTATGAGCGACCCTATCGCAGATATGCTGACAAGAATCAGAAACGCTAACATTGCAAAACACGATACAGTAGATGTTCCTTCTTCCAAAATGAAGAAAGCAATCGCTGACATTCTGGTAGCAGAAGGTTACGTTAAAGGTTACGAAGTAATCGAAGATGGTATCAAATCCACACTGCGTATTTCCCTGAAATACGGTGAAGACAAAAACGTAAAAGTAATCACAGGTCTGAAAAGAATTTCCAAACCCGGCCTGAGAGTATTCGCTGGCTCCAACGAACTGCCTAAAGTACTGGGCGGTCTGGGTACAGCAATCATTTCCACAGACAAAGGCCTGATGACAGACAAAGCAGCTAGAAAAGCTGGTCTGGGCGGCGAAGTTATCGCTTTCATCTGGTAATTTAGACGAAGAATAGATAGAAATTTAGGAGGTGCAGACCATGTCCAGAATCGGTAAACTGCCCGTAGTGGTACCCGCTGGCGTTGAAGTTAAGATTGGCGAAGGCAATCTGCTGACAGTAAAAGGCCCCAAAGGTACACTGGAAAGAAAATTATCCGCTGACATGAACATCGCAATGGAAGATGGCCAGATCGTAGTTACAAGACCCAACGATCTGAAAAAGAATAGAGCATTACACGGCCTGACAAGAACACTGATCTTCAACATGATCGTTGGTGTTACACAGGGCTATGAAAAAACACTGGAAATCAACGGTGTTGGTTACAGAGCTGCTAAATCCGGCAAAAAACTGACACTGACACTGGGTTACTCTCACCCCGTAGAAATGGAAGATCCCGAAGGTATCGAATCCATCGTTGAAGGTCAGAACAAAATCATCGTTAAAGGTATTGATAAAGAAAAAGTAGGTCAGTTCGCAGCCGAAATCAGAACAAAAAGACCTCCCGAACCTTACAAAGGTAAAGGTATCAAATACTCTGACGAACACATCAGACGTAAAGTTGGTAAGACCGGTAAGAAATAATCTGCGCACGGCGGCGTAAGGTATATTTATATCGGAAAGTGACTAATTTTTGAAGAAACGGAGTGAAAGTACTATGATCACAAAGCCCAATCGTGCAGCGGCTCGTGTTAAAAGACACTACAGAATCCGCAACCATGTAAAAGGCACAGCTGCTAGACCTAGACTGGCAGTATTCAGATCCAATAAACATATGTATGCTCAGATCATCGACGACGTGGCTCAGCATACACTGGTTGCAGCTTCCACAATGGAAGCAGAAATCGCATCCAAAGTTGAATTCACAAACACAGTTGAAGCTGCTGCTGCAGTAGGTGAAGCTGTTGCTAAAAAAGCAATCGAAAAAGGTATCACAGAAGTTGTATTCGACAGAGGCGGTTTCGTTTACCACGGTAAAGTTCAGGCTCTGGCTGAAGCAGCTAGAGAAGCTGGCCTGAAATTCTAAGGTAAGGAGGAAAGTAAGTTGAAAAGAATCGATCCAAGCACTTTAGATCTGAAAGATAAAGTAGTAACCATCAACCGTGTATCCAAAACGGTTAAAGGTGGTCGTACAATGAGATTCTCTGCTCTGGTAGTTGTTGGCGACGGCAACGGCCACGTAGGCTGCGGCATGGGTAAAGCAGCTGAAATTCCCGATGCAATCCGCAAAGGTAAAGAAGCAGCGATGAAAAACATCATCAAAGTAGAAATGAACGATGTAGACAGCATCTACCACGGCGTTACAGGCGCATACGGCAGCGCAAGCGTACTGCTGATGCCCGCTCCCGAAGGTACTGGTATCATCGCTGGTGGTCCCGCTCGTGCGGTTCTGGAACTGGCAGGTATCAGAAACATCAGAACAAAATCCCTGGGCTCCAACAACAAACGTAACGTTGTAAGCGCAACAATCGAAGGTCTGTCCAGAGCGACAACACCCGAAGCTGTTGCAAAACTGCGTGGCATTTCTGTTGAAGAACTTCTGGGTTAAGAAGGAGGAAATGACGATGGCAGAAATTAAAATCACACTGGTAAAATCTACAATCGGTGCAATTCCCAAACACAAAAAAACAGTTCAGGCTCTGGGTCTGAATAAAACAAATAGCTATGTAATTCAGCAGGACAACGCGGCTATCAGAGGTATGATCCACCAGGTTAGCCACCTTGTTAAAGTTGAAGAAATTTGATTTTAGGAGGTGCCCAAATGAACTTATGCGAACTGAGACCCGCTGAAGGTTCCAGAGAAAAGAACTGGAGACGCGGCAGAGGTCATGCAACAGGTAACGGCAAAACAGCTGGCAGAGGCCACAAAGGTGCAGGCCAGCGTTCCGGCACAAGCGGCAAATGCGGCTTTGAAGGCGGCCAGATGCCTCTGTACAGAAGACTTCCTAAGAGAGGCTTCACATGCAGAAACAGCAAAGAAATCGTTGCAATCAACGTTTCTATGCTGAATGTATTCGAAAACGATACAGTAGTAGATATCGATGCTTTGAAAAACGTTGGTCTGATCAGCAATCCTAGAGATGGCGTGAAGATCCTTGGCGAAGGCGATCTGGAAAGAAAGCTGACAGTTAAGGTTAACTACTTCAGCAAAACAGCTCAGGAAAAAATTGAAGCTGCCGGCGGCAAAGCAGAGGTGATCTAATTGTTTAAGATTTTTGCTAACTCCTGGAAAACTCCAGAGATTAGAAACAAAATCCTGTACACACTGATGATCTTCGCGATCGTTAGAATTGGTACACTGATCGCCCTGCCCGGTATCGATACGGCAGGCGTAATGGCGGCAAGACAGAATGCAACCGCGGCGGGTACACTTTACAGTGTAATCGCCGGCGGTGCTAACTCTGGCTGGTCCCTGTTTGCCATGGGTATCGGTCCCTACATCAACGCAAGCATCATCATGCAGCTCTTAACAATTGCGATCCCTAAATTCGAGCAGCTTTCCAAAGAAGGCCCCGATGGTCGTAAACAGCTGCAGTCTTACAGCAGATATCTGACAGTAGTCCTGGCGTTGATCCAGGGTTCCGGTCTGGTTTACACATATCAGAACATGTATCTGGTTCACAGCCCTCTGGTGTATATCGCATCCGTACTTTGTCTGGTATGCGGTTCCACATTCGTAATGTGGCTGGCAGAACAGATCACAGCAAAAGGTATTGGTAATGGTTCTTCCATGATCATCTTTATCAATATCGTATCCAGCATGCCTAGAGGTGCAGCAATGCTGTACTACACAATCGTAGGCAGCGGCGCGGTAGGTGCAGCAAAAGTTGCAGCGATCGTGATCATCCTGCTGATCGTTCTGGCTTTTATCGTATGTGTAAACAGCGGCGAAAGAAGACTGCCTGTAGCTTACTCCACAAAAATGGTAGGCAGAAAACAGGCAGGCGGCAGAAGCACATCCATGCCTATCAAGGTAAATACTTCTGGCGTTATCTCCATCATCTTTGCGATCTCCCTGCTGCAGTTCCCTCAGCAGATCGGTAACTTCATCCCCAACAAGGGCGAAGCATTCACAAAGGTGCTGGAAGTACTGAATATGACACACCCTATCGGTGCACTCCTGTACGTACTGCTGATCTTCTTCTTCACATATTTCTACACATCTATCGTTATCAACCCTAACGAAATTGCGATGAATATGAAGAAGAACGGTGGTTTCATCCCCGGTATCAGACCGGGTCAGCCTACAAGTGCATATATCACAAGAGTGGTAAACAGAATCACACTGGTTGGTGCGATCTGCTATGCGATTTTGGCAATGGTTCCTGTACTTCTGCAGTGGATCTTCAAAATCAATGTAGGTTTCGGTGGTACAACACTGATCATCGTAGTTGGTGTATGTCTGGACATCGTAAAAACACTGGAAAGCCAGTTGTTGATGCGCCACTACAAAGGTTTTTTAAATGACTAATGACAATCGCTTGGGAAATGCGCGCTACGCATTTCCCGAGGGGTTGTTTTAGTTATATAAGGGGAAAAGAAAAAAAGAGAAGGCCATCTATTAAGAAAAGAGGTAATCATATGAAATTGGTACTGATTGGTGCTCCTGCAGCAGGGAAAGGGACTCAGGCTGCAAGACTGGTAGAACACTACGGCATTGCTCACATTTCCACAGGTGATATGCTGAGAGAAGAAGTTGCGAAAGGCACAGAATTGGGTAACCAGGCAAAAAGCATCATGGCAGCAGGTGGTCTGGTTTCTGATGAACTGATCATCGCGATCGTTCAGGAAAGAATCAAAAAAGATGACTGTGCGAAAGGCTTCATTCTGGATGGTTTCCCTCGTACTGTTGTTCAGGCGGAAAAACTGGAAGAAATGGTAAAACTGGATCATGTAGTTTACATCAGTGCTCCTGATGAAGTTATGCTGGAAAGACTGACAGCAAGAGAAAGCTGCCCTAAATGCGGCGCGATCTACAACAAGCTGTCTCTGCCCGCAAAAGTAGCAGGTATTTGCGACAAATGCGGCGAAGCGCTGACACAGCGTAAAGATGACACACCTGAAGCAGGTAAGAAAAGAATCCAGACATTCCACGACCAGAGCGAACCCCTGGTAGACTTCTACAGCAAAGAAGGTATTCTGTTTGAAGTAGACGGTACACAGGCAATCGACGATATCACAAAAGCAATCGTTGCAGGTCTGGATAAATAAGAAATGACTGACAGTTCGGCAGAGGCAGAAATGCTTCTGCCGATGTTATTTTCAAGAAAAAAGCGGAATGAATTACTATAAAGAAAGTAACTGTTGAAAAGGGGTATCTCTTATTAAGAAAATGTTGTATACTTGTTAGGCTTATGGAAATAGAAAGATTGCCGATGCGGCAGAATGGTGCGGAACATTCTGGGTGAGAAACTGTTTTCAAGGCAAAACAACCGTTCTGATCACGGACGGCGAACCGGAAATTCTTACGTTTAACGAAGGAAAATGAGGTGATATCGTTGGAATATCAGATCGGCCAAGTGGTTTATTCCAAAAGCGGTCACGACAAGGGTGACGTGCAGATGATCGTTGCAGTTGAGGGGGAGTACCTTTTCCTGGCAGACGGCAAACGCCGTAAACTGGAGAAGCCGAAACGCAAAAAGAAGATGCATGTTCAGCCTACTTTCCATGTGGAAAAAGACGTGGCGGCAAAACTGCAGGAAGGCGCTTATGTGCTGGATGCAGACATTAAGAAGGCATTGAAGAAGTACCGTGAGGTACGAGACGTTTAATGTTTAAGGAGGTTTACGGTCTTGTCTAAAGATGACGTAATCGAAGTAGAAGGAACCGTACTGGAAAAATTACCCAACGCTATGTTTCAGGTGGAACTGGAAAACGGCCACCAGATCCTGGCGCACATTTCCGGCAAACTGCGTATGAACTTCATCCGCATTCTGCCCGGTGACAAAGTGTTAGTTGAAATGTCTCCTTATGACCTGACAAAAGGTCGCATCATTTGGAGAGCGAAGTAAGGAAGGAGCGATCACAATGAAAATCAGACCATCTGTAAAACCCATGTGTGAAAAATGCAGAATCATCAAAAGAAAAGGTCGTGTAATGGTTATTTGTGAAAATCCCAAACATAAACAGAAACAGGGCTGATAATTTATTATGGGCTTGAGGGGCAATACCCCAAAGAGCCGGAACTGATAAATCCGTCAACTATACTGGGAGGAGCATACAGTTAATGGCAAAGGCGGCGCAATTAGGAGCGCGTAAGTTCAATGACTGACGGTCTATCTCCTTTGTTCGTAATGCCCAACGAGTATCGCACTGTGTTTATGTGAAAAACATTTATTAGTAACTTATCGTGAAAATTTACAGGAGGTGCAAGAATAATGGCACGTATTGCTGGTGTAGACTTACCTAGAGAAAAACGCGTAGAAATCGGCCTGACATATGTTTACGGCATCGGCCACTCCAGCGCAGTTCGTATTCTGAATGAAGCAGGTGTAAGCCTGGATACAAGAGTGAGAGATCTGACAGATGAAGAAGTTGCAAAAATCCGTGACGTCATCGACAGAACTCAGACAGTAGAAGGTGACCTGAGAAGAGAAATCGCTCTGAACATCAAACGTCTGATCGAAATTGGCTGCTACAGAGGCATCCGTCACAGAAAAGGTCTGCCCGTTAGAGGTCAGAAAACAAAAACAAACGCTAGAACAAGAAAAGGTCCTAGAAAAACTGTTGCGAACAAGAAGAAATAATTGATATTTCGTAAGGAGGTTTGAGGTAAATGGCAAAGAAAACTGTGAAAAAGGCAACTACTCGCAGACGCCGTGATAAAAGAAAAGTAGAACGTGGCCAGGCTCATATCCAGTCCACTTTCAATAATACAATCGTTACAATTACAGACGCAGTTGGTAATGCTCTGTCCTGGGCATCCGCTGGTCAGCTGGGCTTCAGAGGCTCCAGAAAATCCACACCTTATGCAGCTCAGATGGCTGCAGATACAGCTGCAAAAGCTGCTTCCGATTACGGTCTGAAAACAATCGAAGTATTCGTTAAAGGCCCCGGCAGCGGTCGTGAAGCTGCAATCCGTGCACTGCAGGCAGCAGGCCTGGATGTAACACTTATCAAAGACGTTACACCCGTTCCTCACAACGGTTGCAGACCCCCCAAACGCAGAAGAGTATAACCTAGAATTAGGAGGTGTAGATCAATGGCAAGAGATAGAGTTCCCGTACTGAAAAGATGCAGATCCCTGAATCTGGATCCCATCTACCTGGGTATCGATAAAAAATCTAAAAAACAGAATCTGAGAGCAAACAAAAAAATGTCCGAATACGGTCTGCAGATGAGAGAAAAACAGAAAGCAAAATTCATCTACGGCGTACTGGAAAGACAGTTCAGAGGTTACTACGCACAGGCTGAAAAAATCGCTAAAAAAGAAGGTATCCCTGGCGAAAACCTGCTGATGCTGCTGGAAATGAGACTGGACAACGTAATGTTCAGACTGGGCTACGGCAGAACAAGAAAAGAAGCTAGACAGATCGTTCGTCACAAACACGTACTGGTAAACGGCAAACCCGTAGATATTCCTTCTTACCAGGTGAAAGTGGGCGACGTTGTTGAAGTAAAAGAAAAATACAAAACAATTCAGAGATACAAAGACGTTCTGGCTGTAACAGAAGGCAGAATCGTTCCTGAATGGCTGTCCGCAAACCACGATGCACTGAGCGGTACAGTAGTGGCAAAACCCACAAGAGCACAGATCGATGTTCCCGTTGAAGAAACACTGATCGTCGAACTGTACTCCAAATAATTTTCGATTGTGCAGTGAAGTCAAAGTAATTGCCGTGGGGCTGATCGCCCTGCGGCACTCTATCATAAAAAAGGGAGGTTTGAACGAGTGTTTGAATTTGAAAAACCTCGCATTGAGATTGCTGAAATGGCACCCGATGGCACATATGGTAAGTTTGTTGTAGAACCCCTGGAAAGAGGCTATGGTACAACTCTGGGTAACTCCCTGAGAAGAATTCTGCTGTCCTCTCTGCCCGGCGCTGCAGTAAGCAACGTTAAAATTGATGGTGTACTTCATGAATTCAGTGTGATTCCCGGCGTAAAGGAAGACGTTACAGAAATCATTCTGAATCTGAAAGGTCTTGCGATCAAAAATACAAGCGAAGGCAATGAGCCTAAAATTGCTTACATCGACGTGGAAGGCGACGGTGAAGTAAAAGGTTCCGATATCAAATGCGACAGCGATATCGAAATCCTGAACCCTGATCACCACATTGCAACACTTTCCGGCGGTGCTGGCAGCAAACTGTATATGGAGATCACAATCAACAAAGGCCGCGGCTATGTTGGTGCAGACAAAAACAAAAAAGACGATCAGCCAATCGGTATGCTTCCTGTAGACAGCATTTTCACACCTGTAACAAGAGTGAATTTCCTGGTGGAAAATACACGTGTTGGTCAGATCACTGACTATGACAAACTGTCTTTGGAAGTTTGGACAAACGGAACTATTGCGCCCGATGATGCGGTAAGCTACGGTGCAAAAATTCTGAATGAACACCTGAACCTGTTCATCGATCTGTCTGATAATACAAAAGACGCTTCTATCATGGTAGAAAAAGAAGAAGGCAAGAAAGAAAAAGTTCTGGAAATGTCTATTGAAGAACTGGATCTGTCTGTACGTTCTTACAACTGCCTGAAACGTGCTGGTATCAACACAGTAGAAGATCTGGCGAATAAGACAGAAGAAGAAATGATGAAGGTGAGAAACCTTGGACGCAAGTCTTTGGAAGAAGTATTGAACAAAATGGCGGAACTGGGTCTTTCCCTGAAGCCTAGTGACGAATAATTTCGTCATTTAGACAAACAAAGTAACTATTATTTACCGTATGATTGCGCCTCTACGTAATGCCGAAGAGTGGTGGAGACGGGCAAAGTCATACGGGGATCCACAAGGAGGATTTAACCATGCACGCATCCGGTTATAGAAAACTTGGTAAAACAACACCCCAGAGAAAAGCTCTGCTGAGAAACCAGGTAACAAATCTGCTGTACCACGGCAAAATCAAAACAACAGAAACAAGAGCGAAAGAAGTAAAAAGAATCGCTGAAAAACTGATCACTCTGGCTGTAAAAGAAAAAGATAACTTCGAAGAAGTTACAGTAACAGCTAAAGTAGCAAAAAAAGATGCGAACGGTAAAAGAGTGAAAGAAGTTGTAAACGGCAAAAAAGTAACAGTTTACAATGAAGTTGAAAAAACAATCAAAAAAGACAACGCTTCCAGACTGGCTGCAAGAAGAGCAATTCTGGCTTACCTGTACCCCGTAACAGAAGTTCCCGCTGACGGCAAAGCAGTAAGAAAGAACACAAAGAAAGTTGACATGGCTGCAAAAATGTTCGACGAAATCGCTCCCAAATACGCTGGCAGACCCGGTGGTTACACAAGAATTGTGAAACTGGGCGCAAGAAAAGGCGACGGCGCAATGGAAGTTATTCTGGAACTGGTTTAATTGAAAACTTTTTTCCATAAAAAATCAGAGACTTGCAAATGCAAGTCTCTTTTTTTGTAAGGAGAATGGATTTTGGCAGGAAAAGAGGTGGATCATTCGCTTCGAGTGCCATAATCGTCATAGGTGAAAATGCCGTTATTGTCTAAAATATGGGCAACATAGCCATCTACGCAGGTTACAAGAAGGAATTTATGGGGGTCACTCTTGTTGATATAGGCATAGATAGTTTTACTGTTTTCCAATTGCTGCGAAAGAATATGGAATCTTTTTTCGCTGAAAGAACCCTTTTTGCGGACTTGTTCCACGGAAAGGAAATCAGGCAGTCCGGTTTCTTCGTCTAACTGCATTAGAGGAAGTCGATATCCATAGGTTTTACCTCCGGGAAATTCCCAATAGGTTCGCTTAAAATTTAAGGAGGTGTCGCTGTTTTCTATAACGAGGTCTTTTACCGCGCCTGAATCCAAATCTTTGATCAGAGAAGCCTGAGCCCAGACAACACCATTTTCTACAATCACCGGATCAGAAAATCTGGTGATATTTTTTTTGCCTGTATTCAGCTGCCGATAAGAAGTCTGGTCGCTGATCGAAAGAATGGTGCGACCATTGGAAAGAAGTTGTTTCTTTTCGTTCCATTTGATATTGGTGGGATCAGAACGTTGTACTTCCGTCCAGTAATCAATGACGGAAAAATAGATATCGCCATTGATATATTTGGCACGGACTTCTGTTGGTTCACGATTTAGAGTGATCGTAGGGGCGGCATGTGTTTCTGCAGCATAAGCCGTTGGCGCAGAAACAGAACAAAGGGTTGCCGCCAATATCGCTGTAAGGGCTGCTTTCGAGATATGTTTTTTCATCGTATCTCCTCCATGCTTTTTATTTAACGAGGACGGTAAAGAATGATGGCACCATGGTCCATAACATGGGAGACATACCCATCCTGTACCTGAGCTATGAGTGTTCTCTCGGGATCGTTTTTGCATACATAATGGAAAATGGCTCCGCCGTCTTCGGTTTCAGTTTTTGTGATGTCATAGTCTTCCGTACGGAAATCAAATTTCATATATCGGCTGTTTCTCTCCAGAAGGGATTCAAAATCCGGAAGGCCGGTTTTTGTATTTACGGGAATAGGGGAAACACGATAATGGTATTTCAGATCATATCCGTCCTGTTCCCAAATCAGATTGCGGAAATGAATGGATGTATCTGAGATGGTCTGTTTGACATATTTACAGTTGATGATATCATCCAGAAAAGATGCAGCCACATAAGTTGTTCCATCCAACAGGATAGCAGGATCGCTTAAGGTCAGGTGTTTTCCTGTATATGGGGAATAAAGAGTTTGATCGTCTAACTGAATGTAATTCCAGCCATCAGAGACAGTCTGGGTATCCGCATACCATTTGATTTCATTTGATTCGATCAGAGCGATATTTACCCAGAAATCTCGGATGGAAAAATAAACTTTGCCGTTGACCATTTTCGCACGCACGTCAGCCGGTTCGCCGTTCAGCGTGATGATGGGAGTAACAGGTTCCTGCGTTTCTGCGGCGTAAGCCATAGGCAGGGATGCAGAAAATACGGATGCAGCCGCTGCTGCGGCAACAAGTGTTTTAGATAAGAATTTTTTCATAAGATCTCCTCCTTTTCTTCTTCTTAGGGTAAGCATAACAGAAAATGGAAGGCTGTAGGTTACAGGGGGCTTACAAAAAACGAAAGAATTTCTTAAGATTTTTTAGGGAGAAAAGAAAAGGACCTCGCATGTGCGAGGTCTGAATAGGGAGGATTAGAATGTTATGTTACGAAAAATCGATATTTGCTGTGTCAGCTTCGGCAGAAAGGTCATTCACAACCATTTCTACTGCCATAAAGGGTTTCAGTGCTACATGTTCCTGATACATAATGGTAGCAGACATCCCTGTAACGAAAGCCAGTGTGAAGGAAAGTACTGCGATAAAAGATAAGTTTTTTAATGTCATTTTCATAGATGTCAACTCCTTTACGTTAGATTTGTCTTTCTGTTATGTTTCTTTGTAGTTCTATGATAACACAAAAAAAGCGGCCGTAGGTTACAGCCGCCTAACAGGTTCGTTACAGTCAGATTGCTGTCATGTTACAGGAATGTATCAAAAAACGAACAATTTTCTTAAGAAAAGATTGGTGGTTTTATATCGATACAAATGCTGACAAAACAGGGCAATCCTACCGTTTCTATTGACTTTTTCAAGAAAAAACCGTATCATATCCATAGCTGTGAGCATTTTTGCCATAGACTATCAGGGCAGAAAAACTGCCGCAAGAAACAGGTGAATCTATGAAAATGGTGAAGGCTGAAGGTCTGACCTATGAATATACAAAAATCATGGAAACGGACCACGGCACTGAAGAACATAAGGTGGCCGCGCTGAAAAGCGTGAACATCGAAATCGAAAAAGGGGAGTTCATTGTCGTTCTGGGACACAATGGCTCCGGCAAATCCACATTTGCCAAACATATCAATGCGTTGCTGCAGCCTACAGGGGGCACCCTGTGGGTGAAGGGCATGAACACACAGGAAGAAGGACAGGTCTGGGATATTCGCCAGACAGCGGGTATGGTTTTCCAGAATCCCGACAACCAGCTGGTTGCTACTGTGGTAGAGGAAGACATCGCTTTTGGCCCCGAAAACATGGGGGTTCCTTCCGAACAGATCCGTATGCGTGTGGATGAAGCCCTGGATGCCGTTCGCATGGGTGAATTTGCAACTTATACGCCCTCCAAACTGTCCGGCGGTCAGAAACAGAGAATCGCCATTGCCGGCGTTCTGGCCATGAAGCCTGACTGTATCGTTCTGGACGAACCTACAGCCATGCTGGATCCCGTTGGCCGCAGAGACGTTATGGAGACCATTGAGCGTTTGAATAAAGAAGAAGGGATCACGATCATTCTGATCACCCACTATATGGATGAAGCAGTTCGTGGGGACAGAGTGTATGTGATCGATGACGGCGACCTGGTGATGCAGGGTACGCCCAGAGAAATTTTCGTGCAGGTGGATAAACTGAAAGAGTACGGGCTGGACGTACCTCAGGTGACAGAAGTCACATATCTGCTGCGCAAAGAGGGGATCGATCTGCCCGCAGATATTTTAACGATCGAAGAAATGGTAGGTGCAGTATGTCAATTAAAATAAACCATCTGACCCACATTTACAATGAAGGTACCACCTTCGAAAAAGTGGCACTGAACGACGTGAATATCGAGATCCAGACCGGCGAATTCATTGGTCTGATCGGTCACACCGGTTCCGGCAAGTCCACATTGATCCAGCATCTGAACGGCATTATTTCTCCTACTCATGGCGAAATCCTGCTGGACGGAGAAAATATCCATAAAGATAAAGCGAAGCTGAAAGAGGTGCGCAGACGTATTGGTCTGGCTTTCCAGTATCCTGAATATCAGCTTTTTGAAATGACCGTGTATAAGGACGTTGCTTTTGGCCCTACCAATCTGGGCTGGTCCAAGGAAAAGATCCACGAAAGTGTGGTTGCTGCACTGGATATCGTAGGCATCAGTCCTGAAATCTATGAAAAATCCCCCTTCGAACTGTCTGGCGGCCAGAAACGTCGTGTGGCTATCGCAGGGGTTCTGGCAATGAATCCTGAAGTGCTGATTCTGGACGAGCCTACAGCGGGGCTGGACCCCAAAGGCCGTGACGAAATTCTGGCAGCCATCAGAAAACTCCATGAAGAAAGAGGGATTACCGTTATTCTGGTAAGCCACAGCATGGAAGACGTGGCAAAACTGGTTGACCGCATCATTGTGATGCACAGAGGCCAGGTTGCTATGACAGGCACACCCAGAGAGGTTTTCTCCCATCCCATGGAACTGGAAAAAATGGGTCTGGCGGCACCTCAGGTAAGTTATGTGTTTGCGCAGTTGAAGGCGAAGGGCTATGACGTGCCCACAGATATTTACACTGTGGAAGAAGCAAAAGAAGCTCTGTTGAAATTGGTAAAGCAGGTGAAAGCATGATTAGAGATATTACTATCGGTCAGTATTATCCTGCGGAATCCCCCATTCATAGAATGGACGCTAGGCTGAAACTGACGATCACATTTATTTTTATCGTATCACTGTTTCTGGTGAATTCTTTTGTAGGCTATGCTTTTGTGCTGGCTTGCATGGGGCTGGTGATCAAAGCTTCCAAAGTACCTCTGAAGTTTATGCTGCGGGGGCTGAAAAGTATTATGATCATCATCCTTTTTACAGCGTTTATTAACCTTTTTCTGACAAGAGGGGAACATGTGCTGCTCCATGTGGGCTTTGTGACAGTGACAATGGAAGGGCTGCTGCTGGCAGTGAAGATGTGCGTCCGCCTGGTGATGCTGATCGTAGGCTCCTCCATTCTGACTCTGACGACCACACCCATTCAGCTGACGGATGCCATTGAATACATCCTGAAGCCCTTCAAAAAGATAGGTGTGCCTGCCCATGAGATCGCTATGATGATGACGATTGCTCTGCGTTTTATTCCTACACTGCTGGATGAAACCGATAAGATCATGAAGGCACAGCAGGCGAGAGGTGCCGACTTTGATACAGGCAATCTGGTGCAGAAAGCAAAAGCGCTGATCCCGATTCTGGTACCTTTGTTCATCTCTGCCTTCCGCAGAGCGGAGGAACTGGCTATGGCAATGGAAGCAAGATGCTACCATGGGGATGAAAACAGAACCAGAATGAATGTGATGAGAATGAAAAGCGGAGATTACCGCGCGGCAGGCGTAACAGCTGTTTATGTAGTGGCAATCATCGGGCTGCGTTTTGCAGCGAAGGTTCTGCCTCTGATTTAAGAAAAAAGAAAAGCTCTCTTCTGTAAGAAGAGGGCTTTTTTCAGGAAAGTGAAGGAGTGAAGCCATGCGAAAGCATGAAATTTCATTTTTAAATACGGTACTTTGCCTGCTGGTCATGTTTATTCATATCTGCTCGGCGGCGGTTGGCGGCCTGCAGAAAGAAAGTCTGCAGTTTGGGATGATTTTCCTACCCTAGCGGTTATCCGCCTTTGTGGTGCAGGGGTTTCTTTTCCTCTCGGCACTGAAGTTTTTCCGTGGAATGAAGGATGAATTTCATTATGGTGCATTTCTTTGGAGCAGGATCAGGAAAATCGGTATCCCTTATGTGATCGCGACAGTGCTTTCTTATTTTGGGCTGATCTATCTGGGATATTATTGCTTCGATCTGAGATTTCTGCTGCAATCATTGGCATTGGGGAATATGATTTCCCCCTTCTATTTTATCATTATTCTGTTTCAGTTTTAT
>NZ_JBGVHV010000122.1:0-6464 GCF_045122575.1 Anaerotignum sp. | reverse complement strand
GATCGTTCGGTGACGAAGCTGGTGGCCAGTCTCTTTGACAGTCATTCCATTTCCGAAGCGGATCTGGATGAACTGGCAGCCTTTATCCGCTCAAAAACAGGAGGTGAATGACAATGGATACAATTTTTCAAAATATATGGGAAATGAGTCTGTTTGCGATTCCTGTAATTTTGGCACTTGCCCTGTGTTCTAAGTTTCTGGGGAAAAGATATGGCGCAAAATGGCGGTATCTTTTGTGGCTGGTGGTGACAGTGCGCCTGTGTATTCCTGTGCAGATCGATCTGCCTGCGCCCATGATGGGGATGCGGATGGAAGTGCCTTCTGTGCAGAATGGGGCGAGGGCGGTGTTGGAAACAAAAAATCCGGAATACCTTGCCCAAAGCGACGCAGATAAAGCGCAGATGGAAGAATTTAGGACATTCGCAGACGAAGAAGCAACGCATTATATGCTGCATGTGGATTTTACTGCTGAGGATGATCACGACTTTTTCGATTTCTTCCTTGCTTATCCCGATGTGCTGTGGATGCTGGGTGTTCTGTTATTTCTTGGATGGCAGGGGTGGAAATATTTTTCCTTCCAAAAAATGCTGCGGCGGAACCGCAGAAAGGTCATGGATGCGGCTGTTCTGGATTCTTATTACATCCTCTGCAGGGAAATGGGAATGAAAAAACGGCCGGAAATCTATTTCTGCGAACCACTGCCCAGCCCCCTTTGTGTGGGATTTTTCAAGCCTGCTGTTTATATCAATTCCGAAGACAGAGAAGAAGATGACCTGCGCCTGATTTGGCAGCATGAACTGACCCACTGCAAACGGAAAGATTTGTGGTTCAAAGGCATTCTGATGCTGGCGAGGGCACTGCATTTCTTCAACCCCTTTGTCCATTGGATGGCGAAACGGGCGGAAAAGGATATGGAATTTTCCTGCGATCTGGCGGTCATGGAAAATTGCAGTATGGAAGAAAGAGAAGCCTACAGTATGGCGATCCTGCGGACGGTGAAGGAAGCCAACAGTAAAAATATGCAGATGAGTACGGCTTTCTCCGGCGGGAAGGAAGAATTGAAAGCCAGATTTGAAAATATTTTTGATATGACGGTGAAAAAACGGGGCATCGCCCTTTTCACCGCGGCGGCACTGCTGGTTTGCGGCGGTACGGCATTTGTAGGGTGCAGGGCGCCTGAACCAAAGGAAAAATTGGAAACAAAGGTGGTCTATGGCGGCTATACGGAGCGCATGGTGAAAGACCTCTATGCGGCAAAACTGCAGTATATCGGTGACCATGTAGGCGTGGGAAAAATCATGGGGCTGCTGCCCCTGCCTGATGGGGTGACGGCCAATGAAGAAGGGATGGAACTGTTTACCGATGTGACGCCTTATGGTGCCATGCGCCATTTGAACTGGGTTGAAACAGGAGAAACAGCGTATGAATTGGATGGGGAAAACTATGAAGACGACCGTTGGTTCCGTATCCATGCAATGATTTTTCTGGCTTTGGTAGATAATGCGAATTATTTTAGCTATGAACTGCATTTTGAAAATGACAAGGGCAGTTTTAGTAAAGCGTTTAACAGAGATCTGGCGAAGGAATCCTTTGGTGACGTGGATTTGCGAGAATTTGCAAAAGATGAGGAAACATTTATGAATTTTGTTTCTGCCATCAATCGGTATTATTACGAGGGGATCGATACTCCTGAAAAAATTTATGCGTTGATGAATATGGACGATGCAGCGGCACAGGATCGCATGAATGATATGCTTTACGGCGGGGAAAAGGTAGAATTGATTTCAGATATGGGCATCGAAGGGGAGAGTATGTCCTATCAGATGATTGTGGCGAATACTCTGGTCTATGAAATTGCCAGTGAACAGGGCCTGACTTCTTCTAACCCTCTGGACTATATCAACTGTGCGGAATATGAGGAACTGGTGAAGATCGGGGAGCCTGCCCTGCGGGAATTTCTGGCGGCATTTGCGGAAGGCAGAGAGGGAAACGGTTTAGAGGCCTATATCATGATGTTTGCCTGTCAGGATATTTTAGGTGAACCAAGAAGGGCAGATATCAAACCCTCCGAATGGTATTGGCTCTATGCGGCACTGGATTCCACGGTGGCGGTGAATTTTGCTTATGATGAGCGCGTTTATACCTCTGAACTGGAAAGAAAATATAGTATGGGCATCAGAGATGTGGACGCCTGCAGCATCTTTCGGGCAGGGGAAGATGACCGTATCAAGGCTGTTTATGACGCGATTGAAAGCAAATATAATGCGAAGGGCATCCAGATGGGGCATACCGTTAGCATGTATGCCCCCTATATCCACAAAATCCATGAAAAAGGAAAACAAATGCAGGTTTTTGTGACGATTTTTGAACAGGATTTTGCGATGACACGCACGAAAAAAGGTTATGCTTTCTTTGAGCGGGGCGGCTCTGTTATCCCCACCAGACTGGATTTTGAAAAACAGAATGGACAGTGGGTGCTGCAGGAATGGACAGAAGCCATGGACGGCAGTTATTATGATGATTCTATCAGGGAAATGTGCAAAGGCCATTTCGGGCTGGCAAGGGAAATGATGGATGGCGGCGAGTATCATATGCTTATGTGGCAGAATATCATCTATTATATGAACGCCCATTATGGAGGAATGGTTATCCCTGTGTATATTTCTTCCTATACGGATGCGGAAACATTGGAAAAAGTGGGGAAATATATCCGGGTTGTGCCTATGTTCGAATAAAGACTTTGGAAACCTTTCTTCCCTTGGTGAAAGGTTTCCAAACCTTCCAAAGAACCGCTTGCAGGCAATAAAAGACCTTGGGACGCTGTCCCAAACCCTGTGAACTTTTGTAAAAGTTCAATCAAAACTTTTATTTGCCTACGGCGTTTTTATTTGCAAAAACGGAGTTTTTGCGTATCGGTTTCCAAAGGGATGATCCCTTTGGTGGGGTGCAGGGGCAACGCCCTTGCAAAAGGAATATTCTTGTTTCTTTCGCATAGATTTCTATTGTATGGATACGATTCCAATAGAAACGGAGGAAGAAATATGGAAAAATTCGATATTTATCAGGACATTGCAGAGCGGACAGGCGGGGACATTTATATTGGCGTGGTGGGCCCTGTGCGGACGGGAAAATCCACCTTCATCAAGCGGTTCATGGATCTGCTTGTTCTGCCCAATATCGCCAATACCTACACCAGAGAACGGGCGAAGGATGAACTGCCCCAATCTGCCAGCGGAAAGACCATCATGACTACAGAACCCAAATTCGTGCCCAACGAAGCGGTGGAAATCACTTTGGGAGACAATACGGAGGTACGGGTGCGGATGATCGACTGTGTGGGCTATCTGGTGCCCGAAGCAGAAGGCCACATGGACGGAGAACTGCCCCGCATGGTACATACGCCTTGGTCGGAAAACGCCATGCCCTTTCGGGAAGCGGCAGAAACAGGTACAAAAAAAGTCATCACCGATCATTCCACCATCGGCATTGTGGTGACAACGGATGGCAGTGTGACGGAATTGCCCAGAGAAAATTATGTGGAGGCGGAGGAACGGGTCATTGCAGAATTGCGAGCCTTAGGAAAGCCCTTTGTCATCCTGTTCAACACGGCAACGCCCTACAGCGAAGGCACACAGACTCAGCGGGCAGAACTGCAGGAAAAATACGGTGTACCTGTGATGGCGGTGAATGCGGCACAGCTGAAGGCGGAGGATATCAGAAAAATTCTGGAACAGGTGCTGTATGAATTTCCTTTGCGGGAGCTGCGATTCTTTTTCCCCGGCTGGGTGGAAACACTGGAGCAGAGCCACTGGCTGAAGCAGGGATTGACTGCCGCGCTGAAAGAAGTCATGAGCAAGGCGAATAAACTGGCGGATGTGGAAGCGGCCATCAGCGGGCTGGGGGCAACAGATTTTCTGAAAAAAGTCTATGCAGACCATATCCTGCCCGGGGAAGGGGCTGTGGATATCGCCCTAAATTTTGATGACGGGCTGTTTTATCAGATTTTGAGCGAAACGGTGGATATGCCCATTGAAAATGATTATGCCCTTATCCATACCATTCAAATGCTTTCTGAAACGAAACGGGAATACGATAAGATTGCGGCGGCATTGAACGATGTGAAACGAAAGGGATACGGTGTGGTGACCCCTGTGTTCGAAGAGATCACTTTGGAAAAACCCGAGGTGTTCAAACAGGGCAGCCGCTATGGCATCAAGCTGCGGGCAAAGGGAGAATCCATCCACCTGATCAAGGCGGACGTGGAAACGGAGGTTTCCCCTATCATCGGCAATGAGGAACAGTCCAGAGAATTTATCGATCATCTGATCTCCGATTACGAGGAAGAGCCGGAAAAAATCTGGGATCTGAATATTTTCGGGCGTACCCTCAGTTCCATGGTCAGTGACGGCATGCAGAACAAGATTTACCGTATGCCGGAAGATGCCCAGATGAAACTGCAGGAGACATTGCAGAAGATCGTCAACGAGGGCAGCGGCGGTCTGATCTGTATTATATTGTGAAATAAAAGAAAGTAATTGAACGAAAAATAAAAAGCGACCGAAAGGTCGCTTTTTTATATGATTTTAAATTCTGTTTCATTCTGTTTGGGAGAACAGGGCTTATTCTCCATTTTTTCGATCTTGATACGTTTTAGGGATTTCATGAATTTCAGAAGAAAGCGGATGCGGCTTTCATAACCCTGAATTTCAGCCTGCACATCACCGTTTTCCATATTTTTCACCCAGCCTGTCAGCTCCAGTCGGACTGCCATTTGTTCTAATTCAAGGCGAAACCCCACATGTTGCACTCTTCCGTGGAAGGTCACACGGCGGCGGACAAAATAATCATCTTCAAAGTCCGGCAGCTTGGCTTTTTTTACCTGACGGATGACGTAGTCGTCTCTGATCTGTTTGAATTTGTCAATTGGTTTCATAAGATCACCTCTGTAGAAGAAAATTTTGCCATATGTACCGTATATTATACAGAAGGCAATGAGATTTGTCATCCTTTCAGTTTACCTTTTTGTTTTTTTGATGTATAATCAAATGATAAAATACCCATAGACCGGGTATTTGAAAAAAAGAAATGAACAGGAGGATTCCAAATGAAAAAAGGTTCCTCAGGGAATAGAAGAAGACCTCCCCGACAGCCGCAGCCACAGGCACCTGCCAGCCGTTACCCCACAAGGGATAATATTTATAGCTTGCAGCAGGAAAGAAGCAGAAGGCAGCAACAGGAGGCACAGCAGGCGAGACAGCGGCAGAGGTATCAGCAGACGAATGGCCCTGCAGCAGGGCGGCCTGTTCCAAAAAAGAAAAACAGAAGACGAAAAAACAGTCATATGATCATGCCTTTGATGGTCTTTGCCATTATTGCCATCTATCTGGCAGGGCAGATGATTCATCTGGCGGCAAAGCGTGACGATATCAACGTGGAAACCGTTGCATACGGAACCATCGATACGCCTGAAATCTATACAGGCCTGATCCTGCGAGAGGAATATGTGGTGAAAAGCACCAGAGCGGGACAGCCCTTTTATCAGTATTCTCAGGGGGATTATGTGCCCAAGGGAGCTGTGGTCTGTACCGTGAAAGATACGGATACCACAGACCGACTGGAAAAAGAACTGACCCAGATCGATAAAGATATTCTGAAAAGTCAGAAAACAAGAACAGATCTTTCCGCTTTTTCTGAGGATATCGCAAGACTGGAAGGGAATGTGAGCCGCACGGTGGATGCCTATGCAGGCCGTGCTATGAAAAACAGCCTTTCTTATATGTACACCATGAAGAGTCAGGTGGAATCTTTCATGGATCAGAGAAATGAGATCTGGCTGACGGAAAATGTAGAAAGTCTTTCCCAGCTGACGGAAGAAAAAAATATTTATGAAGAGAAACTGGCAAAAAGCATGAGTTCTCTGACTGCGGGAGAAGCCGGTGTTCTGTGCCTGAGCTATGACGGGCTGGAAGAACAGTATCATCCCGATATGGCGAAAGAGGTAACGAAAAAAGAAGTCGGTAATGCAAAAACAGAATATATCTCCAAGGCGAAAAGTGTTGCCAAAGGGGATACCCTGTTTAAGATCGTGGAAAGCAATCAATGGTACATCGTGGCATATCTGCCCAATACGGTGACGGCTACATGGACACAGGGGCATTATATGATGCTCAATGCCATGACTGAGGAAGAAAACTTCCGCCTGCGCACGACCATCGAATCCATGGAAGTGGGCGAAAAGGAAACAAAGGTCGTTCTTTCCAGCTATGAACACATGGAACAGTTCATGGAAAGTAGAACCGTGTCCTTCAGTCTGGAAAGTCAGGTCGTAGAAGGGCTGAAGATCCCCAATGATGCCATCGTGGAAAAATCCCTGATCCGGATTCCCCGTACCTGCCTGACAGAAAGTATGGGCAGTGACGGTGTGCTTCTGACAAAGGGGGAAAAGACCCAGTTTACAGATCTTT
>NZ_JBGVHV010000121.1:0-2334 GCF_045122575.1 Anaerotignum sp. | reverse complement strand
GTTCGTCTGAAAAATGTAAAAACGGGAGAAGAAACAGAAATTGCCTGTGATGGTATTTTTATCAGCGTAGGCAGAAAGCCTGTAACAGAATTTCTGGCAGGACAGGTGGAACTGGATCGAAGCGGTTACATCATTGCAGATGAATCTACCAGAACGAACATCCCCGGTGTCTTTGCCGTAGGTGACGTCAGAACAAAGGTGCTGCGTCAGGTGGTAACGGCAGTGGCAGATGGGGCTGTGGCTTCTCATTATATCGATGAATATCTGGCAGAATGGAAATAAAAAAAGAAGGTGAAATGTATGGGACATTTGAAAGGTAAAACAGCAATCATTACCGGCGGCGGCAGAGCGGTCCTGAAGGATGGCAGATGCGGTTCCATCGGTTACGGCATCGCAACAGCGTATGCAAAGGAAGGCGCGAATCTGGTCATTACCGGCAGAAATATGCAGAAATTACTGGATGCGAAAGAGGAACTGGAACGCTTGTATGGCGTAGAGGTACTTCCTGTGCAGGCGGATGTGGCCGCAGGTGCGGATAATGAAGCGGTGGTACAGAATGTGATCGATCAGGCCATCGAAAAATTCGGTGCGATCCATGTGCTGATCAATAACGCGCAGGCATCGGCCTCCGGTGTACCTCTGTCGGAAAAGACGACAAAACAGTTTGATCTGGCCATCTATTCCGGTCTGTATGCAACATTTTATTATATGAAGGCATGTTACCCTCATCTGAAGAAAACAAAGGGTACCGTTATCAATTTTGCTTCCGGCGCAGGGCTTTTCGGTAACTTCGGACAAAGCTCCTATGCGGCGGCCAAGGAAGGTATCCGTGGCATGAGCCGTGTGGCGGCGACGGAATGGGGGCAGGATGATATCAATGTAAATGTTGTCTGTCCTCTGGCGTGGACAGCCCAGCTGGAAAAATGGGCAGATCAGTACCCCGAAGCCTTTGAGGCAAATGTGAAAATGCCTCCCATGGGCCATTATGGCGATGTGGAAAAAGAAATCGGCCGTGCCTGCGTGGCACTGGCTTCTCCCGATCTGAAATATCTGACAGGGGAAACGATCACACTGGAAGGCGGCCTGGGGCTGCGTCCATAAGCATTTGTTCAAAAAATATACTCCGAATCAAAGCAGTCCGTCCGGGCTGCTTTTTCCATTTCTGTATTTTTCGGAAATTTTTTGCTGTTTATCGGATGAATCCTGCAGACTTTGGACAAAGTAAGGCGAAAGACTATAGGAAGAAGGAGCGAAACGATGAACAGGAAAATGGATTCTAAACGAGCCGGAAAAATTCTGGCACCGATGAGTGGTCGGGTGGTTCCGCTGGAACAGGTTCCCGATGAGGTTTTTTCGCAGAAAATGCTGGGAGAGGGCATTGCCATCCTTCCTGTGGATGGGAAGATCTATGCCCCTGTCAGCGGGAAGGTGGAAACGGTAGCGGAAACACTTCATGCCTACGGATTTGTTTCCGAAGAGGGGCTGGAGGTTCTGGTTCATGTGGGGCTGGATACCGTGAAACTGGAAGGAAAGGGCTTTACCAGCCACGTCAAGGCTGGCGACAGCGTTCAGGCGGGGGATCTGGTGGCAGAGGTGGATCTGCATTTTCTGGAACAGAAAAAGATTCCGTCTGTTACCCCGATCCTGCTTTGCAATCTGACGGAAGATATCCCGCTGCAGATGGCAAAGGGGCGTGTGACGGCGGGGAAGGACAGCGTGATCACGCTGGAAGAAAAACCTGCGGCAGGAAAAGGGGAAACCCTTTCTGCAGCAGAGGCGCCTAAGAAAAAGGGCGGCATCAATTTTGACCTTCTGCAGAAACTGGGGAAGGTTCTGATGACGGTGATCGCTGTTATGCCTGCAGCAGGGATCATGCTCAGTATGGGGAAGCTGCTGCAGATGACAGATCTCTCCTTCCTGATGACCGTTGGTTCCACCATGGAAAGCATTGGCTGGGCGGTCATCATCAATCTGCATATTCTGTTTGCGGTCGCCATCGGCGGTTCCTGGGCAAAGGAACGGGCAGGCGGCGCCTTTGCAGCCACCATTGCATTTATCCTCATCAACTGTATCACCGGGGCTGTGTTTGGGGTAAACAATGATATGCTGGCCGATGAAACCGCAGTGGTCTCCTCCTTCTTCGGGCGGGAAATGCTGGTCGAAAATTATTTTACCTCTGTGCTGGGGGCACCTGCCCTGAATATGGGGGTATTTGTCGGCATCATTTCCGGCTTTTTGGGCGGCATTGTTTATAATAAATATTACAATTTCCGCAAACTGCCGGAAGCATTGGCGTTTTTCAACGGCAAGCGCTTTGTTCCGCTGGCCATTATT
>NZ_JBGVHV010000120.1:0-10704 GCF_045122575.1 Anaerotignum sp. | reverse complement strand
TGATAACCGTGATGATAGAACTTCATCAGTGTATGATAATCCGTTTCCGTACGGCTGACCTCCTGCCTTTCGGGGCGGATGGAAAGGACTGTCCCTTCCGCTTCCTTTTCGTGGATAAAGTCCAGCGTGGCATTATAATTTTCGTGACGCTGCAGCATGGCTTCCTGCAGGGCAGGATATTTTCTGCCGCTCAGTTTGGCGATCAGCTTCGTCCCCTTGGAAAGCTGCATCCGAAATTCCTTCCTTCTGGTCTCGATCACGACCACCTTATCACAGCCTTTTTCGAAAGCACGCTGAACAGGAATGGAATCGGCCACGCCGCCGTCGGCACAGGGCACCCCTTCCACCTCCACCACGGCAGACATGCCGGGCAGGGCGCAGGAAGCCTTGCCGATCTGCATCAGGTATTCCCTGTCATGGTTCCGATCGGTAAAATAAAGGGCTTCCCCCGTCAGGCAGTTGGTGGATGCAAATTCCCTTTCTGTGGGGTTATCGAAATATTCTTCATAATGGAAGGGGAAATAACGATTGGGATATTCCCGGAAGGACCAGTCCAGATCAAAATAATGCCCCGTTTTCAACAGGGTCTTCATACCGAAATACCGCAGTTTTTTATCCGTCAGGATGATGCTGTCGCGGCCACGCCCCCTCTGCCCTGCCAGAAAATTCATAGCATTGCAGGCACCGGCAGATGTGCCGATGACATAATCAAAGGTGATCCCCTGCTCCAGCAGAAAATCGATGGCGCCGGATGTGAACACACCGCGGTTGGCACCGCCTTCCAAAACCAGACCGATCTTCATGGCATTTCCTCCTTTTCTTCAAAAAAGTACCGTCGGGATCTCTCCCAACGGTACGATTATAGCATTTCATTCTGTTTTACGCAATCAGTCGTGCAGATGCAGGGCTCTTTCTCTTGCCAGTTCTTCTGCATGGGCCTTTGCGTTTTTCACAATGCGTTTTGCCGCTTTTCTTGCGTTCGCTTTTCGTTTTCTGTCGTTCATCCACATATACAGAACGGGGATGAATACCAGTGTTACCACTGTGGAAAGGGTCAGTCCGAAGATAACGCCGATGGCCAGTGCCTGCATCATTTCAGAACCTTCGCTGGTAGCCAGTGCCATAGGCACCATACCCAGAATCGTTGTCAGCGTTGTCATCAGGATAGGACGCAGACGACGGGGGCCTGCAGAGGTCAGGGCATCATAACAGTTCATGCCGCGTTCCATCAGCTGGTTTGTATAGTCAACCAGTACGATACCGTTATTTACTACCATACCAACCAGCATAACGAAGCCCATCATGGCAGGCATCGTGATGGTATTGCCTGTGATCAGCAGACCGAAGATGGCACCGGTGATGGCCAGTGGCATGGAGAACATAACGATGAAAGGATAACGCAGGGACTCGAACTGAGACGCCATGATCATATATACCAAGAGGACAGCAACAACCATTGCCAGCAGCAGTTTATATGCTGTTTCCATCATCATTTCTGTCATACCGCCGAATTCATAATGGCAGCCTTCCGCCAGTTCAAAACCGGTCATAGCTTCTTCCACCAGTTTCTGCGCTTCGCCGCCGGAAAGACCTTCCGCATCGGCATTGATGGTAATATAGTTTTTCTGGTTTTCACGGGTGATCATAGTGGATGTTTCACCCATAGACAGGGTTGCGATATCGCCCAGAGGTACCTGTGTGCCCATGGCAGATGTCACTGTCAGGTTATTCAGATCTGTCAGATAATTCATCTGTTCTGTATCATAACGCAGTACTACGTCGATTTCTGTACCGTCTACCTTATATTCTGTTGCAGTGGAGCCGGAAATGGCTGTTGCCAGCGCACTTGCGACGGAAGATGTTGTAATGCCGTACTGAGATGCTTTGCCGCGGTCGATGGTCAGCATAGCGGAAGGAACGGTTTCCCCAACGGAGCCTTTTACATTGGACAGGCCGGGGTATTCTTCCAGATATGCCACCAGATCTTTTTCCACACCGATCAGTGTCTGGTTATCATAACCGTAAACATTCAGTGTGACGTCACTGGAGCTGCCCATGGAACCCATAGCCGAGGAGGATGCGGATACTTCGATCTCTGCACCGGGGATATCGGCAAGCAGATCTTTGATTTCTTCGCAGACTTCATCGGTGGAACGGTCACGGTCATCCTTTTCCACCAGATTTACGGTGATGGAGGAGGAGTTTGTGCCGGCACTCATCTGGCTGGTACCAACGGATGCATAAATCATATCCACTTCGGGGATATCCTGCAGGCGATAGAGTACTTCCAGTGTCAGTTCTTCTGTGGCATCCAGTTCTGTACCATTGGGCAGAGTAACCGTTACGTCGGCAGTCCCCTGGTCCATGGAAGCCATAAAGTCCATACCTGCCAGAGGGATACAGCCCAGAGACAGCACAAATACCAGCAGAACAGTCACGATGGTTTTCTTTCTGTGGTTCAGCGCCCATTTCAGACCTGTTTCATATTTTCTGGACAGCATATCGATGGCTGCTTCCCAATGATCCAGGAAAGCCAGGAACTTGATATTTTTCCAGTAGATGGTCTTTGTTTCTTTTTTCATCAGCAGCGCGCATGCCATAGGTACGAAGGTCAGCGCAACTACTACAGAAGCAACCAGCGCATACACGATGGTCAGGGAAAGGTTAGACATCATAGCACCGGTAGTACCGCCTGCCATCATCAGGGGAACGAATACGGCTACGGTGGTCAGTGTGGAGGCGGTGATGGCCATGGATACTTCTTTCGCACCATATTCCGCCGCTTCTGCCGCGGTATAGCCTCTTTCATAATAGCCGTAGATACTATCCAGTACTACGACGGAGTTATCTACCAGCATACCGATACCGATGGCCACACCACCCATGGAGATCATGTTCATATTGATCCCGGTCAGATACATCATACCAAAAGTAGCCATGATAGATGTGGGGATGGAAACGGCGATGATACCGGAGGTCACTGCATTTTTCAGGAACAGGAACAGCACGAAGAAAGCGATGACCGCTGCCAGGAAGGCTGTTTCTGTGATATTTGCCAGGGACATTTCAATATATTCCGCTGTATCTGTCAGCATGAAGATTTCCAGTTCGGGATAGTCTTCCTGCAGTTCCTTGATTTCTTTTTTCAGTTCATTGGAAACCTTAACCAGGTTGGCTGTGGACTGTTTATCAATGGAAATCGTGATCCCTCGCTGACCATTGATGTAGGAGAAACCTTTTCTGTCGGCTTCCACTTCTTCCACGCGGGCAACGTCACTCAAATGGACAATGGCGCCTGTGGATGTGGGGATGGGCAGGTTCTGGATCTCCTGCAGAGATTTGAATTCACCGATGGTACGGATAGATACAGAAGTGTTGCCCTGAGACAGGGAGCCGGAAGGCAGGTTCATGTTTTCCGCCTTCATAATATTGGAAATGGTTGTAGGTGTTAGGCCATAGCCTGCCAGTTTAGCAGGGTCGATGGTTACACGGATCTCACGGGTGATACCGCCGTTCAGATCAACGGAGGCAACGCCTTCGATACGTTCCAGTCTGCTCACCACGTTATCTTCCAGCATTTCGTGGAGGGAGTTCAGATCCAGATTTTCCGCTCTGACCCCCAGAGAGATGGGCTGGGCATTGATATCCATTTTTACTACCATGGGCTCCTGGGCACCATCAGGCAGTGTTTTTTCGATCTGATCCAGTTTATCTCGCATATCCACGGCAGCCATGTCGATATCTGTACCGTCTACAAACTGCAGCAGTACCATGGACATATTTTCCGCGGAATAGGAAGTAATGGTATCCACGTTTGCAATGGAACCCATCCCTTCTTCCATGGGCTTGGAGATCAGGTTTTCAATTTCTTCGGGGGATGCGCCCACGTAAGTTGTAGCAACAACGGCAATGGGCAGATCCATATCGGGCATCATGGCCTGATCCAGATTAAAATAGGACAGGATCCCTGCGATAAACACCATCAGGGTGACCATGATAGTCGTTACGGGTTTTCGGATACAAAGTTTGGAGAACATGCAATTATTCCCCCTTTACTTCTTTTTTGTCTTTTTCTTTTGCATCTGCTTTCGCTGTGCCTTCTGCGCTGACTACATTCACTTCTTCGCCGTCGGAAATGTATGTCTGGCCTTTTGTCACAACGTCATCGCCTTTTTTCAGACCTTTTGTGATTTCGATGGTATCTGCGGCTTCGATGCCCAGTTCAACCATGACTTTTTTCGCTTTGCCGTCTTTTACAACATATACGTATGTTTCATCTTCTTTTGTGATGACAGCGTTACGAGGCAGTACGATGGTATCTTCTGCTTTTTCTGCTGTGAAGTTTACTTCTGCCATCATGCCGGATTTGATCAGACCCTTGCTGTTATCCAGTTCGATCTTAACGGTATACATCCCTGTCTGGCCTGCTGCAGGGGATACAGTGGAAACGACCCCTTCCAGAGGCAGTTCGGAAACGGCTGTCATCGTCACATCTACTTTATCGCCGATCTTAATGGTATTCAGCACCTGTTCGGAAACGCCTACTTCCACTTTGATGGTAGACAGATCCATGACTACATAGGCAGGGCTTGCGGAGGAAGCAAAACCGCCGATTTCCACGTTTCTCTGGGTAACCACGCCGGTCAGAGGAGAAGTTACCGCACAGTCAGAGATATTCTTTTTCAGTGTATCCAGCTGCACCTGTGTGGAAGCCAGCTGGGCTTCTGCTGCTTCGTAAGCATATTTGATCTGGTCAAATTCTGCTTTGGAGATGATTTCTTCATCAAAGAGCAGTTTGTTATTTTCGTATGTATTTTTCGCGTTGTCTCTTGCCAGTTTTGCTACGTTATAGCCGGCTTCTGCGCCGCGCAGGCTGTTGTTCAGGTCTGTGGTATCCACTGTGAAAAGAACAGCACCCTGATGAACTTCATCGCCCACATCAAAATTGAAATCTGTTACCTTGCCGGGAACCGTAGGAACGATATTTACCTGTCTGGAGGCTGCTGCCTTACCTGTGTAAGCAAACTGGCTGGCAATTTCGCCTTCCCCTGCTGTCATCACTTCTACAGAGCGGGCTGTTTTTTCTTCTTCTGCTGTTTCCTTGCCGCAGGCTGTGCCCAGTGCCATGCACATCGCCAGAGCGATCAGTAATTTTTTCTTCATTCTTTCCATCCTCCTGTATTAAATAATTCCTGTAATTCCTTCACTTTTGTGTAGAAAAGAGTTCGTTTTTCCTCATCCATTTCATCAAAAGCCTCCGAGGCATTTTCCACCATGGTTTCTCTGATACTTTCCACGGCTTCCCTGCCCTTTTTGGTCAGGTTGATATAGACCTTTCTGCCGTCATCCGCCCCTCTGGCCGCACTTTTCTGCACAAAGCCGCCATGCTGCAGTTTGGAGATCATCAAAGAAAGGCTGCCCTTACTGATAAACATTTCCGCTGCCAGCTGAGAAACCGTATCCAGCACCGGGTTGGCATACAAAAAGCCCAGCACTTCGACCTGATGGCTGGTCAGTCCCATTTCATCCAGTTTCTGCAAAAGGACTGTTTTTGTCGTATATTTTTTATTCCAATGGGCTATATCTGTCGCCAGATCCAGCATTTTCAAAACGACTTCTCTGCCTGTGATATCCTGCATCTCAACACTCCTTTTTTCCCAAAAACAAGTACAAAATCATCATAGTATCACATATGAATTGATTTTATATTAAAACTAAATCCAAGTCAATTGTTTTTACTGTAAAACGATTTAAAATACTGGATTTTTGGGAATCCTTGTGCTAAGATGTTCTACAATGCCTGAGAAACGGCATAGAAAAAACTATACAAGATCTATGACAGGAGGAGAAATCTTATGGATTTTCGCATCATGAGCGACAGTTCCTGCGATATTTCCGCAGAGCAGGAAAAAATATACGACATCCGTCTGATTCCATATTATGTTTCCTTTGACGGAGAAACCTATCGAAAAGACCGCACAGAGGTCACAGCTGAGGCCTTTTATCAGGAAATGGTAGACAAGCCCGATGTATACCCCAAAACTTCCATGCCTACCCAGGTAGATTTTTACGAAGCTTTTCTGCCCTACGCCAAAAACGGTGAAAAAATCATTTATCTGAACCTGACCAGCAAATTCAGCAGTTCCTTCCAGAGCGCCAATCTGGCAGCAGAAGGACTGATGGAAGAATACCCCGACTGTAAGATCGCTGTGATCGACAGCTTTTCCGCAACAGTACAGGAAGGGCTTCTGGTTACGGAAGCGGCAAGAATGGCACAGGCCGGCCTTTCCTTTGAAGAAACCGTGGAAAGACTGGAAGAACTGAAGATGACCAGCCGTATTTTCTTTACCACCGGCGACCTGAGTTATCTGCAGAAAGGCGGACGCATCGGCAAGGTGCTGACACAGGCAGCATCCATGCTGAAGATCAAGCCCATCATCCATCTGTACGAAGGGGAACTGCAGGCAGCCGGCATTGCCCGCGCCAGAAAAAAATCCATCCGTAAATTTCTGGACGATGCCAAAGCGTTTTTCGCAGATAAAAACATCAACGATTACCGCATCTGTACCGGCAAAGGCCACGATCAGGAAGAATATGATGCCTTCCACAAAGAAGTGGAAGAAGAAATGAAGGCGCTGGGTTTTACAGGGGAAGTGGAAAGCTATCAGATCGGCTGCACCATTGGCGTACACACCGGCCCTACCCCCATCGGCATTGCCTGTATCAGAAAATTTGACGCATAATGTCTTTTTTCCAAAAAAATTTTGAAACATCCCCGCAGATCCGGCGGCTGGATGTTTTTTTATTTTTGCAGGGTTTTCAATACCATATATAAAAGGAAGAAAAACGTTCTGAACAGGTTTTTTTTCCTATCTCTTTTCCTTTTTCTCTGATCCTTGCTTTCTGACGATCTGTTTTCATAACATCACAAAATTTGAAACCAACTCCCACACATTTCTCTACGATTCGTGATTCTATTTGCCCATGTCCGCTCTGCCCCACCCAAGGTCTTCCGACTCTATCCTCTATGGAAATCTGCATAACCTCCACTCTTTTTCCTTTTTTATATATTGTATACGTTCCCCGCCAAGCGTTTCATTTTGCAAAATTGTAATCCACTTGTAAAGACACAAATGATGACATTTTAACAAAGATGTTGTAAAATAAACATAATGGAAACAACTGGAACAAGGAAAGGGTGAAAACGGGCATGGAAAAATATGACGCTGCGTTTTCCGATATGGAAAATCGGTTGATCGATGAAGCAAGAAGGATCCCACCCCGCATGGATCTGATCGAAAGCTACCTGCAGGCCGGCGCGGATTTGAATAAAACCGGTACCGAACGAAATGTATTCCTGACCATTCTGGAATATTACGGTGAATATGTGGACGAAAACGGAGAGGTAAAGGAAACAGGGAAATATCTTCCGGAACTGCTGGAACTGTTTTTCCGTTTTGGCGTAGATGTAAAAGCAAAAAATGAGGATGAAATGAGTGCAGCATGGTGTTTCGTATGGCCCACCGCCATGGATGAACACATGCTGCGGGCGGCGGAACTACTGCTGCAGCACGGCATGAAGGTCAATGCACGCTATCAGAACGAAACCCCTCTGGATTATCTGGAGGAGTCCCTGAAACGGGCAAGAGCCACCAACGACTGGGATGAACTGGACAGTTTCCGCGAAAAATATCGGGCGTTGCTGATCTGCTACGGCGGTGTGCCCCGCTACAGCGGCTACTGCGGCTGGATCGCCGAAGACGTGCCGGAAAAAGAACGTCCTCTGCTCTGGAGCGACCAGAGCCATCGGGCAAAACTCAACCGAAATTACCGCTTTATCTACAACGAAGCCGAAAAGAACTTCGATCTGGTGGACACAAAAACAGATAAGCTGATCGGTACTTTTTATGCAAAAAAGTGAATACAGAAAAAAACCACCTTGTATGGAATTCAGAACTATGTTATAATATTTCAATAGTTTCGTATCCAGACGATAGGAAGGGATGATACCAATGAGAATGAAATTTTTTGCAGTATTGATAATGCTCACGCTGGCACTGACTGCTTGTGGCGGTGATGATTATATTACTGTTTATAACGATGTAAATACAGTAGAAGGTGTTACACTGACACTGAAGGAAGAAACACTGAAAAACTCTAAAGCAACATTTGTGATCACAAATGATTCTGCAGAAGATGTTCTCTTTGACCCTGTTGAATTCCATCTGGAAGAAAAAAATAAAGAAGGTGTTTGGGAAGAAAATATCGGTACCAGAGTTTCCGAATGGAAGCGCGACAAAACCGAAACCATCCCCGCCGGCACAGCCATTGAAAGAGAAGTTGACTGGAAAGGTCTGTGCGGCAGCATTGGCAGCGGCGAACACCGCGTGATCCTGATCGTAAACGATCAGCCCATTGCCTGCGAATTTGAAAAATAAGTATGAAATGAGGACTAAGAGCGCTTTTCTTAGTCCTTTTTGATTCAGAAAATTATTTTTTTCAGAAAAAACGGAACCTCCTGTTTTTTTGTACGTCAAAAAAAACAAAACCGTGGTAATCAGAAAGGAGTTTTGCACATGAAAAAATGGAAAAAATTCGCAGCTGTTCTGGCTGCAGCAATGACATTATCTCTGGGGATGGCAAGCATGGCCTATGCCGCAGAAGGCCAGATCAACGTAAACGGCACCGGCGTTGTCATGGCTGACCCCGACACGGCAAAGATCAGCCTGAGCGTGGAAACCATGGGCAAAACATCAGAAGCCGCCCAGAAGGAAAATAACCAGATCATCCAGAAAGTAACAAAATCCATGCTGAGCATGGGGGTTGCCAAAGAAGATATCGTAACGACCTATACCTCTGTATACCCCCAGTATAACTATAACGACGAAACAGGCCAGCGTGCCGTTCTGGGCTATCGCTCCTATACAGATCTGCAGGTAACGACCAAAGATATCGACAACACAGGCAAATATATCGATGCTGCCCTGAAGGCAGGGGCAACAGGCACCAATGGGGTAGATTTCTCCGTGGCTGACCAGAGCCTCTATTACGGTCAGGCTCTGCAGGCGGCAGTGAAAAATGCAGAAAGATCCGCCCAGTCCATCGCCCAGGCCTATGGCAGACCGCTGGGTGCGGTACAGAGCGTTACAGAAAATTCCAGAAATGCTTATTATGTGGAAACAGCCAATATGTCCAAAATGATGGCTAAGGAAGATGCTGTAGCAGATGCCGGCAGCGGTACTACCATCAGCTATGGCAAAATCCAGATCACCGCAAATATCGCTGTAACTTATGGATTTTAAGACCTTGGGGGTTTCACCCCCAATTCCCCCAGCAGGAGTCCAGCCCCTGCACCCGAATGAAAAAGGATGTCCCCAAGGACATCCTTTTTTAACATCATAAACGAAGGGTTCGGGAAACGGTAGTTTCCTGAATGGAACCCGCAGAGGGGGCTTTGCCCACTCGAGGAGAACAGGCAGTTTCAAGGCTTTTAGCCGCTGGAACTGATCTGTTCAAACCTACAGTCACACGAAAAAAGCTTGAAGGCGTGCCAGATGGCACGCCTGAGATTTTTTCGTAATGATGCGGCAGCATCATTTCTCATAAGGTCTTGTCTTTCTGCTGCCTTCTCCGTATTCTTCCAGAGACTTGATGCAGTCATTTTCATCCCATTCTACGATATATACACCATCCATCCAGCGGTCTGTACCGGATTTGGTCAGGGCTTCCATTTTGAATCTGACTACAGTCTTATTATTATCCATGTGCAGGAAATCCTTTGCATAGAAGGCTTCCATCACATTATTTTTATGCCAGTCTTCAAACCATGCCTTGATCTCATCCTTACCGAAATACTGATAGCCCCAGCATTCTGTATATTCCACATCGTCGGCAAAAATAGCAGCCATAGGAGTGATATCTTCCCCTACCCACATTTCAAACCAGACTTTGATCTTTTCTTCTCTCTGACGCAACATAAAACGCACCCCCTAAATTTGTTTCCTCATTATGCACATTTGTGCTTGGTAGATTTATTTTACCATAAAAAAAGATATCCGACAAGGATAGAAAAATGCACCTCATCTGCTATATTGTTGCTTTTGCCACTCCCTTTGCCCAGATAAATGTGTTATACTAAGGGCAAATAGAAGAGAGTAACCAAGGAGGAGATATTATGTATGAAGAACTGAACAGACTCCCTCTGATCGGAGATAAAGCCCCGGCCTTTACTGCGCTGACAACCAACGGCACTGTAAACTTCCCCGCGGATTATGCAGGCAAATGGGTCCTTTTCTTTTCCCATCCTTCGGACTTTACCCCCGTCTGCACCACAGAATTTATGACAATGGCTTCCATGAAGGATGAATTCAAAGCGATGAATGTGGAACTGTTGGGTCTGTCCGTAGATTCCCTCTATTCCCACATTGCGTGGATCCGCAAAATCGAAGAACTGGAATGGAAGGGCATGAAAAATATTAAGATCGATTTCCCTGTCATTGCAGACCTGAATACCAAGGTTTCTACCCTGTACGGCATGCTGCAGCCCAATGTTTCCAGCACACAGGCAGTGCGTGCGGTATTCATCATCGACCCTGAAGGCATCATCCGTTCTGTCGTTTATTATCCCCTGACCACAGGGCGAAATTTTGACGAGATCAAACGCATGATCCAGGCACTGCAGAAATCCGACGAAACACACAACTC
>NZ_JBGVHV010000119.1:0-12225 GCF_045122575.1 Anaerotignum sp. | reverse complement strand
ATCTCCCCCTGTTCTACGGTGAAAGAAATATCCTGCAGCACATATTTATCCCATGTTTCATAGGAAAACCAGATGTTTTTTACTTCGATCATATTTCTTCCCCCTTCCTCAGTGGTAATAATAGTCGCCGACGGTATAGCCCCAGCGGTAGCCTTCTGCCCATGTGGTGTAATAGAACGTCCCTTCCCCGGGCAGCATTCTGCCAAAGTTGCGATCCTCTCTGTGCAGTTCATTATATTTATCCCAATCCACAGGATTTTCCCGTTCAGTAATGGGTTTTTCCTGCTGGCCGATATTCACCGCCGCCAGTCTGCTGTTATAGTCTTCTGCGAAATCTGTCACCAGCTGACCGCGATAGAGCAGTTCACCCATTTTTTCATCGGTAACGGAGATTTCATAGCCCACATACATGTATCCGAAGAATTTCACTGCCAGATGGTCTTCCGGCGCAACGCCTTTCATCTGCAGAATCTTCCCATTCCGTGCATCAATATAGTCCAGATGTTTTTCCGCCTGCAGTTCTCGGATGATATCTCCTTCCACAGCATAGTATTTTGTACCGTCTACTTCATAATGGAAGGCAGTCTCATCTGTTTCATCCTCCTGCACCCTTCTGGAAAGGCCAAACCACAACAGCAGCTGTTCCTCTCTCTGGATCATTTCTACCATATCCAGCTCATAAGCAGAAACATGGGGCACACCCGCATCCAGTCGGTGAAGGAGATTCCCGTCCAGATCATACAGTTCCAGCATCAGGTTATCCTTTTCTGTGACTGCCAGCAGCAGTCTGTCTTCCCCTGCCTTTTCCATGGAAATGATGCGATTTTCTGCATTTACAGGGAAGGTTTTGATGATCTCTGCTTCCCCATAGGTCAGGTCACTGTAAAGGTTTTCCCAACGTTCCCGTGGATTTTCTCTCATGGAAAGCATCCCATCCTTCGGGATCCGCTGCAGATATACTTCGCCCTCGTAAGTCTCATCGGTATTGAGGATGGTATAATAGGCATCCTCCGTCTCTACGGAAGAAGCACCGAGGTTCTGCACATAGCTGCCGGAACCGATCCTTGTACTGCCACCGTTGTATTCTACCTCAGCAAAGTAGTGTTCCTTTCCCGTCAGCCGCATCCCTGTAAAAAATCTTGTGGATTTCTGATGTTCATAATCATTCACTTCCGCAAAAATATCCACAGAATCTGCCACTGCAGCCTTCAGCTCGTAGGCATCTCTATTCGGCACATCCTGCATGATTTCTTCTTTCAGTTCCTTTGGCAGGTCTTCCAGTTTATCAAAGGTCTGTACCTTTGCCCCTGCGCTGGGTGCCGCTTCCAGATCAGGTGCGGAATACAGGGTATTATCCAATACCTTAAAATATTGACTGAACACATTTTTCCCCAGCTTTTTCTGATAAAGCACATCATCCACCTGTGCCATACTGCCGGGATAATATTCCGTTTTCAGTTCGCCATCCTGCCAGAGATAATACACCTGTCCTGATCCATCCCCGGCAATGCCTTCAAAGGAGAAATCCGCCAGATGGGCTCTGTCCCCTTCCAAATCCCGGATTTCAAATTTCCCGTTATCCTGCGCCGTACACATATATCCCAGAAAGACCACTGCCACCAGAGCGGTGCAAACCAGAATTTCCAGTACTCGATTTCTTTTTTTCATACCGCTCCCCTCCTTACAGATCTGTTCTGTCTTCTAATCGGCGGATGATATACAGCTGCAGCACCACTGCCAGTATCACACCAACCAGCCCCAGAGTAGTGTTATGACCGAAAGCATGATTCGTCACACCATGCCCCAGCGCCAGCCTTACGCTTCGGATAAAGTCACCCAGATAAATGCAGCCGCCGCCCACAATAGCACCAAGGCTGCAGATAATGCGAATACCAATCTCCTGTGTATAAAACCCTGCGAAAAAGATCCCCGTTACGATCAGACACAGGCCGCCGATGACAGGCATCACATGCCAAAGGGATGCAGGGAAAAAGGCGCTCAAAAACGCACTCCGCTGGAAAGCAAGGAACAGCCCGTTATTCTGAGAAACATCCAGCCCTGTGACAATGCTGTCCTTCGCCAGAATGAATACTTCCTGGGCCGCTTTGCTTTCATAAACCGCCATCACAGGGAAATATGCCGCCACCATCAGGATCAGCCACATCAGGTAATACACTGCAATGGCCGCCCCCGCGGAAAGCAGAAAGGACAGATAAACCTCTTTGCGCTTCATGGGCAGCAGGAACAGGGTGTAAATCCCCTTTGCATTGGTGGAGAATCCTTTGATCTGCACAAACAGCCCCACCAGAATCAGGATCAGCCCCAGCCCGAAGAAGACGGGCAGCAAACTGCCATCCACCGCCATATCATAAGACTGAAAAGATTTTGGATAATATTCATAGGACTGGGGATTCCCTGTGGGAAAAGCCATGGCGATCAGGCAGAATACCGCCAAAATCCCACTCCCCAGCATTACCTTCTGATTCCATTTCTTCCATTGCCAGTCAAAAAGATAATTACTCAGTTTCCAAACATTTTTCATCTGACTCCCCCCATTCTTCCTGCAGCAATTCCATCACAGCTTCCAGTGTCAGCCCGTTTGCCTTGGCATGGGCAACAAAATCCGACACCAAGCCCGCCGTCAGTTCTTTTTTGATCTTCCGAAAAATCCCGTCATCCCAATGAACAACACTGACTGCATTGGGCGGTGTCACCACGATGCCTTCCTCCTCCATCAGGCGAAAGGCTTTCTGCACCGTGTTGGGATTGATCTTCAAAATCGCCGCCAATTCTCGTCTGGAAGGCAGAGATTCTCCTTTTTCCGCCGTGCCTGTAAATATCTGCCGTTTCACAAAGGAAACGATCTGCACATAGACCGGTTCTGCTGTGTTCAATTCCAGTTTTGTAAAATCCAGCACTGCCTTCCCTCCTTTCCAACTGTATCACTTAGATAATACACTTCTTAACTGTATCATATCCATAATACAGTTCTCCGTCAATCCCTTCTTCGCCATTTAAGAAAATCTTAAGAATTTCTACAAAAAAACGCCTTAGACGATCATTCGTCTAAAGCGTTTGAATGTTTTCTTATTCTACGGTTACGGATTTTGCCAGATTTCTGGGTTTATCCACATCACAGCCTCTTTCCACTGCTACATAGTATGCAAACAGCTGCATGGGCAGTACGCCGTAAGAGCTTGTAAACAGGCTGTCGCATTTCGGCAGATAAATTACATCGTCTGCCACATCTTCGATGGCAGTATTGCCTTCCATGGCAATGGCCAGTACCTTTGCGCCCCTTGCTTTTACTTCCTTCACATTGCTCACTGTTTTTTCCAGCAGTCTTTCCTGCATTGCAATGGCAATGACCAGTGTGCCGTCTTCAATCAGGGAAATGGTGCCGTGTTTCAGTTCACCGGCTGCATAGGATTCAGAGTGGATATAGGAAATTTCCTTCAGTTTCAGGGAAGCTTCCATGGCTACTGCATAATCCAGACCGCGGCCGATGATGAAGGCATTTTCTCTGTTGGCATATTTCTTTGCCACTTCCGCCATCTTCGCATCTACCTTCAGCACTTCTTCCGCTCTTGCAGGAAGTTCATGCAGTTCTTTCACTGCCGCATGATATGCTGCTTCTGTCATGGTGCCGCGTACCTTCGCAAAGTGCAGAGCGATCAGATACAGCACGGAGATCTGTGTAGTATAGCCTTTTGTGGATGCAACGGCAATTTCAGGGCCGGCCCATGTATAGATCACATCGTCACTTTCTCTGGCAATGGAGCTGCCAACAACGTTTACGATGGAGATGACTTTCAGTCCCTGTCTTTTTGCTTCACGCAAGGCTGCCAGTGTATCTGCAGTTTCACCGCTCTGGCTGATGATGATGCACAGTTCACCTTTATTCAGGATAGGGTTTCTGTATCTGAATTCGGAAGCGATATCTACTTCCACAGGAATTCTTGCTACTTCTTCCATCACATATTTGCCAACGATACCGGCATGCATGGCTGTACCGCAAGCCACGATGTGTACTCTGCCGCAGTTCTTGATTTCTTCTGCTGTCAGGGAAATTTCATCCAGTTTGATGTCTGTTTCTGTCAGACGGGGCTGGATGGTTTTATTCAGCACTTCGGGCTGTTCCATGATTTCCTTCATCATAAAGTAATCATAGCCGCCTTTTTCCGCTGCTGCGATGTCCCATGTTACATGGTAGATTTCTTTTTTGATTTCATTGCCCGCTTCGTCGAACAGGGTAACGCCGTCGTTTTTCAGTACAGCGATTTCGTGTTCATCCAGCAGGTAGTAATCTCTGGTATATTCCAAGAGAGCGGGAATATCAGATGCGATATAGTTTTCGCCTTTACCCAGACCAACCAGCAGGGGGCTGCCTTTACGCACTGCCACCAGTGTGTCGGGGTGTTCACTGCACATGATGCCCAGCGCATAAGCACCGCGGATCATGCCCAGCAGTTTTCTGGTAGTGGAGATCATATCTCCGTCATACAGATCTTCAAACAGCTGTGCCACAACTTCTGTATCTGTTTCAGACTGGAACACAAAACCTTTTTTCTGCAGCATTTCCTTCAGTTCCAGATAGTTTTCGATGATCCCGTTGTGTACCACGGAAATTTTTCCATTCTGGCTGTTATGAGGGTGGCTGTTTCTTTCACTGGGTTCCCCGTGAGTTGCCCAGCGTGTGTGGCCAATGCCGATATGAGAAGGTTTCTGACCGTCTTTTTCCAGTTTTTCTGCCAGACCAGCCAGTCTGCCTTTCACTTTGATGGTACGGATACCATCTTCATATACGGAAATACCTGCAGAGTCATACCCACGGTATTCCAGTTTGGACAGGCCGTTCAGCAGTACGGGTACTGCCTGATCGCCGCCAATATATCCTACGATTCCGCACATAATTTTCTTACCTCCAAACTTTTATTCGTCCGTTGCCTTTCTTTTGTCGGGAGCGTTGCCCGCTCCGTTTTGTAAAAAGGCCTGCGACCCTGAACGAAAGGGCGAGGAGCATCCGCCGAATTTTCGATACGGGAAGCATATGCTTCCACAACTCCTGCCTCGTCAGCCGCCCGATCTGCGGCTCTGGCGCTTCTTTTCACATTTTTTCTTTTTCTGATGACCGATCGGCAGTCCGCCGAACATAATTCGACAAAGTATTATATCATTATTTTTTGCTTTGGTAAAGCCTTTTTCCCATATTATGCGGGTTTCGGCCGTCCCTGTGATACATCGTCGGAAAATCTTCAGAAAATTGAAAGAATTTTCTTATGGACTATTCCGAAAGATATACTATAATAAAAGCAAGAAGAGATCCCAAGAAATCCCACCCAAAAGGAGGAACTTAACATGAAAAAACTGCTTTCATTGCTTCTGGCAGGGGTAATGGCCTTTGGTCTGATCGCCTGCGGCAATACGAAAGAACCCGAAACGGATACAATGCCCGATAACATGGCAAATATGACTGCTCCTGTAGATGCACTGGCCAGATGTATGCTGGAAAACGGTCTGGAATATGATCCCGCCGATCCCGATTTCTTCTGGATCGCCCTCTATTACTTTACCGGTGCCTATGGCGCAGATCATCCCATGGTCGGTCAGGAGGAAGGCTCCTGGCAGCTGAACATCCCTTCTTCCGTTATGGAAGAACATGCTTCTGTTCTGTTTGCGGAATATGACCATCTGTTTGACCTGCCCTCTATTATGAGGGGCAATGTTTCCTACGATCCCGATGCAGACGCTTACTTCGTTTCCCGCGGGGATATCGGCCTCTCCGAAATGAAATTCACATCCTTCGCAAAAACGGAGGACGGCTATCAGGTGACCGCGGAACTGCGTTCCACAGAACCCGATACTGCTCTGATTCAGGCTTACGATGTCACACTGACAGACAATGCCCACGCTGGTGAAGATGCCCTGTATTGCTACAGCGTAAAAGCGATCACCCCTCTGGCAGCGGAAGATCTGCCGGAAGATTCTGCAACCGTAGAAACTGCTATCTTCAACGGTCTGGCAGATTCCCATACTGCGGAGCTGACTCTGCCTGATGGCACGGTGCAGGCATTCCAGTTTGATGCTGACTCCGATATTGCCAAAGTCATGGGTTCCCTGAAAGAAGGAGACGGCCTTACCATCGGCTACAAAGAAACTGCCGAAGGCAGTTTCATGATCATTTCCATTGAATAAACAAAAATTTAGAGATTGCCGAAAAACGGCAATCTCTTTTATTTTGTCCAGCCGTATCTTTCTGCGATTTTTTCCGCCATCAGAATGCCATCTACCGATGCGGAAACGATACCGCCGGCGTAACCGGCCCCTTCTCCCGCAGGATAGACCCCTCTGTACTGCAGACTCATGCCCCTCTCGTCACGAACGATGCGAATCGGAGAAGAACTGCGGCTTTCCACAGCTGTCAGCAAGGCATCCGGCCTGTCAAAGCCTTTCAGCTTTCTGCCCATGGCAGGCAGGGCTTCTCTCAGGGCTTCTGTCATGAAGGCAGGGAAAATATCATCCATACTGCATTCCTTTTTCCCGGGGCGATAAGTGCCTTCCACTTCAACATTTTCAGCCGTTCCTGTTTTCAGGAAACTGCCGACTCTTTCCACAGGCGCAGTAAAATCACTGCCACCGGCTGCGAAAGCTTTTTCTTCCAGCTCTCTCTGGAAATACATCCCTGCAAGAGGATGTTCGCTGCCGAAGTCCTCCGGATATACCTGCACCAGCAAAGCAGAGTTGGCATTTTCACCGTCACGGGCATGTTCGCTCATGCCATTGACCGCCAGTCGGCCTTCTTCAGAAGCCGCCGCCACCACATAGCCTCCGGGACACATGCAGAAGGTATAAACACCGCGTCCTTTTTCCGTAGTATAAGTCAGACGGTAATCCGCCGCAGGCAGCTGATGGGCTGCCTCCCCATACTGGACTTCGTCCACCATTTTCTGGGGATGTTCAATGCGGACACCCATGGCAAAGGGTTTCTGTTCCAGATAAAAATGTTCTGCATGCAGCAGTTCAAAAGTATCCCTGGCACTATGGCCCAAAGCCAGAACCACGTCATCCGTTTCGATCTTTTCGCCGTCTGCCAGAAGCACAGCGGCAATATAATCACCCATCCACTCAAAACCTGTCACTTTGGCAAAGAAACGAACCTCCCCGCCCAGTGCTTTGATTTTTTCACGGATATTTTTCACCACGCCTCGCAGCAGGTCTGTGCCGATATGAGGTTTTGCATCATAGAGGATTTCTTCGGGCGCACCGGCATCTACCATTTCCTCCAATACCTTGCGGCATCTGGGGTCTTTGATACGGGTGGTCAGTTTACCATCGGAAAATGTACCTGCGCCGCCTTCCCCAAACTGCACGTTGTTTTCTGTGTCCAGTTTGCCTGTGTTCCAGAAGGTTTCCACGGCTGCTTTTCTGCTTTCCACGTCGCCGCCCCGTTCCAGCACAATGGGTTTCAAACCCATTTCTGCCAGCATCAGGCCTGCAAACATCCCCGCAGGGCCAAAGCCCACCACAACGGGACGTTTTTCGGGCAGATTTTCCCCTTTCAGCATCTGATAATCCAGATCGGGGGTTCTGGAAATATTCTTATCTTTATTCTTTTCTAAAATCTTCTTCTCGTTTTTCACTTCCACATCCACCACATAAGCATAATGGATGTTATCTTTTTTTCTGGCATCCAGAGAACGTTTGAAAATGCGGTAAGCCTTGATCTCTTCCACAGGCACACGCAGTGCCTTCGCCAGTTTCTTTTCCAGTGCTTTCTGGTTGCCCGCAATAGGCAATTTCACTTCGGATACACGGATCATGCTTCGGTACCGCCTTTCCAGTCCTCATAATATACGTCCCGCAGGAACAGACCGCGGCTGGGGGCTGTAAAGCCTGCCGCCTCTCTTTTTCCTGCCTGAAGGATCTCTCCCATCTCGGATGCGTTTCGCTTGCCTTCCCCTGCTTCGATCAGGGTTCCGGTCAGGATCCGCACCATCTGATACAGGAAACCATTTCCATAAAAATGCAATGTCAGTTTTTCTTCTGTTTCTTCAAATACGATGTCATAAATGGTACGCACCGTAGATTTTTTCATACGTTTATTGGCACAGAAACTCTTGAAATCGTGGGTCCCGATAAAAGCAGCGGCCGCCGCCTTCATGGCATCGATATCCAGATTTTCTTCGCATCGAAATACATATTTCCGTTCAAAAACGGGTGCTTTTCTGCTTTTCCAGATGGAGTAGGAATAATGCTTCGCCTTTGCGCTCAGTCTGCTGTGGAAACGGGGTTCTTTTTCCTCAATAGAAAGCCCTGCAATATCCTCCGGCAGTTTTGCATTGAAGGCATCCAGCAGGCTTTCCGCAGAACCCTTCCAGTCCATGTGAAAATTCATGACCTGACCTGTGGCATGGGTGCCCATGTCCGTTCTGCCGGAGCCGAAAACTTCCGTTTCCTGCCCGCTGATCTCTTTCAGAATACGTTCCAGTTTTTCCTGTATCGTATTTTCCGTATTGCCCTGTTTCTGCCAGCCATTATATCTTGTTCCATCATAAGCCAGTATGATCTTATAATTTTTCATGGGGTTCCCCTCTTGTTTTTTACTGCTGCAATGCGCTCAACACGCTGGGTACAAACTGTTTCTTTCTGGAAACCATACCGGGTACATGTACCCAGTTTTCTTCTGCTGCACCGAAGGCCACTTCTGCCAGTTCTTTGGCACCTTCCCCTGCAAATACCAGATCAGAGGATTCTGTCAGAATGTTTGTCAGCAGGAAGAACAGCATTTCGTCTTTCTTTACAACGCTTTCCATGTAAGCGGCGATCTGAGGACGCAGTTCTTCCAGTTCGCATTTATCCATAGAAGAGATCTGGCCTGCACCAAAGTTTTTACCGCTGCCGTTGAATTTTTTGAAATCCTGATAGAAAATTTCTTCGGGCGTTTTGCCTGCCAGACTGCTGCCTGCACGGAACATTTTTTCTGCATGTTCCTGCACTTCGATCCCTGCGATCTTCGCCAGTGTTTCCGCTGTCTTTTTATCTTTTGCTGTGCAGGTGGGAGAACGGAACATCAGTGTATCGGAAAGGATCGCAGAGCAAAGCAGACCTGCAATGGCGGGTTCCACTTCCACATCATTTTCCTGATACATTTCGTAAACGATGGTTGCTGTGCAGCCAACGGGCTGATTGCGGAAATATACAGGCAGGGATGTTTCCAGGCTGCCGATACGATGGTGGTCGATGATTTCCATTACTTCTGCTTCTTCGATACCATCTACCGCCTGAGACATTTCGTTATGGTCTACCATAATGATTTTTTTATTGCTCATTGCCAGCAGAGAGCTTCTGGAAAGCATACCGCAATAGTGACCGTCTCTGTCCAGAACAGGGAAATCTCTGTGTCTGATCTTTGCCATTGTCCCCTTGATATCGCTGATGAAATCTTCGCTGGAGAAAGTAACCAGATTATCTTTTCTCATAAAATAACGTACAGGCGCGGACTGGGAGATCAGTCTTGCCACCATGAAAGTATCATGGGGTGTACTGATGACCTTACAGCCTTTTTCCTGCGCCAGTTTCTGAATGGTTTTGGAAATAGGCGCACCGGTACATACCACGATACAGCCTGCATTCATTTCCAGACCGCACAGCTGATTTTCAAAACGGTTGCCTGTCAGCAGCATATCTCCGTCTTCTACATAGTTTTCCAGCAGGTCGGGATTTGCCGCACCAATCAGAATCTTACCTTTTGTGATCTCGTCCTGAGGATCGCCCACGATCATCGTACCATCGATGGCATCCAGTACGTTAGTATATTTTGTATGAGACATTGCAAGGATACGAGTTTCATAAATATCCATATTTGCTGTCGCAATATCCTTGATGGAAATGATGCCCTGCAGTCTGCCATTGTCATCATCTACCACAGGCATAGTGGATTCCTTTATGTCTCTCATAATATTCCACGCATTTTTCAGGGAAATATCAGAAGGCAGTACAGGAGTAGGTTTGATATTTACGTCTTTTACCTGTGTGCCCACATGTTCGATCAGTTCAGGTGTTTCCACTCCAAAAAAGTCCAGTACATATTTTGTTTCATTATTTACATCGCCGGCTCTTTTTGCCACATATTCCCCTTCGCCCAGTTTATTTTTCAGTGCCGCATAAGCGATCGCGGAACAGATAGAATCTGTGTCAGGGTTTTTATGACCGATAATGAAAGTCTTATTTTCTCTTAACACACGCTTTCCTCCTCATCAAAATTTCTGCGTAATTTATTAACGATTGTCAATATTCTTTGGACATTAGTATATCGTATAAAACCGCAGAAAGAAAGGCAAAATAGCATTTTCGGAATCTTGCTCATGGAATGGCTGTTTTTCCCTGAAATACACAGCAAAAATGCCTCAGATCAGGACATCTGAGGCATTTCTTTTTTGCATTATTCTTCTGTTTTTTCCGCTTCTCTCTGATACCAGATATAACTCATCCCTGCGGGCACAATACACATCAGCACTGCCACCCCAATGATCACAAAAAACATTGCCTTTCCGCTGCTGAAAAAAGTACTGAAAAGGATCACTACACCGCCCAAAAACAGACTTTTACCGCCCAGTCGCTGGGTTTTATTCCAAACGGTGTCACTGCTCAAAGCCCAGGGCGTTTTCACCCCGGTAAAGAAATTCCGTTTGATTTTCGGCATCATATTTCCCAGAACAACAAACAGGATCCCGACCATTCCGCAGACAACCTTGGAAATATGCAGTGTACCGGGATGCAGGATCTCTATCAGAATCACCCCTGTTATCACCGCCGTAAATGCCAGTGTCCAGAGGATCATCCATTCATAGGTTTCTCCAAATCTCTCGTAATTTTTTCTTTTCGGATCCACCTTTGGCATCAGAGGCATAAAAATCCCCAAAAACAGGTTCATCCCTGCAATCAGGAACATTTCGCTTCGGCTTCCGTAGCGGTCGATCTCTCCATTGTAATTCCAATGCACCGGAATTTCTGCAGGCAGTTTATGATACACCGCCAGCACCATCAGGATCGGCGCTATCATCAGCAGAATCCGCAAAATTTTCTTTTTCATTCTTCTTTCCCTCCTGTCAGCCCTGTGATCCAGCTTAAAATCTCCTGAAACACAGACATATTCAGTTCATAGTATATATATTTCCCCTTCTTTTCATCAGAGATCAATCCGGCCTTTTTCAGGATCGACAAATGATGAGAAATGGTTGCACCCGTTGCATCAAAATGGTCAACGATTTCTCCGGCTGTTTTCTGACCATTTTTCAGCAGATCCAGTATTTCTCTGCGGGTAGGATCTCCAATAGCCTTAAACGTTTCCTGTAGCCCCATACTTCTCCTCCTTCATTTAGATATCCATCTAAATATTATCAATTCTTATCCTTTCTGTCAATATCATTTAGATATTTGTCTAAATATAGAAGACCATAAAAAAGGAACATCTTTTCAGATGTTCCCGAGAGGCGCCACCCGGATTCGAACCGGGGGTAGAGGTGTTGCAGACCTTTGCCTTACCACTTGGCCATGGCGCCATATTCGACTTGTTTAAGTATACCACTTTTTCGAAAATAGTCAATGCTTTTTTGTTCTTTTTGCATAATATCCGGCAGGAAATTTCTGTAAGAGGTTCGGGCGGGTGCTTTCCCGCCCTCCAATCTTTTACGGCTGTTCTCGAAAAAGAAAAAGTCCTGACTTTTCAGTCAGGACTCAGAGGCGCCACCCGGATTCGAACCGGGGGTAGAGGTGTTGCAGACCTTTGCCTTACCACTTGGCCATGGCGCCATATGATCCGTGCGGGATTCGAACCCGCGTTACCGCCGTGAAAGGGCGGTGTCTTAACCCCTTGACCAACGGACCACGAAACTCCTCAAGCGGGACTCGAACCTGCAACCCTCCGGTTAACAGCCGGATGCTCTGCCATTGAGCTATTGAGGATTATTATTAAATGATTGCACCTTCAAAACTGGATACAAGAAGCATTATATCATCAATTCTTAGTTTGCGCAACAGTTTTTTAAACTGTTATCACTCAAAGTTAGCTTTGCCAACTATTTATTGGTCAAGCCCTCGATCTATTAGTATTGGTCAGCTGAACACATTACTGTGCTTACACCTCCAACCTATCAACCTCGTTATCTTCAAGGGATCTTACTCCATATAGGATGGGAAATCTTATCTTGAGGGCGGCTTCACGCT
>NZ_JBGVHV010000118.1:0-22349 GCF_045122575.1 Anaerotignum sp. | reverse complement strand
CTTTCAGACCGTGGTTGATACAAGGAGCGTAAGCGATGATCAGGGAAGGACCATGGTATTTTTCAGCTTCTACCAGAGCTTTTACCAGCTGGTTCTTATCTGCGCCCATAGCTACCTGTGCAACGTATACATAACCGTAGGACATAGCGATCATGCCCAGGTCTTTTTTCTTCACTCTCTTACCGGAAGCTGCGAACTGAGCAACTGCACCGATAGGTGTGGATTTGGATGCCTGACCACCTGTGTTGGAGTATACTTCTGTATCGAATACCAGAACGTTTACATCTTCGCCGGAAGCCAGTACGTGGTCCAGACCGCCAAAGCCGATATCGTAAGCCCAGCCGTCACCACCGAAGATCCACTGAGATTTTTTCACCAGCTGATCTTTGTTCTGCAGAACATAAGAAACGATGTTTTTCGCTTCTGCATCTGTGCCAGCGTAAGCTTCCAGTGCAGCTACCAGAGCGTCAGATGCTTCTCTGGATTTTTCACCATCAAACATTGTTTCTACCCAAGCATCAACAACACCTGCTACGGAAGCGTCGATTGCTTTCAGGTTTTCCAGTTTATCTTTCAGGCCTGCTCTCATCTGTTTTACAGCGGAAGCCATACCCAAACCATATTCTGCGTTGTCTTCGAACAGGGAGTTTGCCCAAGCGGGGCCACGGCCGTCCTTGTTTACTGTGTAAGGCATAGAAGGTGCGGAACCACCCCAGATGGAGGAGCAGCCTGTTGCGTTTGCAACGTACATTCTATCACCGAACAGCTGTGTTACCAGTTTTGCGTAAGGTGTTTCGCCACAACCTGCACAAGCACCGGAGAATTCCAGCAGAGGCTGTTCGAACTGAGAACCTTTTACGGAGCCTTTGCCCATAGGGTTAGCCTTAGGAGCAACTTCTTCGATCATGAAGTCCCAGTTAGCAACTTCAGCTTCCTGAGTTGCCAGAGATTTCATTACCAGAGCTTTGTTAGGAGCGGGACATACTTCTGCACAGGAACCGCAGCCCAGACAGTCAAGCGCGGAAACCTGCATTCTGTATTTCAGACCAGCAAATGCTGCGCCGCCTTTTGCTTCAACTGCTTTGAATGCTTCGGGTGCTTTTGCCAGTTCTTCATCTGTAACCAGAACGGGTCTGATTGCAGCGTGAGGACAAACATAAGAACACTGGTTACACTGGATACAGTTGTCAGCGTTCCATTCGGGTACGTTAACAGCAACACCACGTTTTTCGTAAGCAGCTGTACCGCAAGGGAATGTACCGTCTTCTCTGCCAGCGAATGCAGATACGGGCAGTTTGTCACCTTCCTGAGCGTTCATAGGATCTACGATTGCTTTTACGAAGTCTGTTTTCTTTCTTTCTGTTGCTACTGCTGTATCTTCAGCTGTAGCCCAAGCAGCAGGGATTTCAACCTTAACAGCGCCATCTACACCACGGTCAACTGCAGCGTAGTTCATGTTCAGGATTGTGTCACCTTTTTTGCCGTAGGATTTTGTGATCGCTGCTTTCATGTATTCTACAGCCTGATCAATGGGGATGATGTTCGCCAGTTTGAAGAATGCAGCCTGCAGAACTGTGTTGATTCTGTTGCCCAGACCGATTTCAGCAGCGATAGCTGTACCATTGATGATGTAGAAGTTTGCATTTTTCTTAGCCAGCTGTCTTTTCAGTTTAGCGGGCAGTTTTTCTTCCAGTTCTTCTACTGTCCATTCTGTGTTCAGCAGGAATGTACCGTTGGGGTTCAGTTCAGTAACCATATCATACAGGTTTACATATTCCTGTTTGTGACAAGCTACGAAGTCAGCTGTTTTTACCAGGTATGTAGATCTGATGGGTGTGTCACCGAAACGCAGGTGGGACTGAGTGATACCACCGGATTTTTTGGAGTCATAGCTGAAGTATGCCTGAGCATATTTGTCAGTATGGTCACCGATGATCTTGATGGAGTTTTTGTTTGCACCTACTGTACCGTCAGCGCCCAGACCCCAGAATTTGCAGGAGATTGTGCCGTCATCGCCTGTAACGTTAACTTCTTCGCCAACTTCCAGAGATGTGTTTGTAACGTCATCAACGATACCCAGTGTGAAGTGATTTTTGGGTTTGTCCAGAGACAGGTTAGCATATACTGCCAGGAACTGTGCAGGTGTAACGTCTTTGGAACCCAGACCATAACGACCGCCTACTACCAGGGGAGCTTCTTCTGCTTCGAACATTGCTGTACATACGTCCATGTACAGAGGTTCGCCCTGTGCACCGGGTTCTTTTGTTCTATCCAGAACAGCGATTTTCTTAGCTGTTTTAGGGATTACTTCCAGCAGTTTGGAAGCTACGAAAGGTCTGAACAGGTGTACTTTAACCAGACCAACTTTTTCGCCTTTTGCTGTCATGTAATCGATTGTTTCTTCGATTGCTTCACAAGCGGAACCCATAGCAACGATAACTCTGTCAGCATCGGGAGCACCGTAGTAGTTGAACAGGTCATATTTTCTGCCTGTGATTCTGCTGATTTCGCCCATGTATTCTTCTACTACTGCGGGCAGAGCATCATAGAATTTGTTTGCTGCTTCACGGCCCTGGAAGTAGATATCGGGGTTCTGAGCTGTACCTCTGATTACGGGATGTTCGGGGTTCAGCGCATTTCTCTTGAATGTGTTAACCGCATCCATATCGATGATCTTAGCCAGTTCTTCGTAATCCATGCATTCGATTTTCTGGATTTCGTGGGATGTACGGAAACCATCGAAGAAGTGCAGGAAAGGAACGCGGCCTTTGATTGCGGACAGGTGAGCTACGCAAGCCAGGTCCATAACTTCCTGTACGGAGTTGGAAACCAGCATAGCGAAACCTGTCTGACGGCATGCCATAACGTCGGAGTGGTCGCCGAAGATAGACAGAGCATGTGCAGCCAGCGCACGAGCTGTTACGTGGAATACGCAAGGCAGCAGTTCACCAGCGATTTTGTACATGTTGGGGATCATCAGCAGCAGACCCTGAGATGCTGTGTATGTTGTTGTCAGCGCACCAGCTGCCAGAGAGCCGTGTACTGTACCTGCAGCACCAGCTTCGGACTGCATTTCAACAACTTTTACTTCCTGACCAAACAGGTTCTTTTTACCGTTTGCTGCCCAGTCGTCTGTTTTTTCAGCCATGGGAGAGGAAGGTGTGATGGGGAAAATACCTGCTACTTCTGTAAACGCGTAGGAAGCGTATGCAGCAGCTTCGTTACCATCCATAGTTTTCATAACTTTAGCCATAATTTTCTCCTCCTTAGTATAATAGAGAATGATTTTTTTGCGGGATAATCCCGTTTTTGCAGCCATCAGAAATGGCGGCATATTCTGTTTCCATGTGTATGGAAGAATTTTTGTCAAACTTTTGTCTGACAACCGAACACCACTTATTTTCACATGAAACCAGAATTTTTACTCGATTATTATACAATCAATTCAAATCCTTTTCAACAGCAAAATGAAAATTGATGTGTTATGTTTCTAACAAAATCCCTTTTGTTACTTATTTCTACTAACTTTATGTTTTTATAAATATTTTTATGCATTTTTATATTTTTTTGAAGAATATTCTTCATTTGTTGTCAGACAATACAAAATTATAAACAAAAACAATTTTGAAACATTTTCACACCTGAAAATAATTCGTTAATCAAAAAACAAACATGCTGTATACAGTGTATTTATAGTCATGCAAAGTCGAATAGCAGACGAATTCCATCGAAATAAATGAATTATTCAGATTTATATTCCGATATATCGATATCTATTTTTGAAAATCAGACATAGAATCAGATTTTTCCACAAGGTTTATATTTATGCAAAAAAAGAGAAGAGAGCCTGTATTTTCCGACCCTCTTCCCGATCCTTTCATTCTTATTTTTTAGAGAACAAAGGCTGATAAGCACCTTTCCATTCCGGCTGTTCGCCCTCCGTTGTCCAGTAATACATACGGCTGTCTTCGCCGCCTTTCAGCAGGATCAGCCCACCGTCCGCCGTCAGGCAAAAACGATCTGCCGTCCAACCTTCTCCTCCGGCGATCTTCGCTCTTTCCAGAGACCCTTCCTCCAGCATATCTTCCAGCGTTACCGCCTTCTGACCTAACAGGTCAAAATTCTTTGCAAATTTCACAGAAGAACCGTCTCTTGTTCCTTCCAGCAAAATAGAAAGGAAATCCTTGCTGCACAGTCCTGCTTTTGCCTGCAGTTTCAGCAGACCTGCGGCATCCGCCGCCATGTAATCTTCCGCATAGGCCTGCATTTCCTGCAAAAAGCCTTCGTTCAGATTCTTTTCGTATTTCGTATCATTCAGGCCAACGATCACAGGCACTTCGATCTCATAAGCCCTGCCCTCTTTTTCTCCTGTCAGAACCTTTACTGCTATAACAGGAACCGTATTATCCTTGGTCTGCAGGGTCACCTGTCTGGTTTCTGTATTGAAATCCACTTCTCCGGTATAGTACGCAGAGATCAGTGCTTCATCCGCATACAGGCAACCGTTGATGATCTCTGCCGCCGCCGGCAATGTCACATCATAGCCATTCAGAACTGCCTGTTCCTTTCCCGCCTGCAGCGCCAGCGTTCTGCCGCGGTAGGCAACCTCTGTCATTTTTGTCTCTTTGTTCCATACAACAGAGCCGCCCAGCCCTTCCATCACATTACGCAGAGGCAGCAGCAGTTTTTCCGTTTCATCATAGTATAAAGGAATATTTTCCATATCCCCCAGCGTTTTGGAACCATCTGCATTGGTCGTACCTTCCTCCTGGGTCACAGGGGACTCTGACACTTCCATTTCCATTTCATGTTGGCTTGTCAGACTCATAGAGAGGCCAATCGCTCCGGCCAGCAGCACCGCACCAGCTGCCGCAATCACTGTCAGTTTTTTGATCGTCATGTTTTTCCCTCTTTCTCTATCAATCCTGCAAGCATATCATAAAGTGTCATAAAATGCAATCTTTCTCCGTAAAATCACGCTTTATCTGCAAAAAGAGCAGCAATTTTTTCAGGCAGAGAAACCGCTTCTCTGTTCTCCTGTACCCGACTGAGGGTAACTTCTTTTTCCCCTCCGGAAATAACGATTTCTTTGGTTTCTTTCTTCCAAACCATTTCCGCATCAGCCATAGCTGCAACATCTCTCAGTTTATAATAAACCACGTCGTCTTTCATGCGGCAGTTCAGCTGATAATCCTTTCCTTCGCAGGTCACGGTTACCTCTTCCGTTTTCACAGTTTCCTCCGGCAATTCCAGCTTCGCACCAAGGCGGGAAAACAATTCTTCCCCTTCTTTCGCAGAAATATAATAGGTGCCATTTTCATAATAAGTCGTTACTGTTTTTTCCAGAAAAGAAGGCTGTACCTGCATTTCGCGCAGTTCTCCCTCTCTCCATGGATTTTCCGGATCCGGGTCTGTAGGATCCCAGCCACGACGGGCAGTATCCTCCACATTCAGCTTCTGTACAGGGGCAGGCTGCAGAGGTTCTTCCACATCCCCACGGTACATGGTGATGGTCGTACCCACAGGGCAATTGTCATAGATCCATTTTGCATCTTTTACCGTCAGGCGGATGCAGCCCATAGATGCCGTCGTGCCCAGTTTGTTGTATTCTTCATATTCCAGTGTGCTTTTGTCCTGTTCAAAATATGGCACGGAATGGAACAGATAGTGACCTGTGATACGAGTGGCATACTGCCCCCATACGTCACCAAAAAGATATCTCCAGTCATATTTCACGATGGTCTGAAACGTACCTTCCGGCGTATCTTCCCCGCCGCTGCAAAGGAATGCTTTGACCGGCTCCGTATAAGCACCCTTTTCATCCTGCTCATAGACCGTTACGATATTGTCTGTCAGATTGACTGTAACATAATAAGGATACGTTTCTTTTTCGCCTGCAAATGCCGTTGCGGAACAGCAGCACAGCAGCAGGCAGAAAAGAAGCACCCTGATGATTCTTTTTTTCATTTCATTTCTCCTTCAATTTTTCTTTTGCATACAAAATTCGTCTTTCTTCTCATGGTGTATTATAAAAGAGGATGCGGTAAGATACAAGAAAAGTTTTCTTAAGTTTTTCTGAATTTTTTCATAAAAGAAAAAGAGCCTCTAAAAAAAGAAGGCTCTTTTTATCCTTTTTAAATATTCTTCAGATCTTTAAAGCTGCTGAACAGTGTTTTATACAGATCTTTATATAATGTAAAGAACTTCGCATATTCGCTGTTTGCCGCCATGTCAGGCTGGGAAACGTCTTTTTTGCGCACCAGTTCATTACATGCTGTTTCCAGATCGGAATAGATACCCGCACCTACGCCTGCCAAAATTGCCGCACCCAAGGCACCGCCCTGATCAGACTGTACTGTGCTTACAGGACAGCCATACATATCAGCCAGCATCTGTCTCCAGAAGGGGCTTCTGCCGCCGCCGCCGCAGATCATCATATCTTCAATAGGTACGCCCATTTCACGGAATACTTCTACGCATTCCCACTGGGAGAAGGAGATACCTTCCATGACGGAACGGATCAGATGAGGTCTCTGATGCATTGCAGACAGACCGAAGAATACGCCACGACAGTCGGGGTCGGGATGAGGAGAACGTTCGCCCATCAGATAAGGCAGGTACAGCAGTTTTTCGGAACCAATAGGCACCTGTGCTGCTTCCGCTGTCATGATTTCATAAGGGTCAACGCCTTTTTCCTTCGCTTCTGCCATTTCTTCTGTGCAGACATTATTTCTCAGCCACTGCAGGGACAGACCAGCCGCCTGCGTGCAGCTCATTACTGTCCACTTGCCGGGAACAGAAGCACAAAGGGTATGCACGCGACCTTTGGGATCCAACGCCATCTGGTCGGATACTGCGTATACTACTGCAGATGTACCGATAGTTGTGAAGGCTTTGCCCTGAGAAACGATACCTGTACCGATGGCTGCTGCAGGGTTATCGCCCGCACCACCTACAACGATCGTACCTTCTGCCAGACCTGTCAGTGCAGATGCCTCTGCATGAACAGCACCTGTTACATCCTGAGATTCATACATTTTACCCAGCAGGGCTTTGTCGATCCCCAGACCTTCCAGAATTTCATCAGACCATGTACGTTTTGCTACGTCCATCAGCTGCATACCGGAAGCATCGGAAACTTCTGTTGCATATTCGCCTGTCAGTTTATAACGGATATAGTCCTTTGGCAGCAGGATATGTTTGCATTTTGCGTACAGTTCGGGTTCGTGCTTTTTCACCCACAGGATCTTCGCTGCTGTGAAGCCTGTTACCGCAGGGTTTGCTGTGATCTGGATGATCTTATCTGCGCCGATCATACGGTTCATATCATCCACTTCTTCGCCGGTTCTCTGATCGCACCAGATGATGGAACGACGCAGCACTTCGCCGGCTTCATCCAGCATAACCAGACCATGCATCTGACCGGAAAGGCCGATACCTTTGATATCTGCAGGGTTTACACCAGATGCTTCCAGAACGCCTTTTACACCGGCAACCGTTGCTTCCCACCAGTCATTGGGTTCCTGTTCTGCCCAACCGTTCTGTTCCTGATACAGGGGATATTCAAATGTTTTTGCTGTGATCGGATTGGCATTCTTGTCAAACAGCACGGTTTTGGTGCCGGAAGTGCCAATGTCAATACCCAGTAAATATTCCATACATTACACCGCCATTTCTGTGGTCATTCAAAATTACAGTTTGATCACTGCTTTTACGATGTTTTCTTTATCTTTGATCGCTGCTTCGTATGCTTCCTGAATTTTGTCAAATTCGAATTCGTGTGTTGCGATTCTGCCGATATCCAAACCGTTTGCAGCTGCTGCGATTGCTTTTTTATACAGATTTCTGTAGCGGAATACAGATTCGATTCTTGCTTCTTTTGCCATGATCTGACCGAAGTTGAATGTGATTTCGGGATTTGCGGACAGACCTACCAGTGTGATGGTACCGCCGTTTTTCACCAGATAAGGTGTCTGTGCGATTGTTACGGGAGAACCTGCTGTTTCAAATACTTTTTCGATACCTGCGCCGCCTGTCAGTTCTTCTACATATTTCAGAACATCAGTATCTTTTGCATTCACGATGCGTGTTGCACCCAGTTCCATAGCGAAGTCCAGACGTTTCTGCGCCATATCTACCACTGTGATATCTGTTGCGCCGCATGCTTTACAAGCCAGCAGTGTCATCAGACCGATGCAGCCTGCGCCCAGAATGATACACTGATCGCCCATGCCAACTTTGCCCTGCATTGCTGCATGCAGACCTACTGCGAAGGGTTCGATCAGTGCGCCTTCTTTTGTTGTCATGCCTTCAGGCAGTTTGAAGCACATATTTGCGGGGAACGCAATATAATCTTCGTTACAGCCCTGTACGGGAGGAGTTGCCAGGAAAACAACATCGGGACACAGATTGTATCTGCCGGATTTACAGAATTCACACTGGCCGCATGTGATACCGGGTTCCAGCGCAACTTTATCGCCTACTGCCAAATCTGTTACGCCGGGGCCTACTTTTGCAACAACGCCGCCTGCTTCATGACCCAGCATCAGTTCGCCGTCAACCACAAAGTCACCGCATCTGCCATCTTTAAAATAATGAACGTCGGAACCACAGATACCAACGTATTCTACTTTTACCAGAACTTCGCCTTCCTTAGGTTCAGGAACAGCTGTTTCACGAATTTCCATTTTATTCAGACCTACCATATATGCCTGTCTATTTTTCATGTTGATCTCCTCGCTTTCACTTATTTTACATACCTTCTTCGGACTTGTTTCGTACAAATCCCCTATATTTAATCATACCAGTTTCAGATTGATTATGCAATATGATCCATCCTCACAAATGAGAAAATACTCATAAAAAAGCAGAGGTACCACCTCCGTCTGAACCGAAAATGGTACCTCAAAATTGCGAATTACAGTCAGAAATTACGCTTCAAAATTTATGTAATTTTGAAATTATTCTGTGATCTGGCCGTTAGCTTTGTACATTTCTACGTATTCAGCTACGTTGTCAGCATTGATCAGAACTGCATCGATATCTGTGTCGATCTGTGTTTCTTCGCCTGTCAGCAGTTTGTGAACTGTTGCCATGTTCAGGTCAGCCAGGTCGATAGCGGACTGCAGACATGTGGATGTCATCAGACCATCCTGGATCAGCAGACAAGCTTCAGCTGTACCGTCAACGCCGTATGCCAGCATGTCAGCGAAATCGGGGTTACCTTTTACTACTTCCAGAGCACCTGCTGCCATGTTATCGTTCATGGAGATAACTGCATCGATTTTGCCGTGAGCCAGTGTCCAGTCTTCCATCAGAGTCATAGCTTCGTCTTTGTTCCAGTTAGCATAGTCATCGCCTACGATCTGTACGTCGGGTCTAGCTGCGAAGAATACTTCGTTCCATGCTTTCAGTCTTTCGTCAGCGTGGAAGTTGCCGGAAGGACCTCTCAGAACGACTACTTTCGCGCCTTCGGGAACCTGTTCAATTGCTTTTTCAGCGTTAACCTGAGCCTGTACATAAGGGTCAGCGTCAACGGAGGAAGCGCCTTCGATACCAGCGATTCTGGAGTTTGTTGTGATTGCAACGATGCCAGCAGCAACTACCTGTTCAACATAAGGTCTCTGTGCTTCACCGTTGTTGGGCTGTACGATGATCGCATCGAAACCGTTTGCAATTGCGTTTTCAATTGCTGCGTTTTCTTTCGCGTCATCTGCCTGGCCGTCGAATACTTCCAGTGTGATGTCATCGTATTCGCCTGCTGCTCTTACCATTTCGTTTGCCAGCCATGCTGCGAAGGAGTCAGACTGTGCACGAGCAATGTAAGCTACTTTGTAGCCGTCTTTTGCTTCGTCAGCTGCGGGTTCGGAACCGCCACAACCTGTCAGCGCTGTTGCTGCCATAGCCAGTGCCATAAATGCTGCTAAATACTTTTTCATGTTACTCTCTCCCTTTCCTTTTTTCATATTTTGTGAGAATACATTTGTTGCCTTTATTTGAATTTGATGATCAAATGAAAGCCTGCATCAAGGGTTTCCGTTATGCCCCTGCATTTGCTGCGGGTGCATCGTCTTTTTTATCTTCGCCTTTGTCTTCATCCTTTTTCTTCAGGATTACTTTAGGTGCTTTTTTATTTTTAAAGCGTACATCGTACAGTACAGCCGCTACGATGATAATACCTTTTACTACCTGCTGGATGTAAGAGTCTACGCCCTGCAGGTTCATGATATTGTTCAGACAGCCGATGATGAAGGAACCGATCAGTGTGCCGGATGTTGTACCGATACCGCCGGAGAAAGATGTACCGCCGACGATGGCAGCTGTCAGACCTTCCATTTCGTAGCCAACCGCACCATTAGGCAGACCTGCGTTTACACGAGCCATGAACAGTACGCCTGCGATACCAACCAGAATACCGTTGATCAGGAATGCCATGTATTTGGATTTGATTACATTGATACCGGAAGCATTTGCAGCTTCTTCGTTACCGCCGATGGCATAGAAGGAACGGCCCAGTCTTGTCTGATTCATGATGTAGGAAATAATAATGGTCGCAACGATCATAAAGATAACAGGTACAGGCAGGATACCGCCGATCTTGCCCTGACCCCAGAAAGCATAGTCACCGATCTGCAGAATATTCTGACCGGATGTATACAGAAGAGCCAGACCTCTGGCAGCCATCTGTGTTGCCAGTGTTACGATGAACGCAGGCAGACCAAAGTTTGCTACGAACAGCGCATTGATCATGTTGAATACAACAGAAACGCCGATGGCAACAGCAAATGCCATAGCCATATTGCCTGTTGTTTTGTATACGCTTACGGAAAGTACCCCTGCCAGCGCCAGAACAGCACCGGAGGACAGATCCAGCAGACCGGATACGATCAGTACCATTTCACCATAAGCCAGAATTGTTGCTACCGCCAGCTGCACAGCAATGTTTGTCATATTTCTTGTGCTCATAAAGCTGGGGTTCATCATTGTAGATGCAATAATCATTACCAGCAGAACGAAGAAAATAGAATATTTCTGCATCAGCTGGCTTGTTTTACCATTTTTCACTTTCGATCTCCTCCTTAATCATTATTCCTGAATAATGCTATGTGTACCGGTCGCATACATCATAATTGCTTCCTGAGAGAATTCTTCTCTCTTCAGTTCGCCGGCGATATGACCTTCACACATTACATAGATTCTGTCACACATACCGATCAGTTCAGGCAACTCAGAGGAAACCATAACTACCGCTTTACCTGCTTTTGCTGTTTCTGTCATCAGTTTATAAATTTCAAATTTTGCGCCTACGTCGATCCCTCTGGTAGGTTCATCCAGGATCAGTACTTCCGGATCACGCATCATCCATTTTGCCAGCAATACTTTCTGCTGGTTGCCACCGGACAGAGAACGGATGGGAGTTTCCTGTGTGGGTGTTTTTACACTCATCTTATCGAAGTATTTTGTTACCATGTCCACTTCTTCCTGTTTATGATGACGGCCACCATAGAAGAATTTTTCCAGAGCAGACAGGCTGGCATTTTCTCTGACACTTCTCATAGGAATGATACCGTAACGGCGGCGGTCTTCAGACAGCATAACCATACCGGATTTGATGGCATCGGATACTTTCTTGATGGTCACATCCTTGCCATGTACCTTTACAGTACCGCCATCAATAGGATCCAGACCAAACAGACAACGCATGGTTTCTGTACGGCCTGCGCCAACCAAACCCGCAAAACCGACGATTTCCCCTTCGTTTACATGGAAGGAAACATCTTCAAACAACAGACCACTCTTCAGATCTTTCACTTCCAGCAGAGGTTCGCCAATTTCGATCTCTTCTTTCGGGTATACATTTTCCATCTTACGTCCTACCATCAGCGCGATAACTTCGTCGATGTTTGTATCTTCCGCTCTCATGGATTTTACTACAGTACCATCACGGAATACTGTAATATCATCAGCAATACGGAATACTTCATCCATTTTATGGGAAATATATACGATGGCGCAGCCTTTTGCTTTCAGAATTTCAATTTTCTTGAACAGCAGTTCTACTTCCTTCTGTGTGATAGAGGATGTAGGTTCGTCCATTACGATGATGGATGCATCGTTGGAGATCGCTTTCATGATTTCCAGCATCTGAATATCAGATGTTGTCAGCATTTTCAGTTTTTCTGTTGCTTTGTAAGGCAGATGTTCATTCTGCAGCAACTCATTTGTTTTCTGACGCACTTCACGCCAGTTTACTTTGCCCATACCATCTACGGGCAGACGTCCCAGAAAAATATTTTCTTCTACGGACATTTCAGGAATAAAGTTTAATTCCTGCGCGATCATAGCAATACCCAGAGATCTTGCTACAATAGGATTTTGAATTTTTACCGGCTGTTCATCAATAAAAATTTCACCGGCATCGGGTTTATAGATACCGTTGATGATCTTCATCAATGTAGACTTCCCTGCACCATTTTCGCCGCAAAGTGCATGAACAGTACCTTTGCGAACTGCAAAGTTTACTTTGTCCAGCGCTTTAACGCCAGGGAAAGACTTTTCGATTCCGGAAACCCGAAGTTTTACGTCGCTTCCCATAGGTTCCTCCCTTCCGCAAATCGGGCTTTCGCCCAAGTATACTTTTAATAAGCATTCCTGCATTTCATGAACAGATAATATGGCACTGTTGTTCCCGAAACAGTACAATCTGCCCATTTTTTGCATGTTTATGTAACATCACGCCAATGCACGCATTTTTATTAAGTATATACTCAAAAGTGCCAAAGTGTCAATACTGCCGTCAAAAAATTATATTCAATTTGAATAAAAAACTCCCATTTATCTACAGGGAATTACCCACACTTTTTCTATAATTTTTTCTTTTTTCCCATAAAAAAACGGTCAACATTTCTTTCCGGAAACCTTTTTTTGAAAAATACTCACTCTTTTTCATCCTATAAAAATACATTTATCCGACAAGAACTCCCGACATAAAGAAAAAAACACGCCTCAGCCTTCGCTGCAGCGTGCTTCCCAACATGGTTCAAACCAATTTTCCTGTCAGTCTTCCAGTATTTTTTTCATATCTTCCGGCAGTTCCTGCTCAAAACAGAGTTTTTCTTTCGTAATAGGATGCAGAAATTCCAATTTCCAGGAATGGAGTGCATGTCGCCGGGTCACCCGAAAATTCGGATTATACAACACATCCGCCGGCAGAGGATGTCCGATCGCCCTCATGTGAAGGCGGATCTGATGGGTACGGCCTGTTTCCAGAGAAACTTTTGCAAGGGAATGACCCTTTGCAACCCTCAGCCGTTCATAATGGGTAACGGCTTTCGCGCCGTTTTCATCGATACACCGTTCCACAGCAGAACCTTCTCTTCTTCCGATGGGCAGATCGATGGTTCCTCTTTCCGGAAGTTCCCCTTCCGTGATCGCCAGATAAGTTCTGTGGATCCCCCGATTCCGCATAGCCTCCCCAAGAATCGATCCGCTCAGCATATTTTTGGCAATGATCACAAGCCCTGTCGTATCTTTATCAATACGATTGACACTGCGGAAGACGAAGGGGATCCCCTGTTTTTCATAATAATGCACGACCCCATTGGCAAGGTTCGTGTATTCATAGCCTTTTGTCGGATGGATCGGCAGATTTGCCGCTTTATTCAAAACCAAGATATCCTCATCTTCATATACGATATCCAGCGGCATTTCTACAGAAGGCACATTTTCCGAACTTTCCTCATCCACAAAAACCGTTTCCAGAATGTCATTTTCTTTCAGCGGTTTATTCACAAATTCCCAGACACCATTTACCGTGATCAGCCCTGCCGCTTTTTTCAGAAATTTGATACAGGTAGGGGTATATTCATGCTCCAGCAGAAAAGTTCCAACGGTTTTCCCCGCATCTTTCTCTGTAATTTCATAACGAAAACTTCTTTTCATAATACAACTTCCATTTCCTATCGATCTCTTTTTCTTCCTTGGTTATACTGTTATATTTTAACATGCATCTTTCCCTGCATCAATCAAAAACCGCAGGCGCCGATGGCATTGCGGTTTTGCAAAAAAAGACACCTCCGAAACGACGGAGGTATCCCTTTTCTGTTATTTCATTCTTTTCATATCCTTTACGATATCTGATCACAGTTCCTTCAATGCTTCCAGCACTTCTTCCTTAAAGGGGATAGACGGTACTGCGCCATTTCTGGTTACTGCAATGGAGGATGCTTTTGCACTCATTTTCAGGATATCAGGAATTTCCATGCCGTCAATCAGACCGGCCAGAAAATAACCTGTAAAAGTGTCACCGGCTGCTGTTGTATCAACCGCCTGCACTTTGAAAACAGGCTGATCGTAAGTCAGCTCGCCTTCTGCATATCTGGCACCATCTTTGCCCAGCGTAAGAACGATTTTGGCCTGGGGGAACATTTCTCTCATCTTAGCCAGTACATCTTCGGGATCAGTCATACCTGTGATCTGACCGCCTTCCACCTCATTCAGCAAAAAGATGCTTACTTTTTTCAGATCCACCTCTTTCAGTTTTTCATTGAAAGGAGAAGGATTCAGTGCAACCTGCATACCTTTTTCATAGGCCTTGTCAATGATATAAGGCAACTGATTCACTTCATTCTGCAGCAGCAGGATATCGCCGCTTTCAAAATCGTTCAGTACTTCATCCACATAGCTTTCTGTCAGCTTCTGATTTGCGCCACCATACAGCAGGATGCAGTTCTGCGCGTTCTTGTCTACCTGAATGATTGCGTGGCCGGTTTTGCCTTCGATCATTTTAATATGGTCTGCATTCACGCCATACTCTTTACAAGCATCCAGAAAAGGCTGCCCATCTTCGCCGATCATGCCGCCATGGTACACCTTTACCCCCGCCTTAGCTAAAGCCATAGACTGGTTGATCCCTTTGCCGCCCAGAAAAACATTCATATCGAAAGATGCTTCTGTTTCACCGGGCTGTACGATATGATCCACCTGATATACATAATCCAGGTTCATAGAGCCAATATTCAATACCTTCATCAGATTACCTCTTTTTTCAAATCATTATTCAGCAGTTACCAGAGCAACTTCTACAGGGATGTTTGCTTCGATAGATTCGCCAGCGATCAGTTTCACTGCGTTTTCTACTGCTGCTTTACCGATCATTTCGGGCTGCTGTGCGATTGTTGCTGCCATTCTACCTTCGTTGATTGCTGCAATCGCGCCATCTGTTGCGTAGAAAACAACTACCAGGATGTCTTTGCCTGCACCGTCGATTGCTTCTACAGCACCCATTACGTTATCGGAAGCGATTGTACAATCTACTTCTACACCATTTACAACACGGTCAACTGCGATTACTTTTACGCCAGCTGCCATTGCATCTGCAACAACGCCGGAAACTGCATCGGAGTCAACGGGGTTGATGATCAGAACTGCAATGTTTTTGGACAGCAGGTCTTCTACGTCGGATACCTGTTTTGTTACGTCATCACCGGCATCTACTACTGTCAGGCTAACGCCTGCTTCTTCTGCCGCTGCTTCAGCACCTTCTACCAGTGTTACGAAGAAGGGGTTGTTCTGTGTGGATACAGACAGGCCAATGCCGCCTTCTACAGATGCGTCAGCTGCAGGTTCGGAAGAACCGCTACAGCCAACCAGTGCTGTTGCCCTCATGCTTACGCAAAGAATCATTGCTAATAATTTTTCATGTTTCTTGCCTCCGTTTAATTATCCACCTTCCTTTTACCTATATACAAGCGGATTTCTGCGATGTTCCCCTGCGCAGCCGCCTTCGATCTGCAGGGGCAAACCTTCCACGATGGCATCGGCGATTTTTTTCCTCGCGGAAGCGTAAATACGCTGTGCCGTCGCGCGGGAAACATCCATATACTCCCCGCATTCCGCCTGCGAAACCCCTTCTTTATCGACCAGACGGATCGATTCATATTCATCGATCGTCAGAACCACGGCCTGTTTCCCCTTTTGCATTTTGATCGGCCGAAATCCAAGATTATCAGGCAAAGATGCTATCTTTCTTGGTTTTTTGCTGCGCAAGTCGTCCCCTTCGTTCTTATAGATATATGCCTATCCCCACCTTCTTTTTCATAAATATTTTATCTCTTATAACGAAATGCTGTCAACAATACAAGGCATTTTATTTAAAAAAGAACACCCTGACGGGTGTTCTTTGTATTATTTTACAAATCAGGCATATTATTTTGTATCTGGAACGATGGTCACTGTGCGTGCCGCGTCATCCCATGTTACGGTTGCGCCCAGATTTTCTGCGATAAATCTGATATACACCATTTTACTCTGCTTTCTCCAATACGATCAGGCCGATACTAGCCGCCACCACTGCCAGCTCCGTTCGGTTCTGCAGGTAGGTCTTTTCCAGCATCCCCTGCACATAATCCCGCACGGTGTAATAACTCATCCGCAGTCTCTCCGCGATCTCCTTATTGGAATATCCCTTCGCCACTTCCCTGAGGATCTGCAGTTCCTTTGCAGAAAAATCACGACTTTCCATCTGGCCGATTTTTACCACCGGCGGATGGGCAGGAAATGCGGATTTCCCCTCCATGGTACGATCCAGAACAGAAAGCAGATTGGCCTGCCTGTCCTCTGCATACCAGAAACTGTCTGCGCCACATTCTTCCGCTCGTTCCAGAAAACTCTGATCAACCGAATCTGTGATCACCACACTGCGAATGTGGGAATATTTCCGCCTGCATTCTGCCAGCGCCTGAAAACAGGTCATGCCCGTTCTGTCCGCCGCTTCGGTGATGATCAGATCTACCGCTGTGTGTCCACAGAACAGCAGCGCATCTTTCATGCTCGTTTCTGTTCCTACCAGAACATATCGGCCTGAAGCATGCAGCAACTGTTCCAGATACAATTTATGGATCCTTCTGTCTTCTACCAATAACACTCTATATGTCTGCATAATCCCCCTCCTCGTCATCTGACGGGTTTCCCCATGCGTAATCTTTCTTAGTCTAAGCATAGGAAAAAACACGGGGATCGTCCTCACCCAAGAGGGGTGATTTCTGTCTGAAAAGGGGTGATTTTGCTGATTTTCCGCCATTTTTCCACAAAAAAAGAACCAACTCACCCGAATCGGTTCTTTCACATCATTTCATTACTTTTTCGATCAATTCGCTTCTTGTGGAAACTTCCATTTTGGAGAAGACATTGGAGGTATGGGTTTTTACAGTATTTTCCGAAACACAAAGCACCTCGGCAATGTCCTTTCTTTTTTTATCTGTCAGCAGTTCACGGAAAACATCTTTTTCTCGGGGAGATAAGCCCGCTTTCTCAGACCAATGGTTCACGATCATTTCGAAAGATTGCTTCTCTTCCTCTACAGTTTCTTCCGCTGCCACAAACTGCACTCCGTTCTGCATCTCTTCGATATCCTGCAGCATACTATACAGACAAAGCAGCAACAATTCACTGATGACATAGGAAACGGAAAGGAATTCGAAATTCCAATGGATCATCTGTTCCACCAGCCAGAACAGAATATTCAGCAGCACCACGATCAGCAGCAGAAGGGCATGCTTTGTCGAATACAGCCACTTTTTCCTTTTCGCATGGAAAATCAATCCGATCATCATAGCAAAATAGGAGAACAGGAATACAAAATAAATGTTATGCAGCGGGCCGTAAACTTTTTTCAGTTTTGCTGCACCATCCACAAACACCAATGTAACGTCCTGATAATACCAGTCTGTGTATCCGGGGCTGGCGGCAATCAGAAAGACGATCACATTGATGCAGATCAGCACCCCAACTGTTGATTTCTTACAGGGCTGGCGGCAAACACCTGCAATGGTCATCAGCATGAAAAACGGCAGGAATACAGACCCCAGATAGGCGATTCGGTTGGCCAGCAATGCTTCTCCCAGTGTTTTTGACAGAGAAAGGGAGAAATAACCCGCATTGACCAGAAAAATGGAGGCAAACAATAACAGCAGCCACATTTCTTTTTTCTTAACCAGTGCCCCGTATCCGATCAGCAATATCAGAGAGATCCCCGCAAGAATTCCATATAGTATGGACATGCCATTTAAACCTCCCGCAGACAATTCCTGCCCTGCGGCGAAAACGATCTTGGGGCATCCCAGAAGGAAAACAGAAAATGCAAAACCATTTTTCAGAATATTCAGTTTTTCACAGAATGATTTCATTTCCTTCCCTCCAAAGACATATTGTTATTTACGATACCATACGCCAACTGGTAAAGTCAACCCACAGCACCTTATCATTCATCCGGTCATGTTTTCAATAAAAAAGGCACCCGGCAAGTCTTTCCTTGCCAGATGCCTTCCCATGGAGGCTGCAGGCTTCTCGCCGTCACAGCAGCTTTTCCACCTTTGCGATCGTCTCCTGCTCCGACAGTTCCAGATCTAAAATATCCATAACACGATCTGTCAGATCAGGTTCCTTCAATACGACAGCAAAAATTTTATGACCGCCTTCATTGGAAATTTTACCGCAGCGAATCAAATATTCCAGAAAATCCACCACGGGCTGTATTTTTTTACGTTTTTCTATCATTCTGATTTCTCCTTTCTCTGACACGCATTTACTCTTTCTTTAAGTCTTCAGTCCTTTGTAATTTATCATTGCATGAAAATTTACAAACTTCTAAATTATTCTTTTCTAACTTTCCTAACTTACAGTTGAGTTCCTTCAAAAAGTCAACATTCCCATCACTCAACTTAATGATTATCTCATTTCTAAATACTGCTTCATTTACAGCAAATTCTTCATATCCCACCGGATAAACTTCTTGAAAGTGATCTCCCTGTCTTTTTTTATTTAAATAGTCTAAAACCTCTTTCATATCATGAATTTCTGTATAAAACGGATGTTCACAATAGTCACTTTGTATATTATCCAAAGACGGGTTCTCAAGCAAAGATATTACCTTTTTGCTATCCCCTTCAGTTTTTATAAAATGATATAACACCTTTATAAGTCTCAACGCATCTGCCTTCTGCTGATTATCTCCCTTTTTTACAAATTTATTAAGGTCAATTCCCAAAGCACTCTTAATCCTAGGACATAACGAATAACTATTATCATTCAATTTTCTGTAGATGATATCCTGTTCACCTTTTGCTTCAACACTGCCTGGACCATGAATAGACTCTGCTATATCTAATGCTAAGTAGTGAAGGTTCAAGTGATTCTCTTTTATCTGCTCCTTACTATTAAAATCAAACTCTCCAGAATAAGGAAAAATTTCTCTATCACATAAAACATAGGGTTTATGATTATCCATTGTATCCTCCTCCTATCACGTTCTACCTAGCATTATTTTATTACTTTTATTTTTTTAAACCATACTTTTTCTGAAAAAAACGACCTTTTTTTGCTTTTTCTGAAGATTTTCAAGTCCTTAACCAAGCAAATTATTTATCTGGCGTGGTTATTTTTTCCGGTGTCTTTTTGAGAAAATATAACCATGGAACGGGGCACCGTTCCATGCCAAAGAGGATGCGCACCCTCAGCTACTACATTCATATACAGTAATGGAGGTTATTAATATGGGAAAGAAAAAACACAACAGAAAAAACAAATCTGAAAACAGCATCATCTATTTCGAAGACTCCTTCATCGATTCTGACGAATACGAAATGTACTCCCAGTATGATGAATCAGAAAACGATAGCGACTATGATGACTATGATGGCCATGACAGTTATGCCAACAGTGATGATGATTGCCATGATGATTATGCCTACGGTGATGACGATAAACTCCCTGTTGACATTGCCTATATCATCACTTGCCGAATCTTGAAACATGAAAAACTCCTCGTAGTAAACGGTTCCATCTGGCGTTATGTAAATAAAACAGGCGCGTTTGTGCAGATGCAAGATGATACTGCTGAAATGATGATTGAAAATTACTATACAAAAAACGAATATCGTCTGGCAAAGCCTAGCCTTGCAAGCGAGATTAAAACGAGAATTTGCCGTCATCATGATCTTCAGGCCAAATATGAAGATTTCAACACAAATCTTAATTTAATCAATTGTAAAAATGGCGTTGTCAGCATCGGTACAGAATCCTGCATCCTGCTGGAGCATTCACCCAAATATCATTTTACATACTGCATTCATGCAAAATTCTTGACAGAAGCAGCCAAAACACCTGATTTTGATTCCTACTGCAATACATCTCTGGGTGGAGAAAAGAAAAAAAGAAAACTTCTTCTCCAGATGATCGGCTATGGCTGCAGTGATATGACAAATGCTAAAAAGGCATTCTTTCTTAAAGGAGAACCTGATTCTGGGAAAAGCATGATACTCCATTTTCTGGAAAAGCTTGTTGGCATTGAAGCTGTATCTAATATTCCGCTTCATGCATTAGGCGAGCGCTTCAACAAGGCAGATCTCTTCAGCAAAAAGCTGAATGTTTGCGGTGAGATTAAAAATGTAAAGCTGAATGATATCTCCTACCTGAAATCTTTTACAGGCAGTGATAGAATTTCCGCTGAATTCAAGCATGGAAAAATCTTTTCCTACACTCCCACTGCAAAACACTTCTATGCCGGAAACGCCTTGCCCATATCTGAAGAGGACGAAGCAACAAAAGCTTTTATTAATAGAATCTGCTTGCTGGTATTCCCATACAGCATTCCAAAAGAAATGCAAGATCCTGATTTAGACAAAAAGATTTGGAAAGAACGTGATGCTATCTTTACTGCTGCAGTAAACACACTTCCCAAACTGGTAGAAAAAAACTTCAAATTCTCAGAGCCCGATGACAGCCTAATCTATCTTAAATACTACGAAGAAAATGGTAATTCTTTAGATATGTTTGTCACCGACAGATGTGACTTTGACCCAAATGGTTCTACTCCTGTTCAGGAATTTAGAACAGCCTATTCAGACTACTGCGAGCGTAACGCACTCGAAATCATTGGAAAAACCAAAATGAACAGCAGACTTCTGGAAAAGCATAAAGTACCTAGAAGCAGAATCCACAGAAAAAACAGCAACATCCATCACTTCGTGGGCATTGTTCTAAAAAAAACAGTTGCAGAATAAATTCTGGAACTTTGGAACCAATCCCCAAATCTCAAGGTTTGCTCCACTTTTCAAACGGAACAAACCTTGAACCATCCCATATGAAATTGGAACCTGTTCCATAATTTTAAAGAAAGGAGACGGATCCGCTGCGCAGGAAGAGATATCTCCGGCTCCAAGTATTATATATGGTCAACAACGAATTATTGCAGTTTGCCATCACCAGTGGTATGCTTGACCTAGAAAATGTGGCCAGCGCAATGGAAATGGCAAAGCGTAAAACATACATCGAAAAACATACATACAAAGTGTGGCAGGCAAAAGATGGTTACTGGCGCACCTACCTGCCCAACAATAAAAACGGCCGAACGCTGATAAAAAAGAAAGATAAAGCAGCTCTAGATCAGGCGATCATCGACTTCTACAAGGCCTTAGAAGAAGATCCCACGATCGAAGCGGTTTTTACAGAATGGAACGATCGCAGATTTCAACTAGGCAAAATTGCAAAAGCAACCTACGATCGAAACATCCGCATCTTTCAGCTGCACTATGCAGAATTTGGCAAACAGAAAATCAAACATCTGAAGCAACGTGACTTCATTGACTTTCTGGAAAGTCAGGTTTCTGAACACCATATGACAGCTAAGAGTTTCTCTAACCTGAAGTCTCTCACCCGAGGATTTCTGAAAAGAGCAAGTTCCAACGAACTTATCGACTTCACAGCAGAAGATGTGTTCAACCGTCTGGATCTGACTGACACCACATTCCGAAAAATCATCAAAGAAGACTATGAAGAAGTCTTTGATGATCAGGAAATGCAAAAAGTTATGGAATATCTGGTCAGAAATCTTGATGCCGCCAATCTGGGAATTTACCTTCTGTTTGTAACAGGTCTCCGTGTTGGTGAACTGGTAACATTGAAACATACAGACTTCGATGAGTTATCAGTAAAGGTTCGCAGAACCGAAACCAAATACACCGATGATGACGGAAAATCCGTTTATACAGTAAAAGAATTCCCGAAATCCGCAGCGGGTGTCAGAACAATTCCTATCCCAGCAGATTACGCATGGCTGATCAAAAAAATCCGTCACCTGAATCCCTTCGAAGAATACATCTTCTTAGGCAGAAAAGGACAGCGTATGACTGGCAACAGCATCCGTACCAGACTATACACAATCTGCAGAAAACTGGATATCTATCCAAAATCACCCCATAAAATCAGAAAAACCTATGGTTCGATCCTGTTAGATAACAACATCGACCATAGGCTGATCACTGACATTATGGGCCACACAGACATTCTCTGTA
>NZ_JBGVHV010000117.1:0-12706 GCF_045122575.1 Anaerotignum sp. | reverse complement strand
TCTTTCTTCTGTAGCGTTGGAGTAGTTCAGACGGAAGTGGTTTTCTTTACCGCCGTTAGGGAAGAAGGAACCGCCGGGTACGAATGCTACGTTCTGTTCCAGACATTTAGGAGCAATGTCTTTTGCGTTTACGCCTTCAGGCAGAACAACCCATGTGAACAGACCACCTTCGGGATGTGTCCATTTGCAGGATTTAGGGAAGCATTCTTCCATTGTTTTCAGCATCAGGTCTCTTCTTACATGATATACTTTTCTGATTTTGTCAACGTGTTCATCCAGATCGTTTTTGTCCAGGAATCTGTCAGCAACCAGCTGGTCCAGAGAGGAGATCTGCAGGTCAGCACCCTGTTTAACGAAGTTGTATTTAGCCAGAACCTGTTCGTTAGCGCAAACCCAACCAATACGCAGACCAGGAGCCAGGATTTTGGAGAATGTACCCAGGAAGATTACCAGGTCTTTTGTATCCATGGATTTCAGGGAAGGCAGGTATTCGCCTTCGAAACGCAGTTCGCCGTAAGGGTTATCTTCGATAACGGGGATTTCGTATTTGTTTACGATTTCCATGAAGTGTTCTCTTCTCTTCAGAGACCATGTTTTACCGGAGGGGTTCTGGAAGTCGGGGATAACGTAGATCATTTTTACGTTGTCTGTTGTTGCCAGGATTTTTTCCAGTTCTTCGGGGATCATGCCGTAGTCATCTGTAGGAACTTCAACGAATGTGGGTTCGCAAGCTTTGAATGCGTTAACAGCACCCAGATAAGAAGGAGATTCCATCAGAACTACATCGCCGGGGTTCAGGAATACACGAGCGGAGAAGTCCAGACCCTGCTGGGAACCGGATGTCAGCAGAACGTGTGCTGCATCTGTTTTGATGTTCAGCTTGTCTTCCATTCTTTTTACGATTTTTTCTCTCAGTGTTACCAGACCTTCTGTAGGCATGTACTGCAGAGCTCTCTGACCCATTTCGTCCATAACTTCTACACAAGCTTCTTTTACTGCTTCACAAGGGAACAGTTCGGGAGCGGGCATACCGCCAGCGAAAGAGATAACTTCGGGTCTAGCTGTCAGAGCCATCAGTTCTCTGATTTCGGAACCTTTCAGCAGGCTCATTCTGTTAGAAAATTTATATTCCATTTTTTCTTCCTCCTTAAATATATAGAGTTTTAAGTGTCAGACAACAAGGGCTGCATGCCATTCTCCTTGTGAAAATGCGCAAATTCACCCTTTCTACTATTATTTAATCACAAATAATAAACAAAGTCAATCTGTTTTCACAATGCAGAAATTCAAAACTAACCAAAAACATAATTCAAAAACTGCATATTTTGAACAAAACTGACCGAAACCACAGCACCCGAACAGGATCTGCACTTTTCTGTTCCGCATATTGTATTTTTTCAGATACAATATGCCCAAAAACCGCTCGCCTGCAAAGCATTATTTTTGATTCCTTTTAGCAGAATTTTAACAATCTTTCCGCAAATGCATGTCGCATTTTACAGAAATGAATCTAAATGAAATTTTACAAAAAAACCGAAAAATAGTGTGTGATTTTCATCATCTTTTCGTAACATTTTCACACAGAGTATGCTATAATGAGAAATATGGATTTTTGTGTCCATCCGGGCATGGAAACGTCCTAAAAGCAGACAATCAAGACAGACAGGGTGTGAAACATGGAAACATTCAAAGGCATTTTCGACAGTCTGGGGATCACGGAATTTGCAAGGCCGTCCCTGGGCATTACGGATATCCTGGATATCCTCCTCGTTGCATATATCATTTATAAACTGATCTTCTGGATCAAGGAGACCCGTGCCTGGGTGCTGTTCAAGGGCATTCTGGTAATTTTTGCTCTGGCAGCGGTGGCCACACTGTTAAACCTGAACACCATCCTCTTTATCCTTTCCAATACCATCTCCGTAGGTATCATCGCCGTGATCGTTGTATTCCAGCCGGAACTGCGAAAGGCACTGGAACAGCTGGGCAAAGGGAAATTCATCAACTACTTCGTCCGCAATAACGAAGAAACCGACGACAAAGCCACCCAGCGCACCGTAGATGAGATCGTAAAAGCAGCTGTAAAAATGGGTTCTGTGAAAACAGGCGCCCTGATCCTGATCGAACAGGAAGTCCCTCTGGGCGACCTGGAACGTACCGGCATCCCCATCGACGCCATCGTTTCCAGCCAGCTGCTCATCAATATTTTCGAACACAATACGCCCCTCCACGACGGGGCAGTCATCGTGCGCCATAACCGCGTGGCCGCTGCCACCTGCTTCCTGCCTCTGACCGACAGCAATGAGATCAGCATGGAACTGGGCACCAGACACAGAGCAGCCATCGGCGCCAGCGAAGTTTCCGATGCCTATGTGATCGTGGTTTCCGAAGAAACCGGCGCCATCTCTCTGGCAAGGGGCGGCGTGCTTTACCGCAACCTGACCACAGACCAGCTGAGAAGCATGATCTCTCAGCCCCAGAAAGAAGGCAGCAAAAAACCTTTTGCTACCATTTGGAAAAGGGGGTTGTGATGCATGATGAAAAAATTACAGGAACTGATTTGTAAAGACTTCGGCTGGAAATTGCTTTCCATCGCCATCGCCACGATCCTGTGGTTCATGGTCATCAACATCGACCAGCCCATCGGTACCAGAGACTACAGCCGTCCCCTTTCCGTCCGCAACATTGAAGTGCTGACAGACAGAGGGCTGACCGTAGGCAATCTGGAAGAACTGAAAAATACAAAAATCGTTGTAAAGGTGAAAGCCCAGCGAACCGCACTGGACAGACTGAGCCAGAACCCTGAATGGATCACCGCCTCTGTGGATCTGAGCGAACTTTCCTATGCAGTCAACGGGGATGTCATCGCGCTGCCCGTAACTGTTTCCGTACAGGGTGGCAACACCTACGGCATCAGCAGCAAGTCTCCCGCTGTAGTAGAGGTTTCCGTAGAAACCATGGCCTCCAAGGAACTGCCTGTTGAGGTGGATCTGAACGGCGACCTGGAAGACGGCACCTACCTCTCCGAACCTCTGCTCAGTACAGAAACGGTACTGGTAGTAGGCCCCTCTTCTCTGGTAAACAACGTCACCTCCGTCCGCGCGGCAGTAGCAGCGGAAGATATCGAGCAATCCCCCGATATCATGGCTCCCCTGACCTGCTATAATGCTGCAGGCATGATCGTAAAAGGCGTTTTCACCGATCCCGAAGAGATCATGGTGTCCTATGCACTCCATGATATGAAACAGGTTCCCCTGCAGGTAGAGATCACCGGCACCCCCGCCCCCGGTTATCAGGTGGGCAATATCTACTGCCGCCCTCAGTATGCGGCACTGCTCGGCTCTCCCGAAGCACTGGAACGCATCGCTTCCTTGCAGCTGGACAGCATCAATGTGTCCGGTATGACCACTTCCACTTCCCGCACCTTCCATCTGGCAGATTACCTGCCCGAAGGAATCACTCTGATGAAGGATGCCAACGAAACAGCGGAAGTGACCGTAGAAATTTTCGAACAGTCTCAGAAACAACTGACACTCTCCTCCTCCGATCTGAAGATCATGGGACAGGAGAACGGCAAAGAATATATCCTTCACGGCGACGCCCACATCACCCTTTCCGGTGACGGCCCCGCGCTGGAGTCCATACAGGCCGACGATCTGCAGGGCAGCATCAATGTCAACGGCCTTTCCGCAGGCGACCACAAGGTCATGATCCACGCGTCCCTGCCCGACGGGTTCCTCATGAACCCTTCCTATATCACCGTAACAGTGAAAGAAACAGAAGCATCTGAATAAATTTTGGAGGAATCGATTATGGCAAGATTATTTGGTACAGACGGCGTAAGAGGCGTTGCCAACACAGAACTGACAGGCGATCTGGCTTTCCGACTGGGCAGAGCCGGTGCATACGTGCTGACAAAAGAAAAGAAACACGCTCCCCGCATCCTGGTGGCAATGGATACCCGTATCAGCGGCGACATGCTGGAAAGCGCACTGGTGGCAGGCATCTGCTCCGTAGGTGCCCATGCAGTAGTGGCAGGCGTGATCCCCACTCCCGCCGTGGCTTATCTGGTAAGAAAATACAGACTGGATGCCGGCGTTATGATCTCCGCATCCCACAACCCCGTGGAATATAACGGCATCAAATTTTTCGACGAACAGGGCTACAAACTCAGCGATGAACTGGAAGACGAAATCGAAAACATCCTGATGAGCTGTCCCGAGATCCTTCCCAGCCCCACAGGCATCGGCCTTGGCACAAAGGGCTATGCGGAAGAAGCGCTGGATGACTATCTGGCATTCCTGACAAAAACAACAACAGAAAAATTCGGCGGCATCAAGGTGGCACTGGACTGTGCCAACGGTGCGGCATACAAAGCCGCTCCCCTGGCTATGCTGGATCTGGGGGCACAGCTTTGCATCATCCACAACGAACCTGACGGCACAAACATCAACGATAAATGCGGCTCCACCCACATGGAAGATCTGAAAAAAATGGTAGTGGAAAACGGCGCAGATATCGGCTTTGCCTTTGACGGCGACGCTGACCGCTGTCTGGCAGTGGATGAAAACGGCGAACTGATCGACGGTGACAAAATTCTGGCCATCTGCGGTCTGGATATGAAACAGAGAGGCGAACTGAAAAAAGACACGATCGTCGGCACAGTCATGTCCAATCTGGGTCTGATCATGATGGGCAGAGAAAACGGCGTAGAGATCCTGCAGACAGCCGTAGGCGACAGATACGTTCTGGAACGCATGCTGGCAGACGGCTACAACATCGGCGGCGAACAGAGCGGCCATGTGATCTTCCTGGACTATAACTCCACCGGCGACGGCGTGCTGACAGCCATCCAGCTGCTTTCTGTGCTGAAACGCAGCGGCAAAAAAGCCTCCGAACTGGCTTCCATCATGCAGGTGATGCCTCAGGTTCTGGTAAATGCCCGCGTAAACAATGCAAAGAAAAACAACTATATGGATGATGCGGTGGTACGCAAAGCCATCGAAGATCTGGAAACAGAATTTTCTCAGGACGGCCGTGTGCTGATCCGCACTTCCGGCACAGAACCTCTGGTGCGCGTCATGATCGAAGGCAAGGATATCGAAAAAATGGATAAAGCCGCAAAAAAACTGGCTTCTCTGATTGAAGAAAGACTGAAATGATCGCAGGGTGCTCTGCACCCTCATGTCTCCGTAGCTCAGCAGGATAGAGCATCCGCCTCCTAAGCGGAAGGCCATGGGTTCGAATCCCGTCGGGGACAATCCGCCTCCCGGAATTTTTCCGGGAGGTTTTTTGCTGCCCGAAAAAGGGCTTTCAACAGCCACAACTTTCCTTCTTTTGGAAAAATTGCCCTCATACTCTGAAAAATACAAATTATTTTCTATGTCGGAATCCTGCGTTTTCTGTTGTATTGAGGCATTTTTTCGTTTAAAATAAAAACAGCGGAGTTTTTCTCCGCTTATATGTTTTTAAAAATACCCTTTTATGATATATGACAGGAGGAACAACATGGGCGGTTTTTTTGGCGTAACAAGTAATAACGACTGCGTTCTGGATATTTTCTTTGGCGTAGACTACCACTCCCATCTGGGTACAAAAAAAGGTGGTATGGCTCTGCACAGCAAGGAAAAAGGCTTCCAGCGCGAGATCCACAACATTGAAAACACTCCCTTCCGTACAAAGTTCGAAAACGACCTGATCGAATTTGAAGGTTGCATTTCCGGTATCGGCTGCATTTCCGACAACGACCCTCAGCCTCTGCTGGTTCGTTCTCACCTGGGCACTTACGCCATCACAACCATCGGTGCCATCAACAACGCAGAAGATCTGCTGCAGGCAGAATTTGCCAAAGGCCATCAGTTCATGAGCCGTTCCACAGGCATGATAAACGAAACAGAACTGGTTGCCAGCCTGATCAACCAGAAAGAAACACTGGTGGAAGGCATCAAGCATGCCCAGAACGTCATCAAAGGCTCTGTAACACTGCTGATCCTGACAGAAGATGACGCGATCATTGCTGCCAGAGATAATCTGGGCAGACTGCCCGTACTGGTAGGTAAGGACGAAGAAGGCTATGCTGTTTCCTTCGAATCCTTCGCATACCATAAACTGGGCTACGAAAACGAATATGAACTGGGCCCCGGCGAAATCGTTAAAATCACACCTGAAGGTTACGAAACACTGAAACCCGCAGGCGAAGATATGAAGATCTGTGCTTTCCTGTGGAGCTATTATGGCTATCCCAACTCCAACTACGAAGGCATCAACGTAGAAGTAATGCGTTACAAAAACGGTGCCATCATGGCTCGTGACGAAGCTCTGAACGGCACACTGCCCGATGTAGACTATGTAGCAGGGATCCCCGATTCCGGCGTGCCCCATGCCATGGGTTATGCCCACGAATGCGGCATCGAATATGCTCGTCCCTTCGTAAAATATACACCCACATGGCCTCGTTCCTTCACACCTGCAAACCAGAAGATCAGAAACCGTGTAGCAAAAATGAAACAGATCCCCGTACCCGAACTGATCGCAGGCAAAAAACTGCTGTTCGTAGATGACTCCATCGTTCGCGGCACACAGCTGGGCGAAACAGTAGACTTCCTTTACAGTGCCCATGCAAAAGAAGTACATATGCGTTCCGCATGCCCTCCCATCATGTATGGCTGTAAATTCCTGAATTTCACTTCCAAAGGCAAGGAAGACGATCTGCTGGCACGCCGTATCGTACATGAACTGGAAGGACTGCAGGGCGATCTGCACCTGGATGAATATGTAGATGCTTCCACAGAAAGAGGTCAGTGCATGCTGAAACGCATCTGCGAAAAAATGGGCTTTGCTTCTCTGGGCTATCAGTCTCTGGACGGCCTTCTGGAAGCCATCGGCCTGCCCCGCGAAAAGGTTTGCACTTACTGCTGGAACGGTAAGGAATAATGCATTCCGAAAAATGGCACAACAACCATTTTCCTGAATAAAAAAAAAAATAAAACCATCCCTACGGGATGGTTTTTCTTTGATAAGAGGTAACACCAATGTTTGATATGATCATTTCTTTTGAAAGTTTTCTGTTCCTGATGGTCGCCAGTTTTCTGGCAGGCTTTCTGGACTCCATCGCCGGCGGCGGTGGGCTCATCTCCCTGCCGGCTTATATGCTGAGCGGTCTGCCCATGCACATGGTCTATGCCTGCAATAAATTTGCGGCGGCCTGCGGTACCACCATTGCCACCCTTCGCTACTACCGCAACAAGATGGTAGATATCCCCGTGGGGCTGACAGCGGCGGCGGGTGCCTTTCTCTGTTCCGCCATTGCAGCGAAGATCGTTCTGATTTTAAATGAGCATACCCTGAAAACCATGATGCTGGTCATCCTGCCCGTGGTGGCCGCAGTCACACTGATGAACAAAAACATGGGCAGCGAAAACCAGTCTCATCAGTTCAGTCAGCGTAAAAAATACTCCCTCGCCTTCCTCATCGGAGGGCTCATCGGGTTTTACGACGGGCTCTTCGGCCCCGGCACAGGAACCTTTGCCCTCATCGGCTTCTGTCTAATTTTGAAATACGACATGCGTACCGCAACGGGCAACGCAAAGTTCCTGAATCTGGCCAGCAATTACGCCTCTCTGGTGGTATTCATTCTGGCAGGCACCGTGTATTGGGCGGTTGCCATTCCTGCGGCGGCCTGCAATATCATCGGCAACTATCTGGGCGCAGGGGTCGCCATCAAAAAAGGTGCGGCTGTCATCCGAAAAATGCTGATGGTCGTGATCGTATTGCTGTTCTTTAAGGTTTTGAGCGAGTTCTTTCTGTAAAGAAAAAGACATCGGAAATGTCCGATGTCTTTTTTATTTATCTGATTTCTTTCTTATTCAGAACAGAAAGGTAAAAACCGGTACAGCAGCCCAGAACGGCTGCCCGGCAAGTGAAGAATTCCCACTGTCCATCCGTCCATTCCGCAACGCCCGCTTCCAGATAGCCGTTCACCAGTGCACAGCTTTCCTCAGGGGTACGTTCGGGAAAGAGGTGGATAAATTCCTTCAGGTTGCCATCGAATACGATTTTTTCGGGCAGTTCCTCGCCGATGAGGAGATTGCTTCTCAGCTGGTCGGCAGAGAAAATCACTTCATCGAAGCCTTTTGCCAGCCAATCCGCCTTGCCTTCTGTATTGCTCAGACAAACCAATTTTACTTTTTCAAACATAACAACCCTCCTTGAGGGCGTTGCCCTCAAACTCCCAGCAGGGAGATAATCCCCCTGCACCCCTAATTGAAACAGCATGTACATGCTGTTTCGTATCGGGTCGAGGGGGTGACCCCCTCGCAGGGGTGTTGGGGACAGCGTCCCCAAGGTCTTATTTCGACGCCTTTACCTTGATCCACAGCTCAGCGATGGTTTTCTTGATGACGGGATTGTCCTGGAATACTTCGTCCTTTTCATAGCCGTCACGGGGAACATACGCCTCATAGGCACCATACATCCCTTCTTCGGGATCACTCAGTTCCAGCATAACTTCTTCGTTGGGAGATGTATAACCAACGTATTCAGAGTTCGCCAGAGCCGCTTCATAAGTCAGCGTATAATTGATAAACTCATGAGCCAGCAGAGGATTCTGCGCATTTTTCGGGATGACCATGGCATCATACCACAGGTTCGTGCCTTCATTAGGCATCCAGAAACTCATATCTTCGTTTTCAGACTGGATATAGGTTGCGTCACCGCTGTAAACCACGGCAATATCCTTGTTGCCATTCATCATACCGTCGATAACCTCATCCGTTACATAGGTAGGATTCATCTTATCGTTCATATCCAGCAGCCATTCATAGGCATCGTAGATTTCATCGGGATCATCCGTATTCATGGAATAGCCCAGCGCCTTCAGCGCCATCATAAAGGAGTCGCGTTCGGAATCGTAAATATAAATTCTGTCCTTATATTCTTCATTCCGCAGGATATCATAGCCCTGTTCTTCCACATCTTTCGGATCCACCGTATTATGGTTATAGATGATACCCACACTGCCCCAGAAATAAGGCACGGAATAGGTATTATCGGGGTCATAGGGCAGGTTTGTCACTTCGGGAGTCAGGTTATCCAGATTGGGAATCAGGCTCAGATCCAGCTCCTGCAGACTGCCTTCGTTCATCATTCTCTGGATCATATAGTCAGAAGGAATGACAACGTCATAGGAATCCCCCGCCTGCATCTTCGTATACATCATTTCATTGGAATCGAAATATTCCACGATGACATCTACGCCAAATTCTTCTTCGAAATTGGGGATCAGGTCTTCACTCATATATTCCCCTGTGATATACAGTTTCAGCTTATCGGAACCATATTTTGCAATGGCATCCTCAGGAGATGCACCGCCGCCGCGAAGGGTAGACCAGCCGAAACCGCCGATGGCAATGATCACAGCCAGACCGATGACGATGGATGCTTTGCCCACAGGCTGACCTGCTTTCCCCTGTTTTTCACGGATGACAGGCAGCACATTCACAACGATCAGTGCGATGGTAATGAGAACGATCACCAGTGTGGACAGGGCGTTGATGGACGGATTGACACGTTTCGACATGGTGTAAACCAGAATGGAAATATTCTGTACGCCATTGCCTGTCACGAAGTAAGAAATAATGAAGTCATCGAAGGACATGGTAAATGCGATCAGGGCGCCGGAAACGATACCGGGCATGATCTGAGGCACGATGACCTTCGTCAATGCCTGAAAAGGTGTTGCACCCAAGTCCATGGCCGCATCCGCCAGATTGGGATCCAGGCTGCGCAGCTTGGGCATAACAGACAGGATCACATAGGGGATACAGAACATGATATGAGCCAGCAGCAGGGTCAGGAAGCCCTTTTTAATGCCGATGGCACTGAAGAACATCAACAGCCCGATGGCTGTTACGATTTCCGGGTTCATAATGGGCAGGTTATTCACCTGTTCCACCAGATTGCGGAGCACCTTTTTGGATTTGGACATACCGATGGCCGCCAGTGTACCTGCCACCGTGGAAATGATGGTTGCCAGCAATGCGATGATGACCGTATAAACCACTGCTTCCATCATGGTGCTGTCCGCGAACATTTTTTCATACCATCTCAGAGAGAAACCGCCGAAATGGGTCAGAGAGCGGGAATCATTGAAGGAGAACACGATGATATACAAGATGGGCAGGTAAAAGAATACCGCTGTTGCCCCCAGCAGGATCTTTCCTGCAAGATTGCCTTTGTTTTTCATACCATCACGCCCCCTTTCCGTTGGCCGCAGGGTCAGTGTCTACCTTGCGGGTCAGCCACATGGAGATCATAATGATAACCGCCATGATGAGGGAAATTGCCGCACCGAAGTTCCAGTCGCCGCTGGTCAGGAACTGGGTTTCGATAACGTTACCAACCAGTACATACTGGCCGCCGCCCAGAAGTTTCGGGATAAAGAAGCTGGATACCGCAGGCAGGAACACCAGCGTGATGCCGCTCAGTACCCCGGGCAGAGACAAGGGCAGTGTTACCTTCAGAAAGCTCTGTACAGGATTTGCCCCCAGATCGTTGGCAGCCTCGATGAGGCTTCTGTCCATCTTCGCCAGAGAAGAATGGATCTGCAGGATCATAAAGGGAATGAAGTTATAAACCATCCCCAGTACCACGGCGAAGGTGGTGTGGATCATATGGAAAGGCCCGATGCCAACAAGACCGAGAATGCTGTTCAGAAGGCCGTCATCCTGCAGGATGCCCACCCATGCGTAGGTACGCACCAGCATATTGATCCATGTGGGCAGTGTGATGAGCATGACCCAGAAAAAGCCGCTCTTTTCATTCCCCTTTGCAATGGCATAGGCAATGGGGTAGCCCAGAAGCACACAGATGACCGTTGTCGCAATGGCAATGATCATGGAACGTTTCAATACATCAATAAAAACTTTATCCGTCAGGAAACGGGAAAAGTTATCCAGCGTAAAACGGAAGGTCGTTACTTCGTTGCCCGCCGTTGTAAAAGCATATAATAAGATCATAAACATGGGGACAACGACCATAACCAACAGCCAGCCCACATAGGGATAGATCATATTGCGAAATTGTTTCATTCGCGGTTGCCCCCTTTCTTAGTAGTTGTTTTTAGACATGATATGGATATCTTCCGGCTGGAACATCAGACCAACCATATCATCCACTTCGTATTTATCGGTAGTATCTACTTTATATTCGTAACCCTTTGTAGCGAAAGTAACATCATAAACCCCGGGCGTGATGGTTTCGGGGTCGAAATCATATTTTACTTCTGTAATTTCTACAGCTGTGCCGTCTTCCAGACTCCATGCAGAGGCGTTGGCCCATGTTTTCAGGTCGGTATCCAGGGCGATGGCTTCCTGAATTTCGTCTACCTTTTTAAAGAAATTCATGGCGTAAATTTCTTCTTCATTTTCCTCACTGGTCACACGGTTTTCATCCTTTACGATCATGTTGATGGTGATGGATGTGCCTGCGGCAGTGGAGAAGGTAACGGGATATTTGCCGTTTTCCTTTTTGATTTCATAATCCACTTCTTTGATGGAGATCCATTCATCCTCATCGGGGTTCCATGCCTGGGCATCGGCACGGGCGATGATAGTCGCTTCGTCCAGTTCTTCCACGTCATCCATATCCAGATAGAAGTCATTGGCAGACATTTTTTCATTTGCCGCTTCATTATAAACGGGTCTGTCGTTGGAAACGGCCATTTTTACGGTGATTTCCGTGCCGACCTTTGTTTCCACCATGGTTTCGTAATGTACGCCTTTGAACAGAACGGATTTTACCACGCCTTTCAGTTTCCCTTCGCCGCGGGGCACGATATCCAGGTCTTCGGGACGGATGACAACATCCACGACCTCATTTTTGCCAAAGCCGTAGTCTACGCAGTCAAAGCGTCTGCCTTCGAATACAACTTTGTAATCATCTACCATCATACCTTCAATGATGTTGGATTCACCGATGAAGTTGGCAACAAATTCGTTGACGGGTTCGTTGTAAATATCTGTAGGAGAACCGATCTGCTGGATTTCCCCTTCGTTCATAACAACGATCTTATCGGACATAGTCAGGGCTTCTTCCTGATCGTGGGTTACATAAATAAATGTGATGCCGACTTCCTGCTGGATCTTTTTCAGTTCGTGCTGCATTTCTTTTCTCAGCTTTAAGTCCAGTGCACCCAGAGGTTCGTCCAGAAGGAGGACACTAGGTTCGTTTACCAGCGCGCGGGCAATGGCGATACGCTGCTGCTGACCACCGGACATGGCTGTGACGCTTCTGTCTGCATATTCTTCCAGATTCACCAGTTTCAGCATACGTTTTACCTTCTGCTCAATAATATCCTTGGGTTCTTTTTTCAGCTTCAGACCGAAAGCGATGTTATCGTATACATTCATATGAGGGAACAGAGCGTATTTCTGGAATACGGTGTTGACCTCTCTTTTATAAGGGGGCATATTGGAAATTTCCTGCCCGTCGAAGATGACCTGACCCTGATCGGCATTCAGGAAACCGCCAAGGATTCTCAGCAGAGTTGTCTTACCACAGCCGGAAGGCCCCAGCAGAGTCACGAATTCATTTTCATAAATATCCAGATTGATGCCCTTCAGAACGACTTTGCCGTCTTCGTAGCTTTTCACGATGTTTTTGAACTGAATGAGTTTTTTCTTCATTTCATGTCCTCCTGTATAGATGT
>NZ_JBGVHV010000116.1:0-15472 GCF_045122575.1 Anaerotignum sp. | reverse complement strand
CAACAGGAGGAGCGGGTGTTGCCTTCGCTGCGGGGATCTGTAATTTAATATAACCTGTTACTTTCTTTGCCATGATGGCACCTCCTATAAATGTGGTAATTAGCGGGGATTGTCCCTCCCACTCGGCAGAATTTTCTGCCTTTTGACAAACAATTGACTTAATTTGTAAGCTTTTTTATCAAAGCTTATCGATCTGAGCGAAATCAAGCTCTACGGGTGTCTCCCTGCCGAAGATGGAAAGACTTACGACTAGAGTCTTCTTGTTAGCATTGATCTCCTGGATCTGGCCTACAGAATCCGCAAAAGGACCTGTAACTACGCGAACGCTTTCGCCTACTTCCACATCCAGATTTTCCACCTGGCCGCCGATACCCATCGCACGCACTTCTGCGTCTGTCAGGGGAACGGGCTTGGAGCCGGGGCCGACGAAGCTTGTTACGCCTCTAGTGTTGCGAACGACATACCATGTCTCGTCATTCATGATCATATTCAGCAGTACATAACCGGGGAAAACTTTGCGCTGCACTGTCTTTTTCTGGCCTTCCTTCATCTCAATTTCGTCCTGCATAGGAACGCTGATTTCAAAAATCTGATCCTGCATCCCTCTGTTTTCGACTGTTTTTTCGATGTTGGCTTTTACTTTGTTTTCATAACCGCTGTAGGTATGAACCACGTACCATCTAGCCTCTGCAGACACTTCTTTCATTTCCTCAGCCTTATTGATTTCTTCAGACATTTAAACCATCCTTTTTTCTAATTCGTATCAACTATTAACCTAACAGACCAATGATCGCGCTGTAACCTGCAGTGAAAACTGTGTCCATGCAGAAGATAATAGCACCTACGATCAGGGATGTGACAACAACTGTTGCTGTTTTCTTAACAACTTCAGGGCGTGTAGGCCACACGATTTTTTTGAACTCTGCTTTATAATCAGCGAAAGAGTCCTTGTCATTGTCTTTCTTTTTTGCTGTTTTTGCCTGAGGAGCTGGCTTCGTTTGCTTCACTTCGTTCGTTTGGGTTGTGATGTTCTTTTCTTCCAATACGTTCACTCCTTAACTACGGAATGGCTCTCACAAAAAATTATTTTGTTTCTTTGTGCATTGTGTGAGCTTTGCAGAACTTACAATATTTTTTGATTTCCATTCTGTCAGGCATAACTTTTTTGTCCTTAGTTGTGCTGTAGTTTCTCTGTTTGCACTCTGTGCAAGCCAAGGTAATTCTTGTTCTCAAGATTTTCACCTCCGTCTCTGATGAATGTTGTTTACTTCAGTATTCTGTATGCCTCAAGTTTATCTCGGCACACAAAAAAAAGACCTCCGTCTTCCGATATAGAATATCACAAGGGGGGTCTCATTGTCAACAAAAAATATTAAGAAATTTACGAAAAACAGCGATTTTTCAACTCTTTGTGTCATTTGCACCATCGCCGCTTCCGATTGTCTGATGCCCGCGGATAAATGTCTGCATACTGTCACACCTCTGCGGACACCGACAATTTTTTCTTGTTTTTCTTTTTACTGATTTTTCATAAATTCTTCCAGCGCTACTGCCAACTGGTCGGGGCAGCTTGTGTTTCTTCTGCCGCAAGTGATGCCTTTCAGTCTTTTTGTCGCTTCTTCAGGTGTCATACCTTCCGCCAGAGCTGCAATCCCTTTGTGGTTACCATCACAACCACCCAAGAAGCTGATATTTTTCACCACGCCGTCTTCTACGTCAAATTCCACGCGCACTGCGCAGATACCTTTTGTATCATATTTTACATGCATGTTCATTTCCTCCTAAAAAATTTACTCTGCCAGACAGGATATCACAAATCCCGTCAGATCTCAACGTTATTTCCGTGCTTTTCCGATAAAATATGTAACGAAAAACAGAAGCGCAGCTGTCAGCACCATAGTCGCCCCTGCGGATGTACCAAAACGATAGGAAATCCCCAGACCAACCGCGGAAGCGATCAGACCGAACACCGTTGCCGTCCAGTGATAGCTTCTTGTCGTCCTTGTGATATTTCTCGCCGCTGCCGCCGGCAGAATCAACAGGGAGTTGATCATCAGGATCCCCACCCAGCGAATGGATACCATAACAGCAACCGCTACCATCATCACAAAAATATTTTCTACCAGCATGACCTTTCCCCCACGGCTGGCCGCCAGAGAGCGGTTCACACTGAGAAGCAGCAACTGATTATACAATACTGCCCACAGAATATATGCCGCCGCCAGAACGATGGTGATAGTAAGCAGGTCATTCTTCCCCACCGTCAGGATATCCCCTATTAAATAGGAAGAGTATTTGGCAAAACCGCCGCTGGCAGATAAAATCACGATCCCCAGTGCCATGGCCGCTGAAGAAAACACGCTGATGACTGTATCAGAAGATACCATGTTTGCGGATTTCACCTTCGTAATGACCAGACCAAGGAAAATGCCAAAGGCCAGCATCGCCAGCAGGGGATCTTCCATCCCCAGCAGAACCCCCAGCCCAATGCCCGTAAAAGCACTGTGTCCCAGAGCATCAGAGAAAAATGCCATCTTGTTATTGACCGCCATCGTCCCCAACAGAGCAAACAAAGGCGCGATCAGAATAGACGCCAGAAAGGCGTTTTTCATAAAATCATACTGAAACATGGAGACAGGCAGTGTTTCCAGAAAACCATAGATCATTTCCATTCTGCCACCTCCTCAGGAGAAAAACCAAAAGCCTCTTTAAAAGCCTCTGTTCTGAAAACATCATCGGCTTCGCCTTCTGCTACGATCGTTTTATCCAGAAGGACCACCTTATCCGCATACTTTCGGATCAGCCCCAGATCGTGGGAAACCAGCAGAACCGCCATGTGCTGTTTATCCCGCAGCTCCATGATCCGTTTATAGAACAGATCCAACCCTGCCATATCCACACCGGAAACAGGCTCATCCAGAACCAGCAGATCGGGCACAGGATCTGTCGCCAGCGCCAGCAGAACTCTCTGCAGTTCCCCACCGGAAAGAGCCCCCAGTCTTCTGTCTGCCAGATAGCCGCATTCCATATCATCCAGCATCCTGCGGATGTTTTCCTTCATTTTTTTATTTTTTCCAAGCCAGACTGCTTTGCCGCCCTTTGCCGCCGCAATAAAATCCGCCACGGATACGGGCATGCTTTTATCAAAATCCAGATGCTGGGGCACATAGCCGATTTTCGGCACAGGAAGCACCGTACCATGATGGTCTGTAAAAGAAATACTTCCTTTATAATGACGTTCTCCCAGAAGGGTTTTCAAAAGCGTCGTTTTCCCTGCACCGTTTTTCCCGATGAGAGCCGTCAGTTCCCCGCAGTGGAAAGTCAGGTTCACATCATCCAGCAGGATATCTTCTCCGCTGATCACACTGATATTTTCCATTCGGATGCTGCAAAGGCCGCAGCTATTATGACTTCCGCTCATTCTGTCCCCTCCTTCCAATCTTTCGCAACCACATCTATATTCTGATCCATCCTTTCCAGATAGGAAAGACCTGCTTCATCTGCCGTTGTCAATGGATCCAATAAAATGATATTTTCATTCACCTCTGCCGCCAGCGTCTCCGCATAGATCCTGCCGTTATCCGCTGCTGTCAGAAAGAAACGGATCCCGTGTTTTTTTGCTTCATCGGCCGCTTCTGTCAGTTCTCTGGCAGAGGGCATCTGATATTCATCGGCAAAAATGCCGCACACATTTTCCAGATGGAACAATTCCGCAAAATAAGCAAAGCCTTCATGGAAGACTGCGGAGTATTCCCCTTCGGAGATTCCGATTGCACGGGCTTTTTCCAGCAGTTCCTCCGTTCCTTCCCGAAACGCTGCAGCATTTACCGCAAAACATGCTGCATCGACCTTGTCCAGTTCACCCAATGCCGCCGCGATGGTTTCCGCCTGCTGCGCCGCTCTTTCGGGAGACAGCCAGATATGAGGATTCCCCTCATGGTCATGGCCATGGCCTGCATGTTCCCCTTCTGTTGCTTCTTTGTGGTGATGGTGCTCTTCCTCTTCCAGCAGTTCGATGCCTGCGGAAGTATCTACAATGACTAAGTCAGGATATCGTTCCACCGCCTGCTCCAGAAAACCTTCCATACCGCCGCCGTTGATGATGAGCACATCCGCTCCCTCCAGAAGCTTCATATCGGAAATAGTCAGTTCGTAATCATGCAGACAGCCGGTCTGGGGCTGAGCCATGTTCATCAGCTCCATTTCCGCCGCGCCTTCTGTCACCGCCTGCGCCAGCAGATAAACGGGATAAAAACTGGTGACCACCTGCAGTTTTTCGCTGTTTTCAGTTGTATCGACATATTTGCCGCAGCCCGACAGCAGCACCGTCAGCGCCAGCAGCAAAACAGAAAATTTCTTTTTCATTTCGACCTCCAAAAGCAAACGCTTTGCATTTGCAAATAGCATTGTAAACAATACGCCCCCTCTTGTCAAGATTCTCCTTTGCAGATATGATAAGGATAGAAGAATTTATTGGTAATTGAGAGATTTTCGCGAAAGGAGCAATCCCATGATCCGTAAATACAAGAACTTTATCCCCAAAGTGCCCGATTCCTGTTTCGTTTTCCCCACAGCAGAAGTCATCGGCAGTGTGGAACTGGGGGAAAACGTGATCATCTATCCCGGCACCGTGGTACGGGCAGGCTATGGTAAGATCAAAATCGGCGACAACACCAATCTGCAGGAAAACACCACCTTCCATGTAGAAGTAGGTTATGATATCAACGTGGGCAGCGGCGTGACCATCGGCCACAATTCCATCATCCACGGCTGCACCATCCACGATAACGTGCTGATCGGCATGGGTGCCATCATTCAGGAAGGCGCTGTCATCGAAGAAAACTGCTTCATCGGCGCAGGTGCCGTGGTAAAAAGAGGAATGCGCATCCCCGCAGGTCACATGGCATACGGCATCCCCTGCCGCATCGTGCGCCCCATCACTCAGGCGGAATATGATGAGATCCGCGTATCCACCCAGGAATATCTGGACTATAAGGAAGAGTATCAGAGACAGGAACGAGAAAACGACAAACTTATGTAAATACTGCGAAATTGGTATAAAAGTACAACTTTTTCCTCCTTTTGATTCTTTTTTTTATAAAAATGAGAAATACTCCTTGCCAAAATGGATGTTCTGATATAAAATAGGCTTGTAGAATGAAGAAGGAGGTGTATTTCCAATGGCTCATAAAATCGGTCCCGAATGCATCGGTTGTGGCGCTTGCGCAGGCGGCTGCCCTACAGGTTGCATCAAAGAAGACGGCGGCGTTTACGTAATCAACGCTGGTGAATGCATTGACTGCGGTTCTTGCGTAGGCAACTGCCCCACAGGTGCAATCAAACCCGAATAATTCTGTACTTAAAAAAGGTGAGTCATTTATGGCTCACCTTTTTTCCTTTGTGCCGAAATCTGCTTTCGACCCAAAGGAAAAACGAAGCCCTATCCAAACGGATAGGGCTTTTTTCTGTTCAGATATTTATTTCTGTTCCTGTCGGCTCATGACCGCCACGGAGGAAAGTACCAGCACGATGCCTGTCAGTTTCAGCATAGTCACGCTTTCATGGAATACCACGATCCCCAGAACCGCCGCCACTACAGGCTCAATGGTCGCCGTTACGGATGCCTTGGATGCAGGCAGGCCGCTCAGCCCTTTCGTATAAGTCAGGTAAGGCACGACCGTCGTCAGCAGAGCAAAGGAAACGGCCAGAGGCCACTGACCCAGTTCCGTGATCTTCGTGACCACCGCCACAGGCTCCACCAGAAAAGTCATGGTGATCGTTGCCATCAGAAAGGTATAAAAGGAAATAGTCAGGGAACCATACCCCGCCTTGATGGCATAGGTTCCAAAAATGCTGTACAGGGCATAGCCGACCCCTGCTGCCAGCCCGATGGCGATCCCCTGCCAGGTAAAGGCTGCGCCGCCTTCCAGAAGTCCCGTCACCAGAATACAGCCAACGAAGGTCATCAGCAGAACGATCCCCTTTGTTTTCGTCATCTTTTCTCCAAACAGCAGGATGGAAAACAGCATAACGAAGGTAGGTGCTGTATAAAGCAGAACCGCCGCCACCCCAAGGCTGGTCAGATTGACCGCCTTCATATAAGCCCAGCTGAAAAAGGAAAAACTGATGATGCCTGTGCCTACAAAATAGCGCAGATCCTTCCACCCCTTCAATTTCAACTGTTTTTTATCCTTCACACAGATGATCAGCAGCAGCACTGCCGTTGCCAGCACGCCTTTCACAAACAGCATCTGCATTTCCGTAAAGCCCAGCCGATCGATGGCCTTCGTAAAAACGCCGATCAGTCCCCAGCTGACCCCTGCGATCAATACCAAAATATATGACATTCTTTCCACCTCTTATCTCAACGAGATCGCCCTGCCCATGGCAAAGGAATACAGAAACACTTCCCCCACAGGCAGCCCCAGTCCCCGTTCCAGCGCAGTCTGATACAGCTGCAGCTGGATGCGGTAACGCTCTTTCAGTTCCTCCTCATCATAAATCCGGTCAGACTTATAGTCAAGCAGGACGACTTTCCCGTTTTCAACGAAATAACAGTCGATGATCCCATTGACCAGGATTGTATCCGTCACCTCTGCGTATTCCTTTCCATAAAACAGTTCCTTTGGCTGCATCAGCAGAGAAAAGGTTCGTTCTGTTTCTATACTATCGGCGGCTCGCAGTCTCTGTGCCAGTTCACTGCGGAAAAATTGCAGCAGTTCCTTTCGGCGGACAGCCTTTCCTTCTTCCTCCGTCAGCCTGCCCTTCTGCACCAGCGCAGCAATCAGCCCTTCCAGACTTTCCCTGTCATATTCCTTTCTAAGGTCACATTCCTCCAGAACCGTATGCATGGCCGTACCGATCTGGGCGCCGGTCAGTCCCTTTGTTTCCTGTTTTTCCGGCAGGCGGATGATCTTCGGCGCCGCCTGCAGTTCGCCGCTCATTTCTTCCTGATATTTTCGCTTGATCTCGGAAATAGAAAGTTTTGCAGGCAGTTTGGTTTCTTTCCCAAAAGGATACTGCCAGCTGAGAATGCGGAAGATTTCCTCTCGGCTTTTCGTCATCTCCGCAGCACTTTCCCATCTTTCAAAATATTCCTTCTGTTCCTCCGCCAGTTTCTGTTCTGCATCCACCGACTGCAGCACTTCATCCCGTTTCAGGATAGAAAATTCCCAGTCAGAATCCTCCTGAACAAAACGATGAGCAGTGTTCCATACCTCCTGCGGCGCTGCAGGATGTCTCAAATAGGCAGGCATCACCCAGTCGAAATAACTTTTCGCCCTGCGCAGACGGAACAGGGGCAGTGTCCCATTTTCCGTTTCCGCCGTCTGTGACCATTTTCCCATGGATTTTTCCAGATCCTTCGTTGTCCCCGTCAGGATCAGTTTTTCCTTGGCACGGGTCAGGGCAACATACAGCACGCGGATCTCCTCTGCCAGACTTTCCATTTTAATGGCATCTGCCAGCGCCATCTTAGCCAGAGTGCGGTAGGATACCCGTTTTTCCAAGTCCATCCAGTCCATACCCATGCCCCATTTCTGATGGAAGATCACAGGGGCGCGGGAATCCATTTCGTTGAAATTTTTCCCCATATCGGAAACAAAGACCACAGGGAATTCCAGCCCTTTACTCTTGTGGATGGTCATTACGCGGATATGTTCGGGGGAGTCATCCTGCAGTTTGGCGGAAGCTGTTTCCACCTCTGCCGTTTTCATATCCTCCACATAACGGATGAAATAGAACAACCCCTTGCGGCTGCCCTTTTCATACTGCTCCGCCTTTTCCAGCAGAAGACGCAGATTTGCCTGCCGTAGGGCACCCCCGGCGGTCATGCCCAGATAGTCGTAATAGCCTGTCTCTCTGTAAAGCAGCCGCAGCAGTTCGTGGAGAGAAAGTTCTCTGTTCTGTCGGCGCCAAAGGTCGATATCCGCCAGAAAAGCGGAAATCTTCCCCCGCAGTTCCTCAGTTTCTCCCTCTTCCAGATAATTCTGCAGACAATCATAATAGCCGCCCTTGCCGCCGCCCAGACGGATCTGCATCAGTTCATCGGCCGTCAGGCTGTAAATGGGAGAATGGAGGATCGACAACAAGGGGATATCCTGTCTGGGATTATCGATCAGCCGCAGCAGATGCAGCACCGTTTCCACCTCAGGCACGGAATAATAGCCCTCTGCCGTTTCCGCATAATAAGGCAGTCCTTCCCTGCCGAATACCTCTTCCAGTACGCCGCCCCAGTTTTTCATGGAGCGCAGGAGAATGGCAATATCCCCATACTGCAGGGGGCGGTATTCTCCTGTTTTCTTATCCAGCACGTGGAAACCGCTTTCCATCAGTCCTTTGATTCGCTTTGCAATAGCCGTAGCTTCCACCTGTCGACGGTCCATTTCCTGCAATTCTTCGGAAAGATCAGAATCTTCCGCTTCTTTTGTTTCGATCAGGATAATCTCATTGGCGCCGCCGTGGGGCTCTGGGCAGGGCGGGAATTCCATCCCCGCATACAGGGCTGCTTCGGCATCATAATCGATATCACCAAAATCCCGACACATGATCTGTCGGAAAATAAAATTAACTCCATCCAATATATTTTTTCTGCTGCGGAAGTTCTTGGAAAGGATGATTTTTCGTTCCTTTCCGCCTTCCGCGGCAGGATAACGCAGATACTTTTCATTGAACAGTTCCGGCATGGCCTGACGGAAGCGATAAATGCTCTGCTTCACATCCCCCACCATAAAGCGGTTATTTTCTCCAACAGCTTCCCCCGAAACTGCGGACAGCACCAGTTCCTGTACGATATTGCTGTCCTGATATTCATCGATCATGATCTCATCATACCGCTGGCGCAGTTCTTCCGCCGCAGCAGTCGGTCTGCCCTCTTCATCCAGCAGGATCTTCAGGGCAAAGTGCTCATAATCCGTAAAATCGATGATGTTCTTCTCTTTTTTGGCCGCCCCAAAGGCAGCCATGAACCGTTTCGTCACGTCTGCAAGGGCTTTGGCAACGGGATACAGTTTTCGGATCAGTTCCGTCTGCGTTTCCGCGCTGTAGGCAAAATAAACCTCCCCCACCCTTTTGAGGGTATCCTTGGCGTCATTGCGCAGTTCCTTGATAACCTCCGCAAACTCCTTTTCCTCTCCGCGATAAGCAGGCAAGCGGGCAAATTCCACAGCGATATAGGCCAGACGCCATTCCTGATAGGGTTTGTCCAGCACATCCTGCAGTTTTTTCACCATTTGCACTTCTTTTTCCAGCAGATTGTGGTAGCCCTCAAATTCACCGCCATCCGAAAGCAGAGAGGCTTTCTGCAGCTGATACAGAGCGTACTCTACGTTGTTTTTCACACCCTCTCGGATAAAGGAAAACCATTTGCAGTCATCCATGGTCTGCCCTTCTGCAAGGGCAAAGCCTTCCGCCGCAGCATCCAGCAGTTTTTCTGGAACAGGTGCACCTTCCGCATAAGTATATGCCTGCAGGATCAGTTCTTTCAGTTTGTCGTCTTTGGTGGAGGTCGTAAAAGTTTCCAGCAGGTTCAAAAACCATTCATTCTTTTCTTCGGCATACAGCTCTTCAAACAGCTCCTCCAGTACTTCCTTCTGCAGGAGTTTCACTTCCGCAGGGTCAGCCGTACGGACGGCAGGATCGATCTCGATCAGATGGTAGTATTCCTTGATGACCTGCAGACAGAACGCATGGATGGTCTTGATATCCGCCCGCGGCAAAAAAGCCATCTGACTCTGCAGGTGGATGTTGTTGGGGTCACTTTCCAGTTTTTTTGCAATGGCCGCGCCGATGCGCTGGCGCATTTCCGATGCCGCCGCCTTGGTAAAAGTCACCACCAGAAGGCGGTCAATCTCCTGTTCCTCCGCAATGATGCGGGTGATGATGCGCTCTACCAGCACCGCCGTTTTGCCGCTGCCCGCTGCCGCAGAAATGAGCAGGTCGCTGCCCCTTGCTTCTATGGCCTTTTTCTGTTGTTCCGTCCATTTGTTTGCCATGCCGAAATCCCTCCGTTTTTACAGGGCATCCCGCAGACGGATATGGAATGGTACATATCCCGTAAAAGAGCCCATAAAACTACTATAGGAATTATACCAGAAATTGCCGATAAAAGCGAAGGAAAAACCAGACAGCTCCCGATCCCCAAAGAGATATCTTGCTGTGGTTTTATGGAACAATTCGTGGAAGCCCGTCTGATAGCTGGCGGCACACTGATGCAGCAATTCCGCCAGATCCTGTTCTTTCTGCTCCAATCCGTAAATTTCTGTCATGGTCTGTTTCATTTCTTCCCAGTTCAGTTCTTTTTTCCTGCGGCGGACAATGCGGATGGTATGGTGGATGGCTGCCAATTTGAAAAAGCGGGCTACCGTTTCTCGCTCCATTCCCTCCAGTTTCTCTCTGAAATAATTGAACAGCAGGGGCGTTTCCAGAAAAACCTCATGGGCATCGGCCGCCGTGCTTTCGATACACTGGGTATAAAATGCCTCCAGAAAGGGTTTTCCTCGGTCATAGGCCTTTTCCAGAAGCCGTTCCTTTTCCGCCTCGATCCAAAGTCGTACCTGATTTTCCTTTTTTCTTTTTTCCATCATAAAAAATCACCTCCCTTTTATTTTAAAAGGAAGGCTTTTGTCATTCCGATTTTTTCTCCGCAAAATGAGACAGGCTCCCGCAAAAATCGGGAGCCCTTTGGTGATCGGTTTAGCATGCAGAACAGCCGTTGCCAATGCTGTTGTGGTTGCCGCAGCAGCACAGCAGCAGGATGATCCAGATCCAGGAACTGTTGTCGCCCCAGCCACAGCCATTGCCGTTGCCGTTGCCGCACAGGCACAGCAGAATGATGATCCAGATGATACCATTGTCGTTACCAGAACCAAATCCACACATAATAAAAATACCTCCTTAAGATAAAGTGTGTTGTTACACTCCTATCCTATGAGGTATTTTGTGGTTTCTTGCCTGTCTATCATTTTTATTTCTGCATCAGAAGCAGATCACTGATTTTAATATCTGTAGTAAAGCCGCCCATTTCATCGGAAAGGCTCACCAGTCTGATATTTTCCCCGTCCATAAAATGCAGCACATGGGTCATGCCGTTGGTTTCCCCGATGGAAACCAGATCTGCCGCATCGGCAATGCCGTAAAAATAAGCCGCCATACCGCTCTGACGATAGGCTTCCATGATCGCCACCGCCATTTCATAGCCTGCTTCTGTGCAGGTAAAAAGTGCTTTTGTTTTCTGTTCCGCCATCATTCTCACCCCTGTTTCTTTTCCACCAGCAGTTTTTCCAGTTCATCGATAAAGGTATTGATATCCTTGAACTGACGATATACGGAAGCAAAGCGCACATAGGCCACCTCGTCCACTTCCTTCAGTCTGTCCATGACCATATTGCCGATCTGCTTGGAGGGCACTTCTCTTTCGCCGCTGCCCATCAGTGTATTTTCGATATCATCCACCAGATCCTGAATCTGCTGCGCGGTCACAGGGCGTTTGTTGCAGGATTTCATAATGCCGTTCATCACCTTGCTCTTATCGAAGATCTCTCTGGTACCATCGCTTTTGATGACAGTGATGGGGATCAGGTCGATCCGTTCATAGGTAGTGAATCGTTTGCCGCAACTTTCGCACACACGGCGGCGGCGGATCACGGAATTTTCATCCTGGGCACGGGAATCGATGACTTTTGTATCATTATAATTGCAGAAAGGACATTTCATGGGATTTCCTCCTCCATTAGTTGACATAGTTCCATATAATATCAGTATAAGGGAGAAATTGCCGTTGGTCAACAGAGAAAACACAATATCTTGTGTTCATCCTTCATCCGTTCGCAGAATATCTTCCCCATCCACCTCTACCAGAATGATATCATCCCCGATGCGGCGGATACACCGCCACGGCACAAAATAGGCCCGTTCCTTTCCGAAAAAACAGAACTTCCCGCTCTCCTCCGGAATGATGATGGTGCAGATTTTTCCCGTCACACTGTCGATCTCCAGATCACAGATGCAGCCCAGCCGTTTGCCGTCGCAGATATTGATGACTTCCTTTTCTTTCAGTTCCGAAAACCGCTCCCATTTCATAAAATTTCTACCCCTTTTTTTCATTTTCTCCTTTTATTCTATGTTCAAACGGCTCATCTTCCGCTATTTTTATGCACCTTTCATATAATTACACAATATCTTGTGTTCCCCTTGCAATTTCCGCCGATGTGGCATACAATATATGTGCTTGCTAAAAATAAAAGTAACACAATATCTTGTGTTTGATTTGATACAACATTCCATTGAAATTCGAACAAAAAGCAAAGGAGAATCCGCCATGATCACGACTATCACAAAAAGAGACGGACGTCAGGTTTTCTTTGACATCAACAAGATCGCCAGCGCCATCGATAAGGCTTTTCAGGCGACTGTTGGTGCAAAGGATTACAGCGTATGTCTGAGCCTTGCCCATGAAGTATCCAACAGATTTGAAGAAAAAGGGATCACATCCCCTACCGTAGAACAGATTCAGGACAGCGTGGAACGCATCCTGATCGACCACGGTTATGTGCGTACTGCAAAGGCTTACATCCTGTACCGCGCAGAACGTACCAGAGTCAGAAATATGAACGATCGTCTGATGAAAACCTTCGAAGACATCACATACAAAGATGCAACAGACAGTGACATCAAACGTGAAAATGCCAACATCGACGGCAACACAGCCATGGGCTCCATGCTGAAATACGGTTCCGAAGGCGCAAAGCATTTCTACGAAAGCTACGTGCTGAACCCCAAACATTCCGAAGCCCACAGAAACGGTGATATCCACATCCACGATCTGGACTTCTATACCCTGACAACCACATGCTGTCAGATTGACCTGCTGAAACTGTTCAAGGACGGCTTCTCCACAGGCCACGGCGTACTGCGCGAACCCAATGATATCGCTTCCTACGCATCTCTGGCTTGTATCGCCATCCAGTCCAACCAGAACGACCAGCACGGCGGTCAGTCCATCGGCAACTTTGACTATGGTCTGGCTCCCGGCGTTGCAAAAACATACATCAAACGCTACCGTTCCAATCTGGCTTCCCTGATTGAAGTGATGGACTGCCCCGAACACGCAGATGCCGCAAGAGCAGCCTATAAGGTTCTGGCAGAACAGGATCTGTATCCCAATCTGGATCAGTGCCCCGCTTACCATGAAGCAGAAAAGAAACTGATTCTGGAAGCAGGCGTTCCCGAAGATATTTTCGTGAAAGCACAGGCTTTCTCCGTAAAAAAAGCAACAGAAGAAACAGACAAAGCAACTTATCAGGCAATGGAAGCTCTGCTGCATAACCTGAACACTATGCATTCCCGTGCCGGTGCGCAGACCCCCTTCTCCTCCATCAACTACGGTATGGATACTTCCACAGAAGGCCGCATGATCATGAAAAATATCCTGCTGGTAACAGAAGCAGGTCTGGGCAATGGCGAAACAGCCATCTTCCCCATTCAGATCTTCCGTGTAAAAGAAGGCATCAACTTCAACCCCGGCGAAAAGAACTATGACCTGTTCAAACTGGCATGCCGCTGCAGCGCGAAGAGACTGTTCCCCAACTTCTCTTTCCAGGATGCTCCTTACAACCTGAAATACTACAAAGAAGGTCATCCCGAAACAGAGATCGCATACATGGGCTGCCGTACAAGGGTTATCGGTAACGTGAACGATCCCGACAGAGAAATCACACTGGGCAGAGGCAACCTGAGCTTCTCCTCCATCAACCTGCCCCGTATCGCTATTCTGGCAAACAAAAACATCGACTGGTTCTTCACAGAACTGGACAGAAAGATCGATCTGGTGGCTGACCAGCTGATGGAACGTTTCGAAATTCAGGCGAAGAAAAAAGTACACAACTATCCTTTCCTGATGGGTGAAGGCGTTTGGATCGACAGCGAAAAACTGAACTACGATGACGAAGTGCGTGAAGTGCTGAAACACGGCACACTGTCCATCGGTTTCATCGGTCTGGCAGAAGCTCTGAAAGCCCTTCTGGGCGTACACCACGGCGAAAGTGAAGTGGCACAGAATCTGGGTCTGGATATCATCGGTCACATGAGAAAAAGACTGGATGACCTGTCTCAGAAAACGCATATGAACTATACTCTGCTGGCAACACCCGCGGAAGGTCTGAGCGGCCGTTTCGTCCGCATGGACAGAGAACGTTTCGGTTCTATCGAAGGTATCACAGACAGAGAATACTATACAAACAGCTTCCATATCCCTGTACACTATCCCATCAGTGCTTACAAGAAAATTCAGCTGGAAGCACCCTACCATGCATTGACCAATGCAGGCCATATCACATATATCGAACTGGACGGCGACCCCAGCACAAATCTGGATGCTTTCGAAAAAGTCATCCGCTACATGAAATCTCAGGGCATCGGCTACGGTTCCATCAACCATCCCGTTGACCGCGATCCCATCTGCGGCTACAACGGCATCATCGGCGATACCTGCCCCAAATGCGGCAGAAAAGAAACGGAAGGCGACTACGGTTTCCAGCGCATCCGCCGTATCACAGGATATCTGGTAGGCACACTGGATCGTTTCAATAACGCAAAACGCGCAGAAGTACGCGACAGAGTGAAACACTCCGTGGTGACAGAAGTAAAATTAGAAGCAAAGGAAGATTGATCCTATGAAAATCAGTCTGAGCGGCATTACCGGGGATTCCATCGTAGACGGCCCCGGTATTCGCCTGACCATATTTACCCAGGGCTGTCCCCATCACTGCCCCGGCTGTCATAACCCCCAGACCCATGACCCCAAGGGCGGTTCCTGGGGGGATACCGATGATATCATCGCTGCCATGGCGGAAAATCCTCTGTTGGACGGCATCACCCTTTCCGGCGGCGACCCCTTTATGCAGCCAAAAGAATGCACCGAACTGGCAAAAGGCGCCCATAAACACGGCTTAAATGTGTGGACTTACACAGGCTATACATGGGAAGCACTGTTTACAGAAAATGATCCCGATAAAATTGCACTGCTGAAAGAAAGTGACGTTCTCATTGATGGGCCTTTTCTGCTTGCGGAACGCTCTCTGGAACTGAAATTCAAGGGCAGCAGAAACCAGCGCATCATTGATGTAAAAAAATCCCTGCAGGCAGAAAAAATTATCCTGTGGGAAGATCATACTTTTGAACTGCCCGAAGGGCCTCAGTCCTTTGGCGGAATTTAAGAAAAAGAAAAAGCTGAACGCTTCAGCGGATTCCAAAAGGACATCCTCCGTGCGTTCAGCTTTTTTATCTTTCTCATCCTCTTACAGTACCTTTACCTGTTGTCGGTATTTTTCTATCATACCATCCAGAAAGTCCGCTACAGTTTCTTTTTCATAATCATTTGTCAGTACATATTTCCTGCCGTCTATATATACGCTGCCATCCTGAGCCGCCGTAAATCTGCCAAGAACAGCATTGTTTTCTCCAAAAAAGGTCACGT
>NZ_JBGVHV010000115.1:0-10945 GCF_045122575.1 Anaerotignum sp. | reverse complement strand
ATTTGCGATACCTTTTTGTTTTATGATTCAGGCCAAAGAGCATCGATATATGCTTGAGCCGCTTCAGGGTCAGCCTTGTTTACATCCAGAGGCAGGTCAAAGAGGACATTCAGTCCTTCGTAGGAGGGGTTTTCGGAGAGGTGACCTTCCTCATCAGCGATGAAAGCAGTATTTTCATAGCGGTTTTCTCCTTTTCTTCAAGATGGGCAAGCAGGGCTTGCTGGGTATCTTCGGGGGGAAGGCTGTCTGCAGCAAAGGTGCGGTGCAGCAGTTCTTCGAAGGGGTCTTTATTTGTAGGTTTCATGTCCATGCACCTCCAGATTTTGTTTCAACTCTTGTTTTGCGCGCCATAGCCTGCTTTTCACTGTACCAACGGGTATATGCAGGATGGTAGAGATCTCCTTCAGAGAAAGCTCTGCCGTGTAATACATATATAGCGGCAGACGAAGCTTTGGAGGCAGTTTGTCTGCACAACGCAGCAATAGCTGTGTTTCCTCCTGTTGGATGAGAAGGACTTCCGGTGGTTTCTCCGGTGAAACAGCTTCATCCTCCGAGTTCAGTGGGGCAAGGGGAATGATCTTCTGGCGGCCTTTTTCCTTCCGCAGCTGATTTTTCCAGAGGGAAGCTGCGATACGGATGAGAAAGGCTCTGGGATTCTGAGAGGAATCTATTTTATGGCAAAGTTCTGCGGCTTTCAGAAAGGTTTCCTGATAGAGATCGTCTGCATCGGTGGGGTTTGCCGTAAGGTGACGGCAGAAACTGTAAATGGTTTTTCCGTGCTGCAAAACAACGTCTTGTAATTCTTTATAAGTCAAGGATGACACCTCCTTTTTTGATTTAGAAGCTTCTACTTATCTATTGTAATGAAAAGCAAAAAGGTTTCAAAAAAATTTTCATTGCGGCTGGATAGAGAATATGATAGGATGAAAAAATGGACAAAGGAGGGAATGGAATGAAACGCATCTTACTGACAATCGCATACGACGGTACAAATTATTCCGGCTGGCAGAAACAGAAGAACCCTGATGTCATTACGGTGGAAGGGGAACTGACAAAGGCGCTGCAGCAGTTATTCAGAAACCCGGAACTGGAATGTATCGGCGCCAGCAGAACGGATGCCGGTGTCCATGCTTTGGGGCAGAGAGCAATCATTGATGTGGATACTACCATTCCTGCGGAAAAAATTCCATTGGCGATCCGTTCCTTTCTTCCTGCGGATATCGTTGTGACCAAGGCAGAGGAAGTGGATGGGGAATTTCATCCTCGTTTTGACTGCGTGAAAAAGACCTACGAATACCGCTTCTGGAATGCCCCTGTAAAAAATCCGAAGGAAAGGCTTTATTCTGCCTATGTGCAGAAACCATTGGATATCGATCGCATGAATGAGGGGGCGAAGGGCCTGATCGGCACCCATGATTTTGCGGCCTTCTGCGCCGCAGGCGCGCAGGTTTCCACCACAGTCAGAACGATTTTCGACTGTCATGTGGAACGGGTCGGAGAAAGCGTCAGAATGTATGTGACGGGGGATGGTTTCCTTTATAATATGGTGCGCATCATTGCAGGCACCCTGATGGCGGTCGGTCTGGGCAAAATGGAGCCTTCCGCAGTGGCGGGGATCGTCGCAGGCAAAGACCGCAGCAAGGCAGGTCAGACGGCGGAACCCCAGGGGCTGACGCTGGTAGAAATCTTTTATAAATAAGGAAAAAGCTCTTGACAGATATTGTATACAATAATATAATATAAGGGCTGTTAATATGAATTTAGAGCAAAAGTGCTTTAAATATATGTTTCTCAAGGTGGGACCCAATAAGTTATGACATGCAGGAAGTAAACTTCCATGGCATAATGGAGATCGACCGAAATCGTTCCTGCGGTATCGGCGAAGTCAACGGGTCAAACAAAATATTATGACAGGAGGTAAAAACCATGAGAACTACTTACATCGCTAAAGAAGCGGACATCGTTAAAAAGTGGTACGTGATCGACGCTGAAGGCGTAACACTGGGCCGTCTGGCTTCCGAAGTTGCATCTATTCTGAGAGGTAAAAACAAACCTCAGTACGCACCCAACGTTGACATGGGCGACTATGTTATCATCGTAAATGCGGAAAAAATCGCTGTTACAGGTAAAAAACTGGAACAGAAAATGTACCGTCACCACTCCGGTTGGACAGGCGGTCTGAAAGAAACAAGACTGGACAAAATGCTGGCAACACACCCCGAAAGAGTTATCGAACATGCTGTAAAAGGTATGCTTCCTAAAAACGCTCTGGGCAGAAAGATGTTCGGCAAACTGCATGTATATGCAGGTGCAGAACACCCTCACGCAGCACAGAAACCCGAAACACTGGAATTCAAATTCTAATCGAAGGAGGAAAGCATAATGGCAGCAGCTAGATATTACGGCACAGGCAGAAGAAAATCTTCCGTAGCTAGAGTATACCTGGTACCCGGCAACGGTAAAATCACAATCAACAAGAGAGACATCAACGAATATTTCGGTCTGGAAACACTGAAACTGATCGTTCGTCAGCCTCTGGAACTGACAGAAACAGGTGCAAAATTTGACGTTCTGGTAAACGTACACGGCGGTGGCTTCACAGGCCAGGCTGGTGCAATCAGACACGGCATCTCCAGAGCACTGCTGCAGGCTGATGGTGACTACAGACCCAGCCTGAAAAAAGCAGGTTACCTGACAAGAGACCCTCGTATGAAAGAAAGAAAGAAACCCGGTCTGAAAGCAGCGAGAAGAGCTCCTCAGTTCTCCAAGAGATAATCATCACCCGATTATTCAAATCCTCAAAATCCTCGGATTTTGGGGATTTTTTTTATTTGTGTCTGTCCGTTGGCGGTGCGGTGAAAATGTGACAATGGGCATCCTTTTGTATCACATTTTTTGTTGTTTGCTCAACAAAACAGAGGTATAATCTTTTCTGTTGGAGGCGAACACAATGAAGGAAAGCAGATTTGAATTATTTGATGGTCTGATTGCTTCTGCGGGGAAAACCCTGCAGCGGATCAAGGCCAGCAAAATGGAAAAATACGGACTGGGCAGCACCCATACCACTTGCCTGTGCAAATTGGGCAAGGCGAAGGAGGCAGGAGTGACCCAGAAAGAACTGACGGAGCAGGAAGGCATCGACCGCGCCCAGGTGTCTCGTATCTTGCGGGATCTGGAGCAGAGTGGTCTGGTAGAAGCTGTAGGCCGTTCCACTTACAAAAGAAGATATTGCCTGACAGAAAAGGGACAGAAGATCACAGCAGAGATCAATGAGATCATTCTGGAGATCAACCGATATGTCAGTCAGGAGATCCCTGTAGAACAGATCGCGGTATTTTACCGCGTGCTGCAGAAGATCGACAGCAATTTGAAAAAAGCAGAAGATAAATTTTGCCGAGAGGCAGGAAAAGAGGAAAACAAATGAAATTAGCGGAAAAAATTTTCTGCAGAGCCTTTCAGGGTGCCTTTCGTGCGGCACTGCCTGTATTGCCCTACAGAGAGCCAAAAATCATGCACAAAGTAAAACAGATCCCCGAACTTTTGCAGAAAAAGCACATTAAGCGGGTGCTTTTGGTTACAGATGGGGGCGTGCGCGGTTTGGGGCTGACAAACAGGCTGGAACAGGGTCTGCAGGAAGTGGGGATCCAATGTGCTGTGTATGATCAGGTGGTTGCCAATCCCACTATCATCAATATTGAAGAAGCCAGAAAACTGTATCTGAAAAGCGGTGCCCAGGCCATTATTGCCTTTGGCGGCGGTTCTGTGATGGACTGTGCCAAGGTAACAGGGGCGAGGGTAGTAAAGCCGAAACAGCCTGTTTACAAAATGAAAGGTCTGCTGCGTATCTGCAAGAAACTGCCTCTGCTGATCGCAGTGCCTACCACAGCGGGCACAGGCAGTGAAACCACACTGGCGGCGGTGATCACGGACAGCGGTACCAAACATAAATACCCCATCAATGATTTTTCCCTGATTCCCCATTATGCGGTGCTGGATTATCATGTGACACTGGGGCTGCCTAAAGGCATCACGGCTACAACGGGTATGGATGCCCTGACCCATGCGGTAGAAGCTTATATTGGCAGAAGTACCAATCGATTTACCAGAAAAATGGCAGAAGATGCCACAAAGCTGATTTATGAAAACCTGAAGACGGCCTATGACGATGGGAAGAATAAAGATGCCAGAAGCAACATGCTGGAAGCGGCTTACTGTGCCGGTGTGGCTTTTTCCCGTTCCTATGTAGGCTATGTTCATGCGGTGGCCCATTCTCTGGGCGGACAGTATGGCGTGCCCCACGGGCTGGCAAATGCCGTTCTGCTGCCTTATTTTCTGGAGGAATACGGCACAGCCTGCCAGAGAAAACTGGCGAAACTGGCGCGCTTTACGGGCATGGTGCCCAAGCATACCAATGACTACAGAGCGGCAGCGGCTTTTATTCAATGGGTGAAGGATATGAATGGGTATATGGGGATTCCTGATATGATCAAAGAAATCAAGATGGCGGATATCCCCATTATGTCTCAGCATGCAGCGGCAGAGGGAAATCCCCTGTATCCTGTGCCCGTGCTGATGGATCAGGAGCAGCTGGCGGAAATGTATGAACGAGTGATGGAAAGAGGGGAATGATATGGAAATCGAAAAAATCGTACAGAAGCAGAGAGCGTTTTTCAGAACAGGAAAGACCATTCCTCTTTCCTATCGTAAAATTGCCCTGAAAAGACTGGCGCGGGCCATCCGCGACCACGAAGCAGATATTTATACAGCCCTGCAGGCGGATCTGAATAAATCGGAAACAGAAGCATATATGTGCGAGATCGGCATGACACTGGCGGAACTGTCCTACATGCTGAAACACATGAACAGCTGGGCGAAAAAGGAGTATAAACTGTCTCCTCTGGCACAGTTTTCTGCCACCAGCTTTACCATCAAAGAACCTTACGGCGTTGTTCTGATCATGTCTCCTTGGAATTATCCCTTCATGCTGACCATGGAGCCACTGATCGGTGCCATCGCCACAGGCAACTGCTGTGTGGTGAAGCCTTCTGCCTATGCTCCTGCCACATCTGCAGTGATCAGAACGATCCTGCGGGAATGTTTTGAGGAAGAATATGTTGCGGTAGTGGAAGGCGGCAGAGCGGAAAATCAGGCTTTGCTGGATCAGAGATTTGACTATATTTTCTTCACCGGCGGTGTCAGCGTGGGCAAGGAAGTTATGGCCAAGGCGGCAAAGCATCTGACACCCGTAACACTGGAACTGGGCGGCAAGAGTCCTTGTGTGGTGGATCAAACTGCAAAACTGAATCTGGCGGCAAAACGCATCGTATTCGGCAAACTGCTGAACTGCGGCCAGACCTGCGTTGCGCCGGACTATATTCTGGTGGACAAGGCGGTAAAGGATGAATTGATCGGCTATCTGAAAAAATGGATCGTGAAGATGTACGGAGAGAATGCCGCAGAAAACGAAGCCTATGTAAAAATGATCAACAGAAAACATTTTGACCGCGTGACGGGCCTGATCGACCCTGCGAAGGTGGTATTTGGCGGCGGCTGGAATGAGGAAACGATGCAGATCCAGCCCACCATCATGGACAATGTGACCCCCGAGGATGCCATTATGCAGGAGGAAATCTTTGGCCCTGTTCTGCCCATCATTGAAGTGGAAAATATGCAGGAAGCGGAACGTTTTATCTGTGATAGAGAAAAACCTCTGGCGCTGTATCTGTTCACACAGGACAGAAAACTGGCAAACAGATTCCTGAAGCACGTGCCCTTTGGCGGCGGCTGCATCAACGATACCATCATCCATCTGGCTACAAGCAGAATGGGCTTTGGCGGTGTCGGCGGCAGCGGCATGGGCAGTTATCATGGCAAGAAGAGCTTTGAAACCTTCAGCCACGAAAAGAGCATCGTGAAAAAACACACATGGATGGATCTGCCTGTCAGATACGCACCCTATACGGAAATGCAGGAGAAACTGCTGCGGATTTTCCTGAGATAAGAAAAAGACCCTGAAAAGGGTCTTTTTTGATCAGCGCATATTTTTGGCTTTTACCATGGCGTGGATAAAGCCGAAGGTGTAACAAAGGATGGAAAGGGCTGCCAGAGGCTTTGGCATGACGCCGGTGGCCTTTGTCACAACGAAGCAGGCCAGCATCAGGCCGGCACTGAAAATGGCGGAAAGCAGCACTTTTCGCATCAGGCTCAGTACAGTTTTTTTTGCAGAGGGGGCATTGCAGAACTCCTTCAGAAGCTGCGATTCTCCTTTCAGCAGGCGGATACTTTCTTTATAGAGAAATACGGCGATAGCCACCATAAAAATAACATAAATAAGCATAGACTTCCTCCTTGGCATGTTTTGTTATAGTGTAGCATTTTATGGGGAGAAAAGCAAATGCCTGTCTGCATTAGAGGGGATAAACGGTATGATGTATACATAAAATGATCTTGCTTGACAAGAATCGTGCATTTTTTCTAGGAATTTCGCGATGTACGGGAAAAAATACAAGGGTTTGCTGCGGAATAGTTGCTATTTTGCACAAAAGGTGATACTTTTATAAGACAAAGCATAACAGCGTCAACGCGTGTGTGTGCTAATGAGAGTGAGGTAATAGATATGAATGAAGGATTGGAAAAAAGATATGGCTTATTGACAGCGGTTGCCATGGTAGTCGGTATTGTAATCGGCAGCGGCGTGTTCTTTAAAGCGGAAAAGGTTCTGGTTGCAACCGGCGGCGATCTGCCTACGGGTATTCTGGCATGGTTCCTGGGCGGTATGGTAATGGTCATCTGCGCCTATAATTTTGCTATTATGGCAACAAAACATGAAAAAGTAAGTGGCGTTGTAGACTATGCGGAAGTTCTGGTAGGGCCGAAATATGGCTACTTCTTTGCATGGTTCATGGCAACGATCTATTTCCCTGCAATGACTTCTGTTGTTGCGTGGGTTTCTGCAAGATATTTTGGTGTATTGATGGGCTGGAGCATCGTTGGTCCCGAAGTAATGGTCATTTCCGGTGTATTTCTGGTAGGCAGCTATGTAGTCAATGCACTGGCACCCAAACTGGCTGGTATGCTGCAGGTAACAACAACAGTAGCAAAACTGATTCCTCTGTTCCTGATGGCCATCGTTGGTACAATTTTCGGTATGAAAAACGGTATCCTGATGGATAACTTCACATCCGGTGCGATCGTAGAAGTAACAGGAAATCCTCTGTTCACAGCAGTAGTAGGTACATGCTTCGCTTACGAAGGTTGGATCTGTGCAACATCCATCAACGCGGAACTGAAAGATGCGAAGAAAAATCTGCCTCGTGCGCTGACATTCGGTACAATTTTCGTTGTCATCGTATATATCGTATACTACGTTGGTCTGGCTGGTGCTGTTGAAAACGAAGTAATGATGGCTGGTGGCGAAACAGGTGCGAAGATCGCGTTCTCCACAGTATTTACAAATGCTGGCGGTACACTGCTGTTCGTATTCGTGGTAATCTCCTGTCTGGGGACACTGAATGGTCTGATGATGGCAAATACAAGAGCTTTCTATGCGATTGCAGTAAGAAACGAAGGCCCCAGACCTCAGGTATTCCGCGTGGTTGACGAAGTAACAAAAATGCCTACAAACTCTGCGCTGCTGGGCGTTATGATGGCAATGCTGTGGCTGGCATATTTCTATGGTGCAAATCTGGCACCTACACCTTGGTTTGGTGCATTCTGCTTTGATAGTTCTGAACTGCCTATTATCACAATTTACGCAATGTATATCCCTATCTTTGCAATGCAGATGGCAAAAGAAAAAGAAATGCCTTTCTTCCAGAGAGTGATCGCTCCTCTGTTTGGGATTCTGGCAAGTGGCTTCATGGTACTGGCAGCCATCATTTCTCTGGGCAAAGCGATCATCTTCTACATGATCCTGTTTGCAGTTGTGCAGGCTTTTGGTATGGCACTGAAAACTTATGGACATAATGAATAAGGAAAGAGAAAAAGAACCATGGATGAATTTCCATGGTTTTTCTTTTCCTATAATATTGACATATGTCGAAATTGGGGTATACTGAAGAAAGCAACATATGTCATAAATAAAGGAGGCGTTTCTATGGCGAGGCCGAGAAAATGCAGACGTGTCTGCGGGATGCCCCGAAACAACAGTTTCGCCCCTATGGGACTGGGAGATCGTAACGAAAGCGTGATTATGGCGGTGGATGAATACGAGACTATTCGCCTGATCGATCTGGCAGGCTATACACAGGAGGAATGTGCCGAACAGATGGGCATTGCCCGCACAACAGTGCAGGGAATCTATAATGAAGCAAGACGAAAACTGGCGGATGTGCTGGTCAATGGCAAAACATTGTTTATTGAAGGCGGTGACATCGATCTTTGCCAGCGGGAAAATGCCGGATGCGGAAGAAAATGCGGACAGATCTGTTGCAAAAAAGAAAAATCAAATTTAGGAGATGAATAGAAATGAGCGAAAATTGTTCTCATAACTGCGGAAGCTGTTCTGCAAACTGCAGCAGCAGAAAACCTGCAGATTTTTTGGTACCCCCCAATCAGCACAGCAATATTAAAAAAGTGATCGGTGTTGTCAGCGGGAAAGGCGGCGTAGGGAAATCTATGGTAACCTCTACTTTGGCAGTGCTGACAAACAGAAAAGGTAAAAAGACAGCGATCCTGGATGCAGATATTACAGGCCCTTCCATCCCCAAGGCTTTTGGTGTAAAGGATAAGGCATACGGTAATCAGTTGGGCATGCTGCCCTGCGAATCCAAAACAGGGATTGAAATGATGTCTATCAATCTGCTGCTGGATAATGACACGGATCCCGTTGTTTGGAGAGGTTCCATTATTGCGAATACAGTAAAACAGTTCTGGCAGGATGTTGTATGGGGCGATGTGGATTATATGTTTATCGATATGCCTCCCGGCACAGGCGATGTTCCTCTGACTGTGTTCCAGTCTATCGCACTGGATGGTATCATTATTGTTACAACGCCTCAGGATCTGGTAAGCATGATCGTAGATAAGGCTGTAAAGATGGCACAGATGATGAACGTTCCTATTCTGGGCATCGTGGAAAACATGTCCTATTTCAAATGTCCTGACTGCGGCGGCGTACACAAGATCTTTGGTGAAAGCAACATTGAAATGATCGCAGCAAAACACAATATCCCTGTGGTTTGCAAACTGCCCATCGATCCTTCTGTAGCTGCGAAATGTGACAGAGGCGCAGCAGAAGAATATGAAGGGGAATGGCTGGATCCTATGATCGATTTCCTGGAAAAGATGAAATAAGAAATAACATTATAATAAGGAGAGAAGAAGATGAAAACAAAAATTGCAGTAACATACGAAAACGGCGAAGTATTCCAGCATTTTGGTCATACAAAAGAATTTAAGTTTTACACAGTGGAAGACGGTAAAATTGTGGATACACAGATCGTACCTACACTGGGCAGCGGCCATAGCCTGCTGGCAGATTTTCTGCTGCTGAACGGCGCAACTGTACTGATCTGCGGCGGCATTGGCGGCGGTGCAAAGGCTGCTCTGGCAGCAAAAGGCATTGAACTGCGCGGTGGCGTAAGCGGCAATGCCGACGAAAAAGCACAGGCTTTTGTTGACGGTACACTGGAATTCAATGCGGCTGTAGAATGCACACATCACCATGACCATGATCATGAAAACTGTGGGGAACACGATCACCACTGCGGCGGTCACTGCCACTAAGGGCGGAAATAGAAAGACTCCTTTCGGGGAGTCTTTTTTTAATTCCCAAGAGAAAAATGAAAATGAGAGCGTATTTTTGGGGGGATTGGCGGGACGTTCTGGAAAGGCTGATTCGACAAGGATCCCAAGGGTCTTGGCAAAAGTGACAAATCGAAAAAAAGTGTTATGTAAAGTATTTTATTTCTCTCAAAAAGTGGACTTTACTGGAATTAAATGGAAAAACTGATGTGTTTTTTATGCAAAATGATTAAGAAGTGAAGGATGTATACATAAAGAATCTGTTAAGAAGTATGTATACAGTGTTTACTGAAATGAAAAAAAGAACAGTGCGGTTTATACGATAATGATGTAAAAACAGGAAGTAACTTATGTATAATATAAATAAAAGTGGATGATTTTTCATTTTTTTCATTGAAAAAAATGTATTGAAATTTCTGGATAAATCAAGTAGAATCAAAAAGTATTCGGATCTGTGAAACTCTTCGGATATTCGATTTTGATTCATTTTTCGTTTTCGTGGGACGAAAAATTTTTTTACTCTGAATGTAAAGGAATCGTTAAGATTGGATAAAGAAGGCATAAAGATTCGTATCAGCAATCATATTTTTATTAATTTCATTGGGAGGGAATTATAAATGGAAGCTTTTAACAATTTTGTTACAGCTGCGAATGGTGTCCTGTGGGGCCCCATCATGCTGGTAGCTCTGGTAGGTACACATGTTTACCTGACAATCAGAACAAAAGGTATCCAGAGAAAAACATTCACAGGCGTTAAACTGTCCGTAACACCCGACGCGGAAGCATCCGGTGATATCGGTGGTTTTGCTGCTCTGGCAACAGCTCTGGCTGCTACAATCGGTACAGGTAACATCGTAGGTGTTGCTACTGCAGTTGGTACAGGTGGTCCTGGTGCTGTATTCTGGATGTGGTTCACAGGTCTGCTGGGTATGGCTACAAAATACGGCGAAGCTACTCTGGCTGTTAAATACCGTGTAAAAGCAAAAGACGGTTCTTACATCGGTGGTCCCATGTACGCTCTGGAAAGAGGTCTGGGTCAGAAATGGCTGGGCGTAATGTTCGCTCTGTTCACAGGTATCGCTTGCTTCGGTATCGGTAACATGACACAGGGTAACTCCATCGCTGAATCCGTAAACGGTACATTCGGTATCCCCAAAGTAGCTACAGCTGCAGTTCTGACAGTTCTGACAGGTCTGGTAAT
>NZ_JBGVHV010000114.1:0-8699 GCF_045122575.1 Anaerotignum sp. | reverse complement strand
AAATATCTCTTTCAAAGGTCTTTGCCAGTTTCATGAATGTAGCTGTAGCTGTGCCGACCAGAATTTCCTTACCGTTTCTCGTAGTCGTTGCTTCTGCAGTCAGGCTGATGAGGGTTCTGCCCAGATTGGTCACCTTTACATGATAATGCACCATATCTCCCAGAAGGACGGGCTTCAGGAAGGTGGTGGTCAGGTTGACGGTGGTGATCATGTGCTGTTTGGCGAAATAATGGCAGGTCAGGCCAAAGGAAACGTCAAAGCAGGTCATGATGATGCCGCCATGAAGGCTGCCGCCGGGGTTCAGTTCCCATTCCAGCGCCTCAAAACCGATGGTGGCTTCTCTGTTTGCAAAATCGCAGGAAATGAAATGGGGCTCCAGATGTACCAGCACCCCGTTGTTGGAAATGGGGTTATCGGGATGTCCCAGCTGGGAAAGCCACTGCTCCATGTTTTCCTGAGAATTGATATCGTCTCTTAATGTGATCAGTTCCATACCTTCCACCTCCTTACCCGCTGACAGCCATAAAGGTGGCTGTGGCGATACATGCCAGCACATCGTCCCGTTCCAGACGTACTTCTGCCTTTACGGTCTGCAGGGTGCGGCCGATGGAATCCAGCTGGCATTTGATGTGGAAGGTGTCCCCCAGAACGATGGGTTTCAGGAAGGAAACGTTCATGGTCACGGTCACCACCGTAGGGGCGCTCAGGTGGGTAAAGTAATGGCAGAGCATACCCATGGTGGTATCCAGTGCGGTGGAGATCATGCCGCCGTGGATGACGTCTTCGGGATTCAGCTCCCATGCCTGTACGTCATAGGCCACATCCAGCGTGCCTTTTTCAAAATCGCAGGATACAAAGCGGGGATCCATACGGGGGATCACGCCGTGGTGTTTCAATTGGGAATCGGGCAGCATGGCAGCATGGAAAAATGCTTCCATGTGTGCCTGAGAAAGCCCGGGAATTTCTGTCCAGTGCATTGTGTGTTACTCCTTCAGTGATTATTTCAAAAATTCTTTTACGTTTTCCAGAAATGCCTTGCTGTTTTCCATGTGGGGCAGGGCACCTGTGTTTTCAAAAAGAGCGAAGGCGCCGAAATCCTTCATTTTTTCCGCCATATCGAAATATTCCGCAGGGTTCTGACGATTTTCTTCCCCCCATACCATCAGGAAGGGGACAGAAAGTTTTTCGAAGGCAGGCTTGGTGTCGGCTGCGTAAAATCTGGTGGCAATGCCCGCATAAGTGGACTGGGCATGGTCGCCAAATCGAGCCGCATCCGCATAGCGCTGCACCAGTTCGGCGGAGATGGTTTCCTTTGCATAAAAGGCAGTTTCCAGCTGCTGTCGGATGGCTTTTTTGGAAGTGGCCAGCAGGAATTTCTGGGTGCCTGCCACAGGTTTCAGCAGCAGGGGAAGGGCTTTTGTGTCTTCTTCCGTGGCAAAGCCTTTGCCGATGCCTTCGGGGGAAACCAGAATCATGCGTTTTACCTGTTCCAGATGGAGCATGGAAAGCACCAGTGCGAAATCGGCTCCTGCATTGGCACCGCAGATACAAACGGGGCGTTTTACTACATTTTCAATGAATTCATGCAGGAACTGGGCATACTGATAGGCTGTCCATGGTTCTGTGGGACAGAAGGAATTGCCGAAGCCGGGCAGGTCAGGGGCGTAAACATGGTAGTTTTCGGAAAGACCGTCGATGACGTCATCCCATTCCCGACAGGAAGCCCCTGCCATCACGCTGTGGATGAGCAGAAGGGGTCTGCCCTTGCCTACAGAACGGTAAGCAATTTCCCCTGCTTCCGTTTCCCATGTTTCCATGAAATAGGTTTCGTCTTTTTTCTGACGGGCTTTTTTCAGCACCAGCTGCTGATAGCCCACCAGCCCTGCCAGAGTTGCGCCGACGGCACCAAAAAGACCAAGGAAATATTTTGCAATATTTTTTTTCATATACAAACCTCCTTCAGAGGAATCTTTCTTTTTTGTTTGGAAAAAGGATGCCGCAAAGCCTTGTATGCAGGTGTTTTCCTTCTCCGTTTTCTCTTCTATTATGAACGCAAAAACAGAATTTGAAAAGGACTTTTTTCATAAGATAATATGAAGATTTTCTTAAGGAGGGCGTGGAATGGAAGGGTTTCTGACATTGGCAGGACAGCTGTTTCTGATCCTCTGCATTCAGTCGGTACTGGAGGCCATGGTGGCTCGCTGGCAGAATAATTTTATGCTGAAACCCATTGAACTGGGATGCTATCTGGCAAGCCTGGCGGCGGTGCTGCAATTCATGGAACAGTATCTTTTCGACACTTTGCGGGCAATTTCAAAATTTTTTTGAAAAATTTGAAAAAAAGGCTTGACGGGGATAAGAATTGATGATAATATAGAAAAGTACTCAGTTACGAGTTACGCCGATGTGGCTCAATTGGCAGAGCAGCTGACTTGTAATCAGCAGGTTATCGGTTCGAGTCCGATCATCGGCTTTTTTCTTTTGTGGGTGGATTCCCGAGCGGCCAAAGGGGGCAGACTGTAAATCTGTTGCGATAGCTTCGAAGGTTCGAATCCTTCTCCGCCCACTCTTCATTTTATACTGCCGCGGAGTAGAGCAGTCCGGTAGCTCGTCGGGCTCATAACCCGGAGGTCGCAGGTTCAAATCCTGTCTCCGCAATTTCAAAAAATAGGCATCCAATAGGATGCCTTATTTTTTTGAAATTTTTGAAGTCAGATGGAACCTGCGGCCGACGGAGGAGTCGCAGTTCAAATCGCGTACCGCCCAAGAAGGGGCGGCCAGCGAAGCTGGCTTTGCGGAGCAAAGTACTGACAATGTACCCCGAAGATAAACGGGGACATGTGCAAAGCACATGGCTTTGCGGAGCAAAGTACTGACAAGTCTCCGTAATTTCAAGGAATATCGAAAGATATTCCTTTTTTTGTCGAAAGAAAACCTTTGATTTCTATAAAAAATGTTTGACAAGAACCTTGTCTTGTAGTATAATAACTCGTGCAGTAGGCATTTTGTGGAGATGTACTCAAGAGGCTGAAGAGGTGCCCCTGCTAAGGGTATAGGTCGGGTAACCGGCGCGAGGGTTCAAATCCCTCCATCTCCGCTAAAAGGAACTATCGAAAGATAGTTCCTTTTTTATTTTTAAGGATATTTGAACCCGCGCGTTCGCCCATGGTATGATTGACAAAAACTTTCCCGTCCCTTTATACTATTCTTAAACACAACCAAAGGGAGGTATTTGTATGAATATCGATATCAAAGACATTATGGAAAACGTAGTGGATAAGATCAAAGATGATCCTGCGATGCTGGCAAAATTTAAAAAAGACCCTGTTGCAGTCGTTGAAAAACTGGTAGGCGTTGACCTGCCCAACGATCAGCTGGAAAAAGTGGCAGATCTGGTAAAAGCAAAGATAGATCTGGATAAAGTAGGCGATGTGCTGGAAGGTCTGGGTGGTCTGTTCGGCAAAAAATAAACAGAAAAATAACAGAAGGACATCCGAATTTTCGGATGTCTTTTTTTATTGCAAAAATAGAGACTCCATGAGATTTCACTTCCTTTATGATAGGCAAAAAGAAAGGGGGGGAAATTTATGTTTATCGATGCAGATATGATCATCCGTCTGTCGGCAGTCCTTGGTGCCTTTGGTGCCATGGGCACCATGCTTTACAAAAGCTTTCGCTGGATGGAACAGCAGAAACTGCAGGAGGAGGAGATTGAAAACATCAAAAAAGAGCAGTGCATCATGTGTTACGGGCTTCTGGCAACGCTGGACGGGCTGAAACAGCTGGGGGCTAATGGAAATGTCAGCGACGCCTATCAGAAACTGGAAAAACATCTGAACAAAACCGCCCATGACTGAGGAGATGAAAAAGAAAGGAGGAAGGTATATGCATAACAATTTATGGAATCTGCTGACGGTGAAAAGTATTGTGACCCTGATCCTGACGGTGGTCTTTTCTTTGCTTTCCATCTATGACCGCATCAGCGGAGAACAGTTTCTGCATATTTTTTCTGTGGTGATCGCTTTTTATTTTGGCACCCAGTATCAGAAGGGAGAAATGGAACGGCAGAAGGGAGAGGAAGAATGAACAATCTGACCTTAGTGGATTTTGCAAAAAGCAAGCTGGGCACAGCCTATGTTTACGGCATGAAGGGGGATGTGCTGACGGCAAAAAAATATGACCAGCTGAAGATCTTATTTGGACCTCTGGTCTGGGAAAACGACAGGAAGAAGATCGGCCAGGTCTGTGTAGATTGCAGCGGGCTGATCTCCTGGGGAACGGGGATCTATCGAAATTCTCAGGGATACCATGACACGGCGGCGGAGGTGTTTCCCATTTCCACCATCGGGCAGGCGCCTGTGGGGGCGGCGGTCTGGTGTAAAGGCCATATCGGCATTTATCTGGGAGAAGGAAACTATATCGCCGCCGATGGCAGTGCCTATGGGGTGCGGATCGCTCCGGTAAAAGGCAGTTCCTTTACCCATTGGTTCCTGCTGAAGGATATCGATTATAAGGAGGAAGAAATGGTAACGAAAGAAACGATCATCTATAATGATAAAAAATATACCGTGGAAATGATCCGCAGGGATGGTGTGACCTATCTGAAAACCAGAGATATTGCCCGGGTGCTGGGACTGGTGGTGGACAGTATGGGCAAAATTCCTGTTCTGGCGGACAAAAAGGGCTCTGTTTGAGAACGGAGCTTTTTTTTGTAAGAATTTTTATCAAAAATGGACTGAAAAATTTTTCTGCCTGTCCTGTAAGAAGGAAACAAATCCATAGGAAAAAAGAATGGAAAAATTGTGAGATTTTTATTTTTCCGCAGAAAATAATAATCTGTGGGACTGCGAATGACCAAGATGAACTGTTTTTTATTCTTTTTTTGTTTTTTTCGTGAAAAACTCTTTGGGTAAATCGTTGAGGAAAAGCAAAAATGTATGAAAAACTACACAAAAATATAGGAGATTGTAGAAAAATTCACAGTACCTATTGCCTTTCTGAAGAAAAGTGTTATACTAAGAGTGTATTTGGATGCGGATTTTCCCGTAGTCATTGTGATTTTGGATATGTACTGAAATATTTTTCAGAATGGCCTATTTATCCTGCAGTGAAAATCAGGAAAGGATCCCTCCAAGAAGTACGCAGTTCTTCAAACTTACAAAATTAAGATCTAAAAGGAGAAGTGAAAAACATGAGAATTTCCGACAGAGTGCAGGCAATGCAGAACTCCCCTATCAGAAAATTTAACCCTATGGCTGATGCAGCTAAAGCACAGGGCACAAAAATCTACCACCTGAACATCGGTCAGCCCGATATCGAAACACCTTCCGTATTCTGGGAAGCAGTAAAAGGCTTCGACCAGAAAGTTCTGGAATACGCTGGTTCTTGGGGTCTGCCCGAACTGCAGGACGCTATCGTTGAATACTTCAAGAGATTCGACATGAACCTGGAAAGAAATGACGTTCTGATCACATCCGGCGGTTCCGAAGCTCTGACACTGGTATTCCTGTCCATCATCAACCCCGGCGACGAAATCATCGTTCCCGAACCTTACTACACAAACTACCTGACATTCATCCAGGCTGCTGACGGCGTAATCAAACCCATCACAACATACGCTGAAGAAGGTTACAAATACGCTATCAAAGAAAGACTGGAAGCAGTAGTAACAGACAAAACAAAAATGATCTCCATCGTTAACCCTGGTAACCCCACAGGTTGCATCCTGTCCAGAGAAGACATGAGAGTAATCGCTGACTTCGCAAAAGAACATGATCTGTGGATCCTGGCTGACGAAGTTTACAGAGAATTCGCTTACGACGGCAGAGAAATGACATCCTTCGGTCAGCTGGCTGACATCGAAGACAGAGTAATTATCATTGACTCCGTTTCCAAGAGATTCTCCGCTTGCGGCGCTCGTATCGGTTGCATGGTATGTAAAAACAAAGAATACATGGCAGAAGTATTCAAAATCGCAATGGGTCGTCTGTGCGTTCCCACACTGGACATGGTTGGCGCAACAGCTATGTACAAACTGCCCGCAGACTTCTTTGTTGATGTAAAAGCTGAATACGAACACAGAAGAAACGTATGTTTCGAAGCTCTGAAAAAAATCCCCGGTGTTGTATGTGAATGCCCTGGCGGTGCTTTCTACATCACATGTAAAATGCCCGTTGAATCCACAGAAGATCTGCTGGTATTCCTGCTGACAAAATTCAGAGACAACAACGAAACAGTTATGTTTGCTCCCGCTGAAGGCTTCTACGCTACACCCGGTCTGGGCAAAAACGAACTGCGTATCGCTTACATCCTGAAAGCAGAAGATCTGGCTCGCGCTATCGAACTGCTGGGCATGGGTATCGAAGCTTACAAAGCAAAAGGCGGCAAATAATTCAATTTTACATAAATTGAGTTTTGCATTTTAAATTTGCACTCAAAAGGCACTCCGAAAGGAGTGCCTTTTTCATTGTAAAATTTAAGAAATCGTTTGGTTTCTTTTTTTGTGTTCCTGTGGTAATATGATATATGTAGAAATTTATCGAAATTACCCAATGGAAGGAGAATTGAACCATGGAAGAAAATAAAGAACTGACATTAGTGGAAAAGGTACAGGAAGAAGCAAAGGGTTGTTTCAGAAACGGTCTGAACTGCTCCGAATGTGTGATGACAGCATTCCTGAACAATTTTGAAACAGGTCTGCCTAAAGAAGCAGTCAAACTGGCAACAGCTTTCGGCGGCGGCATGGGCCATACAAAAAATACATGCGGTGCCATCACAGGCGCAGTTATGGCTCTGAGCTCCATCGTGGGCAGAGAAAATCCCATGGACAAGGAAAGCATGGCAGAACGTGTGCAGGAACTGCAGCAGGGCATTTACCCCGTTGTTGGCAAAATGGTTCATGAAATGGAAGAAAAATACGGCACACTGATCTGTTCCGAACTTTCCAACCCTCATGGTGAATGGGAAGGCAAGGAAAGAAAGAAAAACTGTATGGCAATGATCACAGAATGTGCCGGTCTGGCTGCAGCCCATGCGGAAGAATATCTGAAAAATAACAAATAATGGACTGGTGAAGGTTATGAAAAAATTACTGTTGGGGCTTCTGGCATCGCTGATGCTCTGTGTGCCTGCCTTTGCCCATCCGCCCATTACGGTTTTCGTGGATCGGGTACAGGTAAATTTTGACCAGCAGCCCATCATCAAAGATGACCGCACTTTGGTACCTATGCGCCGTATTTTCGAAGCATTGGACGCGCAGGTTTTCTGGGATGAACCCAGCCAGAGCGTGACGGCAGTCCATGGAACAGATGTGATCCTGTTTCAGATCGGGAAGGCAGAACTGTATAAAAACGGAAAGCTGACCTATACCATGCCTGTTCCTGCCCAGATCATCAATGACCGTACGCTGGTGCCCCTGCGGGCTGTGGCGGAAAGCCTTGGTTGTGATGTGGCGTGGGATGGCATTGATTATATCGTGGATATCACATCCGACGGTACGCCGACAGCAAAACCCACAGATAAGCCTGTGTATGAGGAACAGGATACTCCCATGACCGGCGGCTATGCCTCCAAGGTGACAGCCCCCGACGGTACAGTGGTACTGAATGTGGAACTGCGGTGTGACGAAGTGACTGCGGGCAGCGGCAGAACGTCTATCAATGGGGATATGGCCAATGAAACCTATGGTCAGGGGGAAGGCTTCCTGCAGGCCTATGGCGAGCGCGCGCTGCGGGAGTATGCAGAAAATCCCGATGGCTTCCGCCCTTACTACTATATGGGTACCTATACCCTGATGAGAGAACAGGATGGCTATGCATCCTTCCTGTCGGCAGTGTCTACTTATGATGGGGAAGAGGAATCTGTGCAGTATTTCTCCCATACCTATGATCTGACGACGGGCAGAGAAGTGAGTCTGCAGGATCTGGTCTCCGACTCCAGAGAAGATCTGGAATACCTTTGGACGGTGTCTTTCCTGGCACTGGCAGATAAGGATCCCGATGCCTTCTACAGCAGTGTGGAAAAGAAACTGGAAAAAAATCTGGATCAGGTGGACTTTTATCTGACGGAGGATGGGATTGCCTTTTATCTCTCCCCCGGTATCATTGCGCCTCCCGAAACGGGAGCAGTTTCCTTTGCAATTACATATACATTTTAAAAGATAGCCCTGTGTGAAAACATAGGGCTTTTTTGTGCAAAAAATAATCTCCTTTGGGAAAAATAATTCCAAAAGGAGGTTTTTTCATGTGTACGGCAGTGACTTATAAAAATCGGTATTTTGGCAGAAATCTGGATTATGACCGTTCTTTTGGGGAAAGTGTAGTGATCACCCAGCGGGCATTTCCCTTTCGCTTTCCCGAGGGGCAGATGCTGCAAAAACACCACGCCATCATTGGCATGGCCCATGTTTCGGAAAACTACCCGTTGTATTATGACGCCATGAACGAAAAAGGGCTGGCCATGGCGGGGCTTCTGTTCGGGGGAAATGCTGTGTATCATCGGCCTGTGGCAGGAAAGGAAAATATCCCCAGCTGGGGCTTGATTCCGTGGGTACTGGGCCAGTGTGCAACGGTAGCAGAGGCGGAAACCCTGTTGTTGCGACTGAACCTGACGGATGTGCCTTTCTGTGCGGAACTGCCTCCCAGTCCCCTCCATTGGATGATTGCAGACAAAGAACGTTCCATCGTGGTGGAATCCATGGC
>NZ_JBGVHV010000113.1:0-11399 GCF_045122575.1 Anaerotignum sp. | reverse complement strand
CTGCCCCCTGCAACAGAAGAAGAAAAGAAAGCACTCTTCCTGGATTTCATCACAAAAACAAGAAATCATTTCGACACACTGCCCGCCCAGACCAGAAAACTGGCTATGCAGAATCTGACAGGCGCCCTGCCTCCCATCTATTCTGTCCACGATGTAATGGATATGCTGATGGAAGCCATCGATAAGGCAACTTCCGAAGAACAGAAGGTTCTCATCGTAGATAAAATCGGTATGGTATTCAACGAACACGGCTGGACATCCATCACCGAAGGTCATGCTGACCACCATCACCACCATGATCACGACTGCGACTGTGGCTGCCATGATCACTACCATCACGACCACCATCATGACCATGGTCACGACTGCGACTGCGGCTGCGGCCACGACCATGACCACCATCACCACCACTAAGGCTGGCAAAGGAGGAAACGAATATGTTCAAATTCAATCATTTCAACTACAACATCCTGGATCTGGAAAAAAGCATGAAATTCTATGAAGACGCTCTGGGTCTGAAGGAAGTACGCCGCAAAGAAGCGGAAGACGGCAGCTGGAAACTGGTGTATCTGGGCGACGGCAAATCTGACTTCACACTGGAACTGACATGGCTCCGTGACAGAAAAGATCCCTATAATCTGGGTGAAAACGAATTCCATCTGGCATTCGTAACAGAAGATTATGATGCCGCTTATGCCAAACATAAAGAAATGGGCTGCATCTGTTTCGAAAATCCCGATTTCGGCATCTATTTCATCAATGATCCCGACAACTACTGGATCGAGATCATTCCCGCAAAATAAACAGCAAAAACCAAGGCAAATTGCCTTGGTTTTTTATTTTGAAACGCAACAGTCGGTTGCTTTTCTTCTATCTTCTCCCGTGCTATACTTTCTGTAAGGTGGTGAATGCAATGGAAACAAAAGATATTATTCTGGAACTGCGAACAAAAAAAGGCTTATCCCAGGATGCCCTTGCCGAAAAAGTACATGTGACCCGTCAGGCCGTATCCCGCTGGGAAAACGGTGACACGATCCCAAATACAGAAACGCTGAAACTGCTATCCCAATTATTTGATGTCTCTATCAATACCCTTCTGGGCTCTCCCCGGAAACTGATCTGTCAGTGCTGTGGTATGCCGCTGGATGATTCCAATATCAGCAAAGAAATCGATGGTATCTTCAATGAAGAATACTGCAAATGGTGTTATGCAGACGGGGAATATATGTATCATAATATGGATGATCTGATTGATGTTTGCATAGAACACATGGCCAATGACGCCTTTTCCTCAGATCAGGTTCGGGCATATATGAAAGATCTGCTGCCAAAACTTAATTATTGGAAGAAATATAAAAATTTAGATGGTGCCGAAAAATTTGAAGAATTCAAGCATCTTCTTATAGATGAAATCAACGCTTTGCATATCGAAGGCATGCCCAAGGTTGAAAAGCTCAATGCCCTTGTTGGCGGATACATCAATCTCGAATACAGACTTCCCAACGGAACATACGTAAAATTTTTAGATGATAACGCAACCTATCTGGGCAACCAATTAGAATGTGAATTCGGCGGTGACCGCTGCTTTGGTATCGCTGCAAATATGGATTTTATCCTGATCTGCACTTACGGCATAAACGGCACAGATCCCGAACTGGTCATCTACAAAAAAAGATAAATACGCAAAAAGCCAAGCTGTTTCCAGCTTGGCTTTTCTTTATTGCTTATTTTTTCAGCTGTGCCAGTCTTTCTTCTACCTGAGCCAGCATTGCTTTATATTTTTCTTCTTTTGCTTTTTCTTCTTCGATTACGTTTGCGGGTGCTTTCGCAACGAAGCCCTGGTTCGCCAGTTTTTTCACTACTCGATCCACTTCTTTTTCCAGTTTTGATTTTTCTTTTTCCAGACGTTCGATTTCTTTTGCAAAATCAACCAGTTCCGCCAGAGGCATGTAGATGGTAGCATCTTTGATCACTACGGATACCGCATCTTCGCCGATACCTTCTTTGTCTGTCTGTACTGTCACTTCGCTGGCATGACCCAGTGTTTTGAAGAATACTTTGGAATGTTCAAAGATGTGACGTACTTCATCGCTTTCGGAAACAACGTAAACGTGTACTTTCTTAGAAGGTGCAACGTTCATTTCCGCACGGATGTTACGGATGTTTCTAACTGCTTCCTTGATGGCATCGATTTCTGCTTCATTTTCTTTGTAGTTCCATTCTTCTCTGTAAACAGGCCACTGAGAAACCATGATGCTTTCTTCTTTGTCCTGAATTGCTGTAAACAGTTCTTCTGTGATGAAAGGCATGAAAGGATGCATCAGTTTCAGCGCATTGATCAGAACCTGTTTCAGTGTCCACAGCGCCGCTGCTCTTGTGCTGTCTTCTTTGTTATACAGACGAGGTTTCACCATTTCGATGTACCAGTCGCAGTATTCATCCCAAATGAAGTCGTAAACTTTCTGTGCAGCCAGACCCAGATCGTATTTGGACAGGTTTTCCTGCACTTCTTTCGCCAGCGTGTTCACTTTGGACAGAATCCATTTATCCGCAGATGTCAGCATCAGGAATTTAGGTTCTTCTGCATCTTCCATATTCATCATTACGAAACGGGAAGCATTCCACAGCTTGTTGCAGAAGTTTCTGCAGTTATCCAGTCTTTCCCAGTAGAAGCGCATATCGTTACCGGGTGCGTTACCTGTGATCAGCATCAGACGCAGAGGGTCAGCACCGTAGTTTTTGATAACTTCCAGAGGATCGATACCGTTGCCCAGAGATTTAGAGAACTTACGACCCTGATCGTCACGGATCAGACCATGGATCAGAACATCGTCGAAGGGTCTTTCACCGATCTGTTCCATACCGGAGAATACCATTCTGATTACCCAGAAGAAGATGATATCGTAACCTGTTACCAGTACGCTTGTAGGGTAGAAGTGTTTCAGTTCTTCTGTGTTTTCGGGCCAGCCCAGTGTGGAGAAAGGCCACAGCGCAGAGGAGAACCATGTATCCAGTGTATCTTCGTCCTGTCTGATGTTTGCAGAACCACATTTTTCACATTTGCCGGGGTGTGCTTTTGCTACTGTGATATGGCCGCAGTCTGCACAGTAGTATGCAGGGATTCTGTGACCCCACCACAACTGACGGGAAATACACCAGTCACGGATGTTGTCCAGCCAATGCATATAGATCTTACCGAAACGGTCGGGAACGAATCTCAGTTCCTGATCCTGGTATACTTTGATGGCAGGTTTTGCCAGTTCTTCCATTTTTACGAACCACTGCAGTTTGATCATGGGTTCGATGGGAGCGTGACATCTTTCGTGGCAGCCAACTGCGTGTGTGATATCTTCGATTTCAACCAGATGGCCTTCTTCTTTCAGCTGTTCTACAATGGCTTTTCTTGCTTCCATTCTGTCCATGCCGCAGAATCTGCCAGCCAGTTCATTCATAGTACCGTCATCGTTCATTACGCAGATACGAGGCAGATCATGTCTCAGACCAACTTCGAAGTCGTTAGGGTCATGTGCAGGTGTGATTTTTACAACACCTGTACCAAATTCTCTGTCTACATAATCATCTGCAACGATGGGAACTTCTTTATTCAGTACGGGAACGATACATGTTTTGCCGATCAGGTGCTGATATCTTTCATCTTCGGGATGAACTGCTACTGCTGTATCGCCCAGCATTGTTTCAGGTCTTGTTGTTGCCAGTCTCAGTTTTTCATCGGAACCAACGATGGGGTAATTGATGTGGTAGAAGTGACCGGCCATATCGTTATGTTCTACTTCCGCGTCAGAGATCGTTGTCTGGCATTCAGGGCACCAGTTGATGATCTTTTCACCACGGTAGATATAACCTTTTTCATACAATCTTACGAATGTTTCCAGAACAGCATCGGAGCAGCCTTCGTCCATTGTGAAACGAACACGATCCCAGTCACAGGAACAACCCAATTTGCGCAGCTGATTCAGGATAATGCCGCCGTATTCTTCTTTCCATGCCCATGCTCTTTCCAGGAAGCCTTCACGGCCTACGTCGTCTTTTGTCAGGCCTTCGGAAGCCATTTTCTGAACAACCTTCAGTTCTGTAGAAATAGACGCATGATCGATACCGGGCACCCACAGGGCATTATAGCCTGCCATTCTCTTCCATCTGATCAGAATATCCTGCATAGTATTATCCAGAGCATGGCCCATGTGCAGCTGACCTGTGATGTTCGGGGGGGGCATTACGATACAAAAAGGTTCTTTGGATTTGTCTACTTCTGTATGGAAATATTTCTTTTCCATCCATGTGTTGTAAAGTCTTTCCTCTACAACAGAGGGGTCAAAATTCTTTGCCAACTCTCTCATGATTACTTTCCTCCTGCTTGTGTTTTTTCTTTAGAATGTCTATTGCTTTCATTTAAATCCACCGTGAAACGCCATAAAAAAATAAAAGCCCTCGTCCCAATAAAAGGACGAAAGCTCGCGGTACCACCTTTGTTCCCGCCCGAAAACGGACGGACTCTCTTACGGTCTGTAACGGGACCTCCCGTTTTCGCCTACACAAGCCCCTGACAGGACACCCTTCAGCAAAACGACTCCAAAGCTACCTTCCACATCTTTCCTATCAAAGGGCCTTTCAGCCACAGAGCCCTTCTCTCTGAGAATTCCGGATGTGTACTCCTCTTTTTCTCTGTCTTTCACAGTGTTTATTCATTTCCTATATCATCAGATTTTATTCAGTTTTGCCAGTTTTGTCAAGTCTAAATTGTGCAATTGTTCATGTATACATACAAAAGGACTTCCGAAATCACTTTTCGAAAGTCCCTGAAATTGCTTATGTACTATTCCCCATCCTTGGGATAGCGGGAAATATTCAGCAGGATACCCACCATACCCATCAAAAACAGCAGAGATGTGCCACCGTAGCTGACAAAAGGCAAAGGCTGCCCCGTATTGGGAATGGTATTGGTTACTACGCCGATATTGATGATAGACTGGAATGCAATGACCGCTGTAATGCCCGTTGCCACCAGCATACCGAACTGATCCTTTGCATTCATGGCGATTTTGACTCCGCGCCAGATCAGAACAGCAAACAGCATGATGACCAGCGCCGCACCGACCAGCCCCAGTTCTTCACAGATGATCGCAAAGATGATGTCATTATAGGCTTCGGGAATAAATGTCTTCTGTCTGCTCTGACCCAGACCCAGGCCAAACAGACCGCCCGATGCCACTGCATACAGAGACTGGATCGTCTGGAAACCGGTACCTGTGGGGTCTGCCCAAGGGTCAAGCCATGTGGTGATGCGTCCCAGTCTGTATCGGAACTGAGGCAGCAGGATCGCAATGGCCCCCAAGGGAACTGCTGCCGCAATGGCCGCACCGAAATACCAGACACGAGGGCTGGCAATAAACAGGATCGTCGCCCCCATCAGCCCTACCAGAAGAGCCGAAGAAAAGTTTGAAACTGCGATCAGCACAACCGGTATCAGCAAAACACCGCAGGCTTTCGCAAAGCCCTTGATATTCCCCAGTTCCTTTCTATGCTCTATCACGTAAACAGACAGGAACCAGATCACGGCTACCTTTGTAAATTCCGAAGGCTGGAACTGCAAAGAACCTACCCCCAGCCAACGCTTCTGACCACCCGCTTCAATGCCGACAAAAGGCAGCATCAACAAGAACAGGTTGGACAGCATATATGCGGGAAACGCAAATCTTTTATAAATATGATAGGGTACATTCATTGCCGTCAGCATGGCAATAATACCCAAAACAGCCCAGATACTCTGCTTTTTCAGAAAGTGGAACATGTCATACTCATATTTCGCACTGGTCATGGTGTAGTAATAACTGGAGCTGAAAATCATAACGACCCCAAACAATACCAGTGTCAGCACAATGAACAGAACGGTAAAATCATATCCACCGGGTTTGATATACTTCCGCTTTGCGGTTTTCTTTTTCGGTCTGCCAGGTTTCTTCCCCATATTGCCACCTCATAAAGAATTTTATTTCAGATAACCTCTTACCTGTTCCTTGAACAGATCGCCGCGCTGTTCATAGTTATCGAACATACCCCAGCTTGCACATGCAGGAGAAAGCAGAACGCAGTCGCCGTCTTCCGCCTTTTCTCTGCACAGATCTACGGCTTCTTTGAATGTTTCACAATCAGAAATTGCTGTGAAGCCGAATTTTTCCGCAGATGCGCGCACCTGTGGTGCAGTCACGCCGATCAGCACCAGATGTTTCACTCTGCCAGGGAACAGTTTTGTCCATTCGTCAAAGGAACCGCCTTTGTCATAGCCGCCGCCGATCAGCACGATAGGCTTTTTCATCGCCAGTACCGCTCTGATGGAAGCATCTACGTTTGTGCCCTTAGAGTCGTTGTAATAGTCTACGCCGTCTACTGTGGCAACATATTCGATACGGTGTTCTACCCCCGCAAAAGCCTTCAGAACGCCTCTGATGGTGTCCAGAGGGATATTGGCACAGATAGCTGCTGCCGCCGCTGCCATGACGTTTTCGTGGTTGTGTACGCCCAGGATCTGCAGATCATTTACATTGATCAGTGTTTCGTTGATATCATTCCAGCGTACTTCGATATTTTCCTCATCCAGATAGATGCCTTCTTCCAGTTTTTCGGAAGAGCTGAAGAAAAATACCTTCGCCGCTGTTTTGTCCGCCATCTTTCTGCAGGCTTCGTCGCCATGGTTCAGGATGCAGAAATCCTCTGCTGTCTGTTTTGCAAAGACTTTTTCCTTCATGGCAATGTAAACTTCCATGGTTTTATGTCTGTTCAGATGGTCAGGTGTGATATTCAATACCGCAGAAATATGAGGGTGGAATTCCTGCGCCTTTTCCATCTGGAAGCTGCTGATCTCTGCAACTACCCAGTCTTTTTCTGTCAGGCGTTCCACTTCTTCGCTGTAAGGGATACCAATATTCCCAACCACAGCAGTATTGCCATAAACGGCCTTCATGATCTCCCCGGTCAGTGTAGTCGTTGTTGTTTTGCCGTTTGTGCCTGTGATGGCAGTGATGGGGCATTTGGTCAGTGTATAAGCCAGCTCCACCTCACTGATCACAGATACGCCTGCCTCTTCTGCCGCTGTGATAAAGGGCAGGTCACAGGGGATGCCGGGGCTCAGAACGATGACGTCCTGTGCGCAGGCGATATCGTCAGGGTTTGCGCCTGTGTAAAGCACGATACCCTCATTTTCCAGATTCAGCACGTCTGCAGCGATATCTTCTCTTTTTTTCATATCCTGCAGTGTTACTTCCGCACCCAGTCTTTTCAGCAGTTTTGCTGCAGCAATACCGCTTCTGGCCATACCGCAGACCAGTGCTTTTTTACCATTGTATTCCACTTGTTATTCCTTCTTTCCGAATTCCATTACAGGAACATATATTTACAGCCCAAAAAGCCGATCAGGCACAGCAGTGCTGTTGCCACATAGAACAGTGTCACGACCTTTGTTTCTCTCCAGCCGCATTTTTCCAGATGATGATGGAAAGGCGCCATCTTAAACAGACGTCTGCCTTCGCCGTATTTTTTCTTTGTCAGCTTGAACCAGCCTACCTGCAGCATAACTGTGATGGATTCCCACAGATAGATAAAACCTACGATGACAATGAAAATAGGCATTTTCAGGATGAATGCTGTCGCCGCCACAAAGCCGCCCAGCGCCAGAGAGCCTGTGTCACCCATGAATACCTTCGCAGGGTAAGAGTTAAAGATCAGGAATGCCAGAAGGCCGCCTACGATAGCACCGCAGATAGGAGAAATGGTGCTGCCTGCTGCCCATGCAACGATCATGAAGAAAGACGCCACCAGCAGTGTTACACCGCCAGCCAGACCATCCAGACCATCTGTCAGGTTTACGCCGTTTACAGTACCCAGAACTGCCACAAACAGGAAAGGTACAAACAGAATGCCCGGATCCAGCATGAAACCGTTTGTAAAAGGCACATAAATTTCTGTGCCAATGCCGCTTTTCAGAACATACGCACAGAACAGACCTGTTACGATCAGCTGCAGCAGCAGTTTCTGATACGCTCTCAGACCCAGAGAACGTTTTTTTACAACTTTGATATAGTCATCCAGAAAACCGATCAGACCATAGCACAGTGTCATCAGCATAATCGCCGCACCGTCTGTATTCCCTTTCAGGAAAAAGAAGCTTGTGACAACGAATGCCACCAGAAAAGCAACGCCGCCCATGGTGGGAGTCCCCTGCTTTGCCAGATGGGTTTCAGGGCCGTCATCACGGACATTCTGACCGAATTTCAGTTTTCTCAGCATAGGGATCACGATTGGACACAAAATAACGCCAATCACGAAAGATATGATAATGGCATAGACTGCCTGTTCCAAAGAACCCACTTTAGTTCACTCCTTGCAATTTATCTACTGTTCTGGATAATCCTGTAGACAGGGATGCCTTTACCAGCACATTGTCGCCTTCTTTGATCAGGGACAGACCTTTTTCCCAGAACTCTTCCTGTGTTTCATAGCGGTATACTTCTGTCATACCGCCTTCTTTTGCGCCTGCTTCCATGCAGTCGTTCCATTTACCGATACAGATCAGCACATCTGTGCCTTTTTCCGCTGCGTATGCGCCTACTTCCTTATGCATGGCAGGGGCATAGTCCTCCAGTTCACCCATTGTCCCCAGAACAGCCACCTTTCTGCCCTCTGCATTAGAAAGTACATCCAGAGCGGATTTCATGGAAACGGGGTTTGCGTTATAAGAATCGTTCAGGATCGTCAGACCGTTGACATCCTTCATCAGTGTCATTCTTTTCTTTGTAGGTACAAAATTGTCGATACCAGCCTTGATCTGTTCCAGTGTCAGGCCCAGTTCCACACCAACTGCCGCTGCAGAAAGGGCATTCAGCACCATATGTTCCCCGGGAACAGGAATGATGACAGAAACAGAGCCGATGGGTGTATGCAGGGTGCATTTTGTCTGTTCCAGACCAACGACTTCAATCTCATCTGCATAAAAATCCTTTTTATTTTCCACACCAAACCATTTGATAGGGTGAGGCAGCTTGCCTTCCAGTGTCTGCAGCATATCATTGTCTGCATTCAGGATCGCAACGCCATCCTGTTCCAGATGATCCAGCATTTCACATTTCGCTTTCAGGATGCCTTCTCTGCTGCCCAGAAAACCGATATGTGCCACGCCAACATTGGAAATGACACCGATGTGAGGACGAACTGCTGTTGCAATTCTGTCCAGTTCCCCAAAATGGTTCATGCCCATTTCGATAACCGCCGCTTCATGATGATCTTCAATACGGAACATAGTCAGAGGCACGCCAACTTCGTTGTTGTAGTTACCATCTGTCCACAGCGTATTGTATTTCTGAGAAAGCACAGAGGCGATCATGTCTTTTGTAGTTGTTTTTCCTACGCTGCCTGTGATGCCAACATAGGGAATATCAAACAGATCTCTGTAGTATGCTGTCAGATCCAGCAGTGCCTTGCCTGTATCAGGCACCAGCAGAACGATAGCACCATTTGCAGGTGCAACCACCTTCTGGCTCAGGCATGCTGTCACGCCGTTTTCGAAGCACTGAGGCAGGAAATCGTGACCATCTCTCACTTCGCCGATACGGGCAACAAACAGGCTGCCTTCCTTTGTTTCTCTGGAATCCTGTGTTACATGCCAGATTTCTTTATTCAGCGCCGCATCCATATCGCCCAGAGCGATCATCTGCGCGCCTGTTGCCTTGATAATTTCTCTTACTGTAATTTTTTTCATGCCAGATCCTCCCCAAATGCTTTGCGTACTTCTTCCATATCATCGAAGTGAATGGTTTCGTTCGCAAAAATCTGATAAGTCTCATGCCCTTTGCCTGCGATCAGGATCACATCCCCTTCGCCTGCCATCTGCACGGCTCTGTTGATGGCTTCTCTTCTGTCCACGATTTTTTCGTAAGGGCAGTCTGTTTTCTTTACGCCTTCTTCCACATCAGCCAGAATGGCAACGGGGTCTTCCGTTCTGGGATTATCAGAGGTAATGATGCAGTAACCTGCCAGTTTACCACCGATCTCACCCATGATGGGGCGTTTTGTTCTGTCTCTGTCACCGCCGCAGCCAAATACGGCGATCAGTTTGCCTTTTACAAATTCATTGGCTGTATTCAGCACGTTTTCCAGACCATCGGGCGTATGCGCATAGTCCACCACCGCCTGACAGCCTTTCTTGCTGCGTACGGTCTGGAATCTGCCGGAAACGCCGGGGTTTTCTGTCAGACCTGCCACAACGTCTTCCACGCCAATCCCCAGCTGCAGGCATGCCCCTGCCGCACCCAGCGCATTGTATACGCTGAATCTGCCGGGGGTTGCCAGTTTTACGGGATATTTCTGACCTTTCCAGACCATATCAAAAGCAGTGCCTTCTGCAGTAATGTCAATATTTTCCGCCATCAGGTCTGCCTGTGTATCCACGCCGATGGTCAGCACTTCGCCAACACTCTTTTCTTTCATATATGCACCGGCAGCATCGTCCATATTGATAACGCTTTTCGCCGCTCTTTCAAAGAGCATCCCTTTTGCCGCCTTATAATTTTCCATGGTAATATGGTAATCCAGATGGTCCTGTGTCAGGTTTGTAAAGATAGCCACATCAAAAGCAATGCCGTCTACCCTGTGCAGATCCAGAGAGTGAGAGGAAACCTCCATCACCACATCTGTCACATCTTCTTCCTTCATCTGGCGGAACAGCGCCTGCAGTTCCTTGGATTCGGGTGTGGTTCTTTCTGTCTTCAAAATCTTGTCACCGATTCTGTTTTCGATGGTACCCACGATACCTACTTTGCCGCCCACTCTGTCCAGAATGGATTTCATCAGGTATGTGGTGGATGTTTTGCCGTTTGTGCCGGTCACACCGATGGCATGCATCTCTCTGGATGGATGATCGTAAAAATTAGCAGATACTACCGCCAATGCCTTACGGTTATTTTCTGTTACGATGACTGTCACGTTTTCGGGCACATGTTCCACTTCGTGTTCACACAGCAGTGCCGCTGCGCCCTTTTCCACCGCCATAGGGATATATTTGTGTCCGTCTGTCTGAAATCCTGTAATGCAGACAAACAGGCTGTCTTTCTCTACCTTGCGGGAATCATACTGGATTTCTGTAATTTCCAGTTCTGCAGTCCCCTGCTGTACGTTATAAGAAATACCTTCCAAAAGCTGTTTCAGTTTCACTTTTACAGCCTCCTTTCTTTTCTGGCTTCGGGAAATACTGTCCCATAATAAACCACATTAAATTATACCACAAACATCTGATAAACCCAAGGTTTTTCCCCATCTTTTCCCGAAAAATACAACCAATTTCTACCTGAAATATAGCAAAATCTTCGTCCCTTTGTTCACTGTTTCTCCCG
>NZ_JBGVHV010000112.1:0-12619 GCF_045122575.1 Anaerotignum sp. | reverse complement strand
CACGCATTATTTCAATGCTTTTCTTACCAATTCTGTTACCTCTGCAACGGGGATTTTTACGATCTCGCAGTGGCCGATTTTTGTGGGAAACACAAAACTGATCTCGCCGCCTCTGCGTTTTTTATCTTTCAGCACGCCCTCTGTAATTTCTTCTGCAGAATAATCAATAGATACGGGCAAATCATTATTTTCCAGAGCCATTCTGATTTTTTCAGAAAGCCCTGCTTCCGCCAGCCCTTTTTCTTCCGCCGCCTTGGCGATCAGATGCATACCGATGGCAACGGCATGTCCATGGGTAATAGTGAAGCCGCTTCTTTTTTCAATGGCGTGCCCCAGCGTATGACCCAGATTCAGCAGCTGGCGCATCCCGTTATCAAATTCATCCTCCATAACGATATCTCGTTTCATTTTGACACAGGTCTCAATGATTTCTTCCAAATCGTTTCTGAAATCCCCGCCGGCTGTTTTTTCAAATAAATCCGCATCTCCGATGACACCGTATTTCAATGTTTCCGCAATACCATCGGCAAAGACCTCTTCGGGCAGTGTATCCAGTGTATCCACATCACACAGCACCAGATGGGGCTGATAAAAGGCTCCTGCCATATTTTTCCCTGCCTTGAGATCAATGGCTGTTTTGCCGCCAACGGAAGAATCCACCGCCGCAAGGAATGTGGTAGGCACCTGCACAAAGCGGATCCCTCTCTGGTAAACCGCCGCTGCGAAACCTGCCATGTCCCCGCAGACACCGCCCCCAAGGGCAACGATAATATCCTGTCTGGTCACTTCTTCTTCCGCCAGAAATTCCAGCATATCGCTCAGCGTGCCGATATGTTTGGAGCTTTCCCCGGCAGGATATGCAAAACGGCAGGTGGTAAAGCCTGCCGCCTTCAGAGATTTTTCCACCTGTGCCGCGTATAATTTTTCTACTGTTGTGTCTGTGATGACTGCCGCCTTGCAGGGCTGAATGCGTTTTTTCACTTCTTCGCCCAGATTTTCCAGAATCCCTCTGGCAATGAGAATGGCATATTCCGTAGAGGCCTTCACCACAACTTTTCTGCTGTTTTCCATAGTTTCACGACCTTAGTCAAATTCTTTGATCTCATCTACTGCCAGACGGCGTTCTTTCCCGTCTTTCAGCAGTCTTCTCAGTTCTTCCGCATCTTTGGCACGGATCGCACGGCTGTATGCCTGCATACGTTCACAAAGGGCATCCACCTCATCTGCCAGATAGTCCCCATTAGCCAGAAACAGTTCTGTCCACATGTTTTCATTCAGCTTTGCAACACGGGTCATATCGTGGAAGCTGCCTGCAGAAAACCCCTTGAAATTGGGAGAGAGTTCGCTCTTGATGTAAGCGCTGGAAACCACGTGAGCCAGCTGAGATGTATAAGCGATCATCTGATCATGCTCTGCATCCGTTGCTACCTGCAGTCTGGCAAAGCCCAGCTTTTTGAAAAACATACTCAGGGCATTCATCATGCCAATATCTGTACCTGTGTAGGGTGTTACGATCAGTGTGGCACCATTGAACATATCCGCTGTGGAATATGTGAAGCCGGAACGTTCTACCCCAGCCATAGGATGCGCCCCTACAAAACTGAAGCCGTTTTCTGCAGCCACTTCCTGCACCTGTCTGCAGACCAGTCTTTTTACGCCGGCAACGTCTACCACCACAGCACCTTTTTTGAAATCCTTTGCATGTTCCTTGATATAATCCACCGTCAGCTGGGGATACAGCCCGATGATCACGATATCACAGTCCTTGGGGTTGCCGTTATCCATAAAGCCATGAACCGCCTCCATCAGAAGGGCACTGTAACGGATAGTTTCAGATGCATCCCACCCGATTACTTCATGGTCTGTTTTCTTCTTTACCGCTTTTGCCATGGAGCCGCCGATCAGCCCCAGACCTACTACGCCAACTTTCATATCTGTCACCTCTTCTCTCAAAAAAGAGTATCAATCATTGTATTTGCATGCCAGAGGGCGCAGCTTGAATACCAGATCTGCCACTTCGTCAAACTGATTGGGTGTCAGAGACTGAGGGCCGTCACACAGCGCCTTTGCAGGGTTGTTGTGTACTTCGATCATCAGACCATCCGCACCGGCAACTGTTGCTGCCATTGCCATGGGTTTTACCAGATGTGCATAGCCCATTGCATGGCTGGGGTCGATAATGATAGGTAGATGTGTCAGTTTCTTCAGAACGGGGATCGCAGACAGATCCAGTGTATTTCTTGTTCTTGTTTCAAATGTACGGATCCCTCTTTCGCACAGGATTACGTTTTCGTTACCGCCTGCCATGATGTATTCCGCACTCATCAGCATTTCATCGATCGTATTTGCCAGACCTCTTTTCAGCAGGATGGGTTTCTTGATTTTACCCAGTTCTTTCAGCAGTTCGAAGTTCTGCATGTTTCTTGCACCAACCTGGATCAGGTCAACCGCTTCTTCAAACATAGGGATATGTTCTGCGTTCATCAGTTCGGAAACGATAGGCAGACCTGTCTGTTCTTTTGCTTCCATCAGCAGTCTCAGGCCATCCCCTTTCAGACCCTGGAATGCATAGGGGGAAGTTCTGGGTTTGAATGCACCGCCACGCAGCAAACCTGCACCGGCTTCTTTTACTCTCTTCGCAATTTCACAAACCTGTTCTTCGCTTTCTACAGAGCAGGGACCCGCAATGATCTGGAAATTGCCGCCACCGATTTTTTTGCCTGCAACATCTACAACCAGATCCGCGTTATGGAATTTTCTGTTTGCATTTTTGAAAGGTTCCTGAATCCGCTGTACGTTTTCAACGATATCCAGCGCACGGATCAGATCCACATCTACCGCGGATGTATCACCGATCAGACCAACGATGGTGTGGCTTACGCCCTGAGAAATGTGTGTCGCAATACCAAGGCTTTTCAGCCATGCTTTCAGGTTTTCAATCTGTTCTTCCTTTGTGTTGGGTTTCAGTACAACTACCATAATGATTTCCTCCTTGTAAATCTGTCTCTTCTTTCTGTTTTTCTTCCTTAACTTCTCTTCTTTTGTACACTTATAAAAATGTCTTGATTCTTTACTTTTTTGTGTCGGGCCTCAGATGGAAATAAAAAAGCTTCGCAGCGAATTTCACTGCGAAGCTCCTATGCCTTCTCTAAGAAAAACACGAAAACAAACCGTCTTTTCTTAACAGTAAAACTCACTTTGAATCTTGGAAAACACGGTAAAAATAAAAATATTCATTTGCAAAAGTATGATTCTGTTTCATGATTTGCAACCTCTTTCATTTTTATTTTTATATATCTGTTTTGTTCGGTTTTTATCATGTTAGCACACCGAGGCGCGAAAGTAAACAGATTTGGGCGAAAAAATTATTTCTGTGGAAAACAGATAATCTTCTACGAAAAACAGATTCCCTTTCGTGTATTTTTATAGATACAAAACCCATTTCCACTATCCATCCGCTCCGCCTCTGCCTGCATGTGCAACAGAAAAAGAAAAAAGCCCCGAACATTCGGGGCTTTTCACAAGCTGCTAACGGGACTCGAACCCGTGACCTCTACCTTACCAAGGTAACGCTCTACCGACTGAGCCATAGCAGCACAGACTGAAAATTTATCAGCCTATATATGTTATCATACTCCTTTCGCGCCGTCAAGATTTTTTTCTTCGAGAAATTTCTCTAATTTCTTCTTGACCCGCTGCAGAGCATTATCAATAGATTTTTCCGGTTTATCCAGTACCCGAGAAATTTCGAAATAACTTCTGCCCTGTAAATACAGAACCAGAACCCTTGTTTCAAAACTGCTCAGGTTTTTCACCATCTGATCCTCCAAAAAACTTTTGTTTTCCTGACCGATCAGCAGCGCTTCCGGATTCAGCAGAGAACTGCTGCTGGACTGCAGAAAATCCAGATATGTCTGTTCGGATTCCTCCTCATAGACGGGCTTGTTCAAAGACACATAGGAATTCAGCGGCTGGTGTTTCTGTCTGGTTGCCGCCTTGATGGCTGTGATCATCTGACGATTGACACACAGTTCCGCAAAACTGCGGAAGGATGCATTCCTTTCTTCGTTATAATCACGTACCGCTTTATACAGACCGATCATGCCTTCCTGAATAATATCTTCGCTGTCGGCGCCGATCAGGAAATAGGCTCTGGATTTGGCGCGCACCAGAGATTTATACTTATCCAGCAGATATTCCTGCGCGGTATCATCGCCATTCTGTGCCATCAGCACCAGTTCTTCGTCTTTTGCACTTTTATAGATCTGTTCTTTTGTCATTCTGCTATTTCTCCGTTGCTTATTTCTGTCTGCGCAGGGCTTCAAACCATGCCAGCGCCTCTTCATCCAGATGATCCGCCAGAATATTATTTTTCGGCGGTCTGTTTTCGATAAATTTTTCACGCAGTTCTGCTTCCACAGCCTGCACTTCATTCCAAAGCTCCCTTGCGGTCATACGGATCGCTCCCTGACCGTAAATGATCAGCTGTTCCAGACCGTCCCCTGTTGCTACCCGCACTTTATAATGTTTGGGCAGCGAAGTTACGACACGCTCAATGTAATGATCGGCGGTCTCCGCTTCTTTGGTATAGACCACATATATATTATTGTATTCGTATACGGTACCGATATTCCCCTTTACCAGATAACCGTCGAACACCAGAATAATGGTGGCTTTATTCGTACCTTTATAATTGGAAAGGACGTCCATCAGCCTTTGTCTCGCGCTTTCCAGGCTAACGTCCTCTGCCAGTTCTTTCAGTTCGTTCCAAGCGTGGATGATATTATAGCCATCCACCAGCAAAAACTCCTTCGCCAATGCCGTCCCTCCTTTCTAAGACCTTGTGGGCTTTGCCCCCAATACCCCCACCAGGGCATCATGCCCTGGACCTGATTTTGCAACAGCATATACATGCTGTTGCGGCATCCATTTGAGACTTTGCCCCTTAGTTAGCGGCTTTGCCACAACGGGGTTCCAAGGGAGTGACTCCCTTGGCAGGGTTTGGGACAGCGTCCCAAGGTTTACTTGCTGTAGTTTCTCTGGCGTACCACTTCGTACATCAGGAGCGCTGCCGCTACGGAAGCGTTCAGGGAAGAAATTTTACCATACATGGGGATGGAAGCTGTAAAATCGCACTTTTCCTTCACCAGACGGCTTACGCCTTCGCCTTCACTGCCGATCACCAGACCGATGGGTCCTTTCATGTTTGTATCGAAATGGTCATTTTCGCCCATATCCGCACAGGCAAACCACAGACCTTCTTTTTTCAGCATTTCCATTGTTTTCACAATGTTTGTCACTCTCGCTACGGGCATATATTCAATCGCACCTGCGGATGTTTTGCCTACTGTTGCATTCAGCCCAACAGAACGGCGTTTGGGAATGATAACACCGTGAGCACCTGCACATTCTGCAGTTCTCAAAATTGCGCCAAGGTTATGGGGGTCAGTGATGCCATCCAGCAGAATGATGAAAGGATCTTCGTCCTTGGCTCTTGCCAGATTCAGAATATCTTCCACTTCTACATAATCATGGGCAGAAACCAGCGCAATGACACCCTGATGGTTCTTTGTCTGGCTCATTTCATCCAGTTTCTGTCTGCTTGTTTCCTGAATGACAACGCCTTTTTCCGCCGCCTGTGCAACGATTCTTTTGATCGTACCTTCTACGTTACCCTTCTGTACAAAAACTTTTTCAATATCTCTGCCGCTTCTCAGCACTTCCAGAACAGCATTTCTGCCTTCCAGCTGGTTTTCATTAAATTCTCTTTCCCGTCTTCTTTCTTTTTCCAAAAGAGACCCTCCTAGCTTATTTTCACACACGCTTAAAAACACAGCACAAGCCGAAAGGCATTTTTGCCCCTCGGCTTTGTGTTTACTTATTCATTTTTTCTGCCATACCCAGTCTGAACAGTTCCACGGTTCTTCCCTTTTCCCCTTTCAGATAAAGGTAGCCGAACAATGCTTCCAGCCCTGTTGCATGGCGATAATCCATCAGATCGGCATTTTTGGGAACAGTGAAGGATTTTGCATTTCTGCCTCTGCGGAACACGCCTTCTTCTTCCTCTGTCAGCACATCCTTGATGCGATAGTACATTTCTGCCTGTGCCTTCGCATTAACAATGTCCCTTGCCTTTTTATGCAGTTTATTCACAGGGGCATTGCCGTCCGTCAGAACCGTCAGCCTTACCATCACTTCAAACACTGCATCGCCGATATGTGCAAGAGCGAGGGAGGAATATTCCCTGGGGTCTACTACCCCCTGCCCGCCTAATACCAAATCAAGTTCATTCAGATTCATAACAAATTAGCCTCTGAACCACTGAACGCCCTGACGAGTATCTTTGATTGTGATACCCATAGCAGCCAGTTCATCTCTGATCGCGTCAGCTCTGGCAAAGTCTTTTGCTTTTTTCGCTTCTGCTCTTTCTGCGATCAGTGCTTCGATCTTCGCTACATCTTCGTCAGCCACTTCTTCTTCCACGATTTCTGCTACACCCAGAACGCCGCACAGGTGATCCAGCATATCCTGAATTTTTTCTGCAAATTCTTTGGAAGCGCCTGCTTTGATTTCTGTGTTGGAGAAACGAACCAGTTCATAGATTGCGGAAACAGCGTCAGCTGTGTTGAAGTCATCATCCATAGCTGCTTCGAACTGATCTTTGTAGCCATTCAGTTCTGCTTCTTTTGCAGCTTCCGCTTCTGTCATTTTTGTATCTGCCACATTTTTGATGTAGAAAGCCAGTTCTTTTCTTGCATTTTTGATTCTTTCCAGACCATTCTGGCAAGCTTTCATCAGTTCATCAGAGAAGTTGATGGGGCTTCTGTAGTGACCATTCAGAATGAAGAAACGAATTACTTCATAAGGGAAATGTTTTGCAATGTCTCTTACTGTGAAGAAGTTGCCCAGAGATTTGGACATTTTTTCGTTATCCACAGTGATGAAACCATTGTGCAGCCAGTATCTTGCGAATGTGCAGCCGTTTGCCGCTTCGGACTGTGCGATTTCGTTTTCATGGTGAGGGAAGATCAGGTCTTCGCCGCCAGCATGGATGTCGAATGTGTCGCCCAGATGATGTTTGGACATAACGGAGCATTCAATGTGCCAGCCGGGTCTGCCTTCGCCCCAAGGGGATGTCCAGCTGGGTTCGCCTTCTTTTTTAGGTTTCCACAGAACGAAGTCTGTAGAGTTTTTCTTCGCATCATCCAGAGAAACACGTTCGGAAGCACCTGCGATCAGTTCATCCAGATTTTTTCTGGACAGTTTGCCGTATTCGGGGAATGCTTTTGTATCAAAGTAAACGGTACCTTTATCTTCGTAAGCAAAACCTTTGTCGATCAGAGTCTGTACCATTGCAATGATGCCGTCCATTTCTTCTGTTACACGAGGGTGAACCGTTGCTCTTTTTACATTCAGGCCGTCAGCATCGCGGAAAGCTTCTTCAATGTACTTGTTGGAGATATCGGACATTGTTACGCCTTCTTTGTTTGCTCTGTTGATGATCTTATCATCTACGTCTGTGAAGTTCTGAACATAAGTTACTTCATAGCCTTTATATTCCATGTAACGTCTTACTGTATCAAATACAACGTAAGGTCTTGCGTTACCGATGTGGATGTAATCGTATACCGTGGGGCCGCAAACGTACATTTTTACTTTGCCTTCCTCCATGGGTACGAATTCTTCCTTCTGTCTTGTCATTGTGTTATATAATTTCATGGAAAATACACCTATCCTTTCTTTTCTTCTTTTTTCGTGGGACGCTGTCCCACACCCTGCCAGGGGAATGATTCCCCTGTACCCCCATTTGCAAAACTTCGTTTTGCATCAGAGATACATTTTTATGCGCACAGCACATAATAACCTAGGTTATATTATAACATATATCTTTTCAATTTACTGTAAAATTCTTATATTTTTCCGCAAAAACTTACAAGGTCGGCTTCGCCTCCGGCCTACAGTTGCTTCGCAACTGAATGTGTTTTTGCAAATAAAGTTTGGATCAAACCTTTTTAAAGGTTTGTAGGAGTTTGAGGGCAAAGCCTTCAATGTCTCAAATGGCTCTTCTCTTTGCGTGGCCTGTCAGTTTTTCAGGTGCAATGGGAGGGATTCTTACCCCATCCTTACGCACGATCATAACAGGAGAGCCTACGGCTGTTACATTGGCGGGCAGATCCTGTGTCACTACTGAGCCTGCGCCGATCTTTGTATTTTCACCGATGGTCACAGGGCCCAGAACGATGGTGCCTGCACCGATCATCACATTATCTGCAACCGTCGGGTGACGTTTGCCTTTCTGTTTGCCAGTACCGCCCAGAGTCACCCCATGGAACAGCATTACGTTATCACCGATTTCCGCTGTTTCACCGATCACGATGCCTGCACCGTGGTCAATAAAGAAACGCTTGCCAATAGTCGCACCGGGGTGGATCTCGATACCAGTCAGGAATCGGGACAGCTGTGAGACAAATCTTGCAGGTACCAACAGTCCTTTCTTGTATAGGCTGTGGGCAATGCGATGATTCACCACCGCCCAGAAACTGGGATACAGCAAAACTTCGATCGCCCCTTTAAAAGCAGGGTCTTTCTCTTTGACAACTTCAACAGATTCTCTCCAAAATTCTTTCAGCATTTTCTATTCCTCCAAACGATCGTATGATGATTTCCTTTCTGCATCGCCCTGCTGTTTCAAACAGAGGGCTTCATACACACGATATTTTTTCGGCAGTTTTCATGCAGGCGGCCAACCGCCCCATTTCTGATGTTTTTCATGGAAGCCATTTGGCTCACCTCCTTTTTAGTAATGTTATTCGCATGATTGCTTTGCAGTCATACTCCGATGCCCTTACGGGTTACAGTCCTTCGGACTATACATGGTTGCTCCGCAACCTCATATTTGAATCCTATGAGATGCCAATGTCTGCAAGTAGCCTTGTCATATCATACGCTTCAAAATAACCTTTCTCCGCTTTATAACAAAAAAATCCGTCTTTACAAAATATTGCAAAGACGGATAATATCCGCGGTTCCACTTTACTTAGACGGCAACTATAAAAATACCGTCTCACCTCAATGACTGTAACGCTGTCAGCGGAACAGACTACTGTTATTTCGCCCATTCGGTTCCGGAACGCACTTCATTTTCCCCATACCTGTAAACGGCTCCCACCCATGTCTTTTAAGATCGTGACAGTCAAACCTATACGCTGTATAAGTTCAAATCTCACTACCTTTCACCAAGGCCGTTATTCTCTGTCAGGCGGATAAAAAATTACTCTTTTCCATCATGACCTTTGTCTTATTTCTTTTCCAGCAGGCACACTGCAGAAGCAGCAATACCCAATCCCGCGCCGGTAAAGCCCAGCCCTTCCTCTGTGGTAGCCTTTACATTGACCTGATCCACATCGATCTGAAGGGTTTCCGCGATGTTCTTCCGCATCTGCTCGATGTGAGGAGACATCTTCGGTTTCTGTGCAATGATCGTTGCGTCGATATTCATTATACAGTATCCCTTATCAGAAATCAAGTGCAAAACATGGGACAATAATTTTCTGCTGTCTGCCCCTTTGAACTGCGGGTCTGTGTCAGGGAAATGTTTGCCGATATCCCCCATGGCCGCCGCCCCCAGCAGGGCATCCGAAATAGCGTGGAGCAGCACATCCGCATCGGAATGACCCAGCAAGCCTTTCTCATAAGGGATATTCACTCCCCCAATGATACAGTCTCTGCCCTCCACCAGTTTATGTACATCATAACCAGAACCGATCCGCATGGCTTTCCTCCATTCTATCTTCTCCAAAACCAACTCTTTTATCCATGATTTCTGAACACTATAGCCGTTTTTATCCTTTCTGTCAAGTAATTCTTTCCCCACCTGTCCCAAAAAGTGATATACTGAAAAAAACAGTTTTCCAGAAAGGAAAAATTTTATGCGATTCCAAGATTTATTCGATGCCAAAGGCATCTTTCTTACAACAGAACATTACATCCTCCGCCGCATCCTGCCTGAGGAAAAAGAACAGTATGCCGCCCTTGCCCTTGCAGAACAGGCTGCCCTTCCGTCTGCCCTGTCAGAGGCCGTCCTCGCGTGGGACGAACTGCTTTCCGAAGACCATTTGACCTGTTCCATCCTGCAAAAGGATACAGGGATTTTCTGCGGCTTCTGCCAGCTGCAGTGGGTATTTTCCGATACCCCGGAATTGGGCATCGATCTGCTGCCGGCATATCAGAAAAGCGGCGTTGCCACCGAAATACTGCCGCCCTTTCTGAAAGAAGCCAAAAACCTGCTGCACAATCAATATTTTTACAGCAAAATAAAGAAAAACAATATTCCCAGCCGGAAACTGGCAGAAAAAATCGGCGGTATCTGCGCTGGAACTAAAAATCTTCTTCCTGCAAATTTTCCCGAACCTCTGAAGGCAATGGCAGAAAAAGAATTCCCCGATTTCTTTTATCTGGAATATGAATTTCACTAAAAAAAGAGACAAACCTGTCTCTTTTTCTTTTTGCAGAATCTCGCCTATGAAAAAAGCTGTTCCGAATCATACATCAAATTTGGAATATTTCCCTCTCCAGACCACATTCTGATAATTTTCTTTATCTGTATCACCTTCGGTACTGATGCACAGGATACGGGAATTTTCATCCAGCTGCAGCATCTTTTTATATTCTTCCAGTTCCGCATCCAGCAGGAGATTTGCCATGGCACCAAAAGCAGCAGCACCACTTTCCCCTGCCACAACGGCTCTATCGCCCCTTGCAGGCGCCGCCAGGATACGCATACCGTCTGCCGCCGTATATTCGGGGCAGCGAATAAAGGCATCTGCATAGCCCTTCAGCACGTCCCAGCCAATGGTACAGGGCTCCCCGCAGGCAAGACCTGCCATGATGGTATCCATATCTCCTGTCACGATATGCAGTTTATCATCATCCGCCTTTGCTGTCTGGTACAAACAATCTGCTTTTGCAGGCTCCACAATAACGATCATGGGTTTCTCATCGGCATACAGATTGGAGAAAAAGCCTGTCATCGCCCCTGCCATGCTGCCTACACCTGCCTGCAGGAAAATATGTGTCGGCTTTTCCGAAATCTGTTCCATGATCTCATGGCCCATAGTCATATACCCCTGCATGATCCATCTGGGAATGTCTTCATATCCTTCCCACGCCGTATCCTGCACTACAACCCATCCTTTTTCCTCTGCATTTTTCTGCGCCAGACGCACCGCCTCATCATAATTCATATCCATGATATCCGCTACAGCGCCTTCTTTGCGGATATTTTCCAAACGTTCCAGCGCGCTGCCCTTCGGCATATAAACCACAGATTTCTGCCCCAGCTGATGCGCCGTCCATGCCACACCTCTGCCATGGTTGCCGTCCGTAGCCGTTACAAAGGTAATGTCACCGATCTTTTCCTTCGTCTCTGCAGAAAGGATCTTTTCCGCAAAAATTGTTTCCATATTCTGATCAATGCGAACAGCAATTTCATTGGCAATAGCATAACTCGCCCCCAGAACCTTAAACGCATTCAGTCCAAACCGAAAACTTTCATCTTTCAGATAAATGCTTTTCACACCCAGTTTCTCTGCCAGTTTTTCCAGAGAAACCAACGGCGTTTCTTTGTATTCAGAAAATGTGCTGTGAAATCTGCGGGCTTTCGCCGCCTCTTCTACTCGGAAAGCCGAAATATCTTCACGACGTTTAGCCGCTTTTTTATTCAGAACCAGATCAAAATCTTTCATCAGAATCCCTCCTTGAAAAATGGGCTTTTCTTCATTTTCCTATACCGGCTATCTTCTGTCAATTATTTTTAAATACAAAAAAAGAGAGTCTATAAAGACTCTCTTGCGCTAGGGTAGCAGGATTCGAACCTGCGAATGACGGAATCAGAATGTAGTGCCTTATATGCTTAAACAAAACCCCGTAATTGCAACAAAAGGCTGATGACAAGAATATGTCATTCAACCAATTTGTCATCACCATAAATATATGCTGTTATAACAGAGTTTCTTCCTATATATAATACATATTGCAGAAATCTTATTTTTGCCCCCTCTTTTCCCTTGAAAAATCAGATGACAAACTGATGTCTATATTTTTTGATTTTGAATATACATTTTCAAAAAAATACCCCTCTTTTCCCCTGATGACAACATTTTGTAAAAGTGGATTGGCATCAGTTTCTCCCAAAAACTTTTCTTGTCCTGAGACTTGATATCTATCTGCTGAAGAGTTATGATGAGACCCAAATAAAAGGCAGGTGGTTTTATGAGTATCTTAGAAGATTATTATAACGGGGTTCTAATACCCATTGAAAACTTCGGAAATAATGAGTTTTCTGGCTATCAAGATTTAAGTGAAAGAGTGCAGGAAAGAGAAAAGGAGCTCTTGGAAACCCTGTCAAAAGACCAAATCAACCTGTATAAGAAAATCAAAAATGACAGGTCTGATATGCTCCATCTGGAATTGGAAAGAATGTTTGTATATGCTTTCAGAATGGGATTTTTCTTTACAGCAGATTTATACTCCGAGTAGCAAACAAGGGTTGCCCTTTTCAGGCAACCCTTGTATAGTAAAATTAGATTTAGTCTTCTAATAATTTGGAAGGTGGTATCTG
>NZ_JBGVHV010000111.1:0-13092 GCF_045122575.1 Anaerotignum sp. | reverse complement strand
CATTTTTCATTTCAAACATAATGGAAATGAATTCGGTGCCGTCTTCGCTGCTTTCTCGAAAGATAAAATCCCCTTTACTGCCGGTTCTGGCATCATTATCCTTTTCAAAATAAGCATTTGGAAAAGCCGTCATGCGCAAAGAATTAAACTGTGCAAGGCAATGCTGTTCCAGACTTTCACCAATCATTTTTGTAGATTGACGGGCTTTGAAATCCTTATAGTATTCAATTTGTTCATCTTTTAACTTCAATTTGACTTCATACTGCTCTTTCATGGATTTTTCATTTAAAAGGTTTTCTGTTTCTTTATTTTTCAGTTCCCCTTTCAAATTTGCAATTTCCGAATTTTTTTGAGCAAGTTCATCATTTTTCGCTACCACCGCTTCAGACACAGCCAGTTTTTTTACCGACTCAGCAGCATCTAATTTTGCCTGCAATTCAATGATCAACTGATCTTTCGCCGAAATCTCCGCATCTTTTTTTGCAATCATTTCAGCATGTTCTTTTTCATCCTGTAAACGAAGCAGTTTAAGTTCTTGTTTCTGCTTTACTTCCGATTCTTTTTCACGACGATCAAGTTCTTTTGTAAACTCCTGATCCCGCACCTGACGAACGATCTTTTCATATCCGGTTTCATTTACCTGAAACACTTCACCGCAATTCGGACATTTGATTTCCGGCACGAAACATCACTCCTTCTTTTTTTCTATTTATCTTTCCAAATCAGTTTCTCTTTCTAACAAAAAACGGCGGATAGACCGCCGATTTTCAATTCCATCAAAATGTTTTCGCTACTTCTGTTGCTTTCGCCTTTGCTTTTTCCATCAGTTCTTCCACAGGCCATACCCCGATATCCAAACCTTCTGCCGCAACACAGTCATATTTTTCGATACCGAAAAATCCTGCCATCTGTTCCAGATATGAAGAACCCTGTTCCAGAGGAGAATCTGTATAAATTGCCCCTCTTGCAGTCAAATATACCATATGATTTGCCTTGCAAAGGCCATGAAGCCCATGCTCATCCGTATGGAAGGTAATGCTGTCCACGCAAAGATTTTCAATATAAACCTTCAGCAGTGCAGGAAAACTCAGATCCCAAAAAGGGGCTGCAATCACGATCTTATCTGCCGCCGCAAACTGATGGGCATAGCGGAAACGGGGATGTTCCAGGTTTCCTTCTGCCAACAGTCGTTCTCTCTGCAGGAAGAAGCCTTCAGAAAAATAGGATAGATTTTCATCCATCAGGCACAGAGTTTCCACCTCATATTCTCCTGTTTTCTGCAGTTCCGCGATAAAATGATCTGCCAGTTCTTTGGAACGGGAATGTTCTCTGCGAATACAGCAATCTACAAATAACACTTTTTTCATTGAGATCTCTCCTTACCTTTTCCATCCATACCAATAGAAGTTTATCCTGCGTTCAGTATAGCATAAAACACAGAAATCTTCAAATCATCCACTGCAGTTCTTCCTGCAGAAATGTCCTTTTATATATGGAATTCCAGCCATTCCAGCACATCCTGAAAAACTTCTTCCCGATTCTCTTCATTGACCAGTTCATGTCTTGCTTCAGGATAAAGGATACATTCCACATCCTGCATGCCAGAAGCAGAAAAGGCATTGACTGCTTTTTTTACACCTTTGCCAAAATCACCTACCGGATCCATTTCCCCAGAAATAAAAAGGATCGGAAGATCTTCGTCCATCTTCTGCAGCAATTGCTGATCCTGCGCCAGATACATGGAACGGAACAGGGCGCGATAGCCGTTCAGCGTAAACAGAAAACCGCATTTCGGATCATCTACATACTTCTCAACAGATTCCCTGTCTCTGGAAAGCCAGTCTTTTGGCGTGCTCGCAGGTTCAAAAGCTTTATTGATAGAGCCGAAAGCAAGTTTTGTTACAAAAACACTGCGGAATCTGTCTCCTTTCAGCAAAGAAAGCAGTTTTACAGCCAGCAAGCCGCCCTGCAGTACGGGTGCAGGTTTCCATCCTGTGCCACAGATGACTGCACCATCGATCTCATTGGGATACATGCAGAGGTATCTTCTGGCAAAGAAGGAACCCATGCTGTGACCAAAGAGAAAATGAGGAATATTGGGATATTTTTTCTGCAGCAGCAATGTCATTCTATGTAGATCCTGCAGAGCGCAGATATCCCCTTTTTCTTCTGCAAAATAACCCTTCTGCCATTCTTCTGCATAAGAATCGCCATGACCCAGATGGTCATTGCCCGCCACAAGGATGCCGTTGGCATTCAGAAATTCTGCAAAGGCTTCATATCGTTCCACATACTCTACCATGCCGTGAGAAATCTGCAGGATGGCTCTGGGCGCTGTTTCCGGTGCCCATATCACAGCATGCAGTTTTGTTTTTCCATCAGATGAGGGAAAAGAAATGTGCTTTTTCATATATCTGACCTCCCTTTCAAAATATAAAAAAACAGACCCCTGCTCACAGGAATCTGTTTTGATCTGCTTTATTCGCCTTTGCTGAAAAGACCTTTTTTCTTTTTGGGTTCTTCTTCCTGTACTGGTGCTTCCATGGACAGATTCAGTTCTGCTTTACCGAAAACTTCTGTTTTCGCAACAGGAACGCGAACACCTCTGTTCATGCCGAATTCAATGATCCATGCATCGTATGTTTCATCTACAACTTTGCCGTAGAAACCACTGTTTGTAATAACAGAATCACCAACAACGATCGCATTTCTCAGTTCAGCCAGTTTCTTTTCCTTTTTCTGTGTAGGTCTTACAGACAGGAAGTACATGATCACCAGCAGAACTACGCAGTAAACAACGATCAGCATTACAGGATGTTCTGTACCCCATGTGCCAAAAAGGCCAGTTTTCTGTGTTGTCTGTGCTGCTGCTTCACCTGTAGGTGCAATTACTGTGTCAAGTAAAAAAGGTACCATTGATCTCTCTCCTAACTTTTTTCGAGTTTATTTTTGTTTCACTAATAGATAATTATATATATTTTTTTATTTTCCGTCAAGTATTGCAGATTTTATTTCCCACCAGCGCGCTTGAAATTTTCCAGTTTCTGCTTTTTATATTCGTGGAAACGGTCTTCCTCAATAGCCTGTCTGATTTCTTCCATCAGACTGTTGAAGAAGTACAGATTATGCATCACGCAAAGACGCATTGCCAGCATTTCCTTTGCCTTGAACAGATGGCGGATATAGGCTTTTGTATATCTTCTGCAGGCAGGGCAATTACAGGTTTCATCGATGGGTGTTTCGTCTTTTTCAAACTTTGCATTCAGCAGGTTCAGTTTGCCGAAATTGGTATAAACATGGGCATGACGGCCGTTTCTTGCAGGCAGAACGCAGTCAAAGAAGTCTACCCCTCTTTCTACCGCTTCCAGAATATTTTCAGGTGTACCTACCCCCATCAGATATGTGGGCTTGTCTACAGGCAAATAAGGCACAACATCCTCCAGCACCTGGTACATTTCTGCATGGCTTTCGCCAACGGCCAGGCCACCGACCGCATAACCGTCCAGATCCATGTCTGTGATCACTTTTGCGTGTTCAATACGAATATCTTTATAAGTTGCACCCTGATTGATCCCGAACAGCATCTGCTGTTTATTGATGGTATCCTCCAGAGAGTTCAGACGTTTCATTTCTTTCTGGCAGCGTTCCAGCCAGCGTGTGGTTCTGGCAACAGAAGCCTCTACATAAGGTCTTTCCGCGGGCAGACCGATGCATTCGTCAAAGGCCATGGCAATGGTAGAACCCAGATTAGACTGGATCTGCATGCTTTCTTCGGGGCCCATGAAAATCTTTCTGCCATCGATATGAGAACTGAAATATACGCCTTCTTCTTTGATCTTTCTCAGCAGACCCAGAGAGAATACCTGAAAACCGCCGGAGTCTGTCAGAATAGGTTTATCCCAAACGATAAATTTATGCAGACCGCCCATTTCCTTGATCAGTTTATCACCGGGGCGCAGATGCAGGTGATAGGTGTTGGAAAGTTCCACCTGACATTTCAGCTGTTCCAGATCTTCTGTAGAAACAGCACCTTTGATGGCGCCTGCTGTACCAACGTTCATAAATACAGGCGTCTGGATGACCCCATGGGGTGTATGAAATTCGGCACGTTTCGCCATGCCGCATCTTTTCAATACTTTATACATATGCTTCCTCACTTTATCATTATATTTTAATCTGTTCTATGATACCTTTTTTTCAGCTTTTCTTCAAGGGGTTCTTCCTTTTTTGCGGAAAAAATGATAAACTATTGAATTAGCAAAGGTTCTATCATTTGAACAAAAGACAGGAGAAAAAATTATGAGTATAGATTTGATCGCAACGACCACCTTCGGTCTGGAGGCTGTTGTAAAAAGAGAGTGTCAGGCACTCGGTTTTCAGAATATCAGAACAAGCGACGGCAAAGTAGAATTCACAGGGGATGAATCCGATATCGTAAAAGCAAACCTGTGGCTGCGCTGTGCCGGTCGTGTCTGGGTAAAAATGGGCACTTTCAAGGCTGTAACCTTTACCGAGCTGTTTGACCAGACAAAGGAACTGCCCTGGGGTGACTGGATCCCCGAAGACGGTAAGTTTACCGTTGTCGGCAAATCCGTAAAATCCACGCTGTTCAGCGTTCCCGACTGTCAGGCTATCGTAAAAAAAGCAGTTGTTGAAAAACTGAAAGACAAATATAAAACAGATTGGTTCGATGAAACAGGCGCTTCCTACACCATTCAGGTAAGTATTCTGAAGGATGTTGTCACACTGGCCATCGATACCAGCGGCAGCGGTCTGCACATGCGCGGTTACCGTGCTTCTGCCATGGATGCCCCTCTGAAAGAATCTCTGGCTTCTGCCATGATCCAGCTGAGCTATTGGAGAAAAGACCGCATCCTGCTGGATCCCTTCTGTGGTTCCGGCACCATCCCCATTGAAGCGGCCATGCTGGCAAGAAACATTGCCCCCGGCCTGAACAGAAAATTCGCTTCCGAAGAATGGGAACGCATCGGCAAAGATCTCTGGAAACAGGCAAGAAAAGAAGCATATCAGGCCATCGACTACGATGTGATGCCTGAAATTTACGGCAGTGATATCGACCCCGATGCCATCGAACTGGCAAAAGCCAATGCAGAACTGGCCGGTGTAGATGACTGCATCACCTTCGAAGTAAAACCCTCTCAAGAGGTAACATTACCCGGGAAATACGGCGTGCTGATCTCTAACCCTCCTTACGGGGAACGTATCGGTGAACTGAAGGAAGTAGAAAATATGTACCGCGCTTTGGGCGCCACCATGAAAACAGACACCACATGGTCTGCTTATGTCATCACTTCCATGGAATATTTCGAATCTCTTTACGGCAGAAAAGCTGACAGAAAAAGAAAACTGTTCAATGGCCGTATCAAGACTGATTATTACCAGTACGAAGGCCCCCGCCCTCCCAGAAAAGAGAAAAAAGAAGAACAATAATAAAAAGGAGTCTCATCAGAGACTCCTTTCTTTTATTTTCTTAAAATCTTCTTCTGCGGCGAGTTCTTCTCTTTCTGCCATTCAGATTCATGGTCAGCCCTGCATTTCTGCGGGAAGGTGCGCCAAAACCTAAGCCGCCTCTATGTCTGTTTCTGCGGCCGCCGATCAGTTTCAGGATCAGAAGCACCACAGCAACCACAACAACGATACCGACTACAGTCAGGATCCCTTTCAGAGTGAAAATACTGCCAAGCAGATGACCGATGGTACTGAAAATATTCCCTTTTGCCACATCTCTACCGGCATAAACAGGCGCTTCCAGAACAACTTTACCATCTACTTTATAAGAAGCCGTACCCACTTCTGCCCCTTTTTCGATGGGTGCCCGCAGGGAAACGTTACCTTCTTTATCTGTTTCTGCATAAGTGTCATTGTATTCTACAGATACTTCCAGTTTATCCGCCGCATCTGCAGGCAGATATGTCACCAGAGGTTCTCCGGGAACCACAGCCAGCGTATCGCCCTGAGATTTCTTATGTTTTGTCAGCGCCACTTCTGCAACTGCTTCATCCGCACCGGCTACTTTTGCTTCCACATAGCCATTGAAACCGTATTCAAAGAGGTTCTTCGCATCCAGCCAACGGTTGGGATCTTCAGAATGGAAAATAACGGCAATCAGATTCATACCGTCCTTTTTCGCTGCTGCTGTCACACAATCGCCCGCTTCATCTGTAAACCCTGTTTTGATCCCGGAAGCATAACCGTAGTTATATTCCCCGTCCATGATCAGCAGGTTATGGCTGCGCCATGCGTAGTCCTGTGTTTTTACGGATGTGTCCGTTGCAAACATACCGTCTGCGCCATTGCCGGAAAAGCCTTTTTCATTGGCGATCTCTTCCAGTGTTTTGTTTTCCATAAAAGCTCTGGAGATCAATGCCATGTCTTTGGCTGTTGTATAATGGGTTTCTGCATGATATCCATGGGCATTGGAAAAATGGCTGTTTCTTGCTCCCAGTTCCGCTGCCTTTTTATTCATCAGGTCTGTAAAGATCGCTTCACACTGGCTGAAACTGAGATTTTCATCATTTTCCGCACGTCTGGCTACTGCTGCCGCAACCACATTGGCAGAGTCATTCCCGGAAGGGATGATCAGACCGCGAATGGCATTTTTCATGGTCAGTGTTTCTCCTACCACATGACCCGCTTTACTGGAATCCAGAGAAACCTCATTGATCTCCGAACCAACCTTGATCAGTTCTTCAGGCTTGAAATAATCCAGCGCCACCAGTGCAGTCAGCACTTTTGTCATGCTGGCAGGATACATTTTCTGGTCTGCATGTTTTTCATACAGGATCGTACCTGTAGATTTTTCGATCAGGATCGCTGCAGAAGCCGTTACCTCCGGTGCGTCCTCTGCCATGACCCATGCTTTCTGCAGCAGTTCTTTCTCTGCAGGTTTTTCTTTCTTTTTGCTGCCTTCGGCATCAGCAGCATTGCTTTCTACAGCAGCCTGCTGCTGTTCTGTTTTGTCCTTGCCGCAGCCCACAGCGCTGAATGTAAACATGGCTGCCAAAAACAAGGCAATATATTTTGCGAAAGATCTTTTCAATTTCGAAACATTCCTTTCTGCTTTTTTCTTCTTACATCTTCTCTTTTTTACAGGATGTTCCGCTGTTTCAGATAAGACAGCACATCCTCCATCACTTTTTCGCCCGTTGCTTTGTCCATATCGACCCAAAGGCCTTCGATCTGACGGCGGAACCATGTCAGCTGACGTTTCGCAAAGCGGCGAGTATTTGTTTTCAGCTGTGTTACTGCTTCTTCCAGCGTACATTCTCCGTTGAAATAAGGCACAAATTCCTTATACCCGATCCCTTGCATGGAAACCAGATCGGGGGAATAGCCTTTTTCCAGCAGCCCCTTTACTTCTTCCAGCAGTCCCTGTTCCATCATCAGGTCGATGCGCAGTTCGATCCGCTCGTAAAGTTTTTCTCTGTCCATATTCAGAATGATCACAGCTGCATTGTAGGGCGTTTCCTTTTCCTTTTGTTCCGCGTTATGCTCGGAAAATTTCTGCCCTGTCAGATAATGATATTCCAAAGCGCGGGTCACACGCTTCACATTATTTGCATGCATGATTTCCGCGTAAGCAGGATCGACTTCCTTCAGTCGTTCAAACAACACTTCAGGCCCCTGCTCCTGTGCCAGTCTGTAGCATTCCTCACGATAGGAAGTATCATTTTCCGTCTCCGTAAAGTCATTATCATACAGGAGGGCATTGATATAAAAACCGGTACCGCCCACAAGGATCGGCACTTTCCCCTTCGCCCAGATCTCTTCCATATAGGCTTTGGCTTTCTGCTGAAAGATCATTACGTTATATTCCTCGTCGGGATCAAATACATCAATGAGATAATGAGGCACGCCATCGGCTTCCTCCGGCGTTACCTTTGCCGTTCCAATATCCATATAGCGATATACCTGCATGGAGTCTGCAGAAATGATCTCCCCGCCGATCTTTTTTGCCAGCTGGATGGAAAATCCTGTTTTGCCGCAGGCGGTAGGCCCGCCAATGACGATCAAAGGTTTTTTCATATAGTCACCTACTTAGTTCTGGATCCGTTTAAACATTTTTTCCATTTCGTATTTTGTCAGTTCCACAATAGTCGGTCTGCCATGGGGACAGGTAAAGGGATGTTCCAGTTTCAGAAGCTGATGGATCAGCGCTTCCGCTTCCCGAACACTCAGCACATCATGCCCTTTAACCGCCGCTTTGCAGGCCATCGTAGCAACTGCCAGTATTTTCGTATCATAAACATTTCCGATACGTTCTTCCGCCAGTCTGTCCAGAATATCTGTGAAAAATCCCATTCCTGTCGGATTCTGCAGCAGATAAGGAGTGGAACGCAGGGCATATCTGCCGCCAAAGTCTTCCAGTTCAAAGCCGAAGCTTTCCAGAAGTTCTTTGTTGTTTCGCAGCACTTCCGTTTCCATGGGTGTCAGATTCAGCATCAAAGGTGTCAGTATCCGCTGAGAAATGACTTTTTCCTCCTTGAACTTGTTCATCAGTTCTTCATAAAGGATTCGTTCGTGGGCTGCATGCTGATCGATGAGATACAGACATTCTCCCTGTTCCACGATCCAATAGGTGCGAAATACCTGACCGATGATTTTATAATCATGGAAGAAAGGTTTCTTTTCTTCCTGCTTTTCCTCTTTCGGCAGCGTAATCTCCACCTGTCCGGGCGGTTCTGTTTTCACAGGTTCTGCTTTCGGCAGTTCTGTTTTTGCTGTTTCCTGCTTCACAGGCTCTTTTTTCAGATAAGGTACCGCTTTCTGCTCCACGCTGAACCCGGAGGGCTTTCGTTTCAGCAGTTCATCCACACTTCTGCCGCCTGTCATAGCTGTCGGTCTTGTTTCCAGCGGCTTCTCCATCTTTGGAATATCCAGCTGCGCCTTTTCTTCCTTAGAAAGGATCACCGCTTCCATCTTCGGTCTTTCTGTCGGCTTTTCTGTTGGCATCATTGCTGCTTTCTCAGGCATCTCTGCTTTCTTTGGTGTTTCCATCAAAGTCTGCTGTTCCGGCTGAGGCTGTTTTTCCTTTGGCTTTTTCTCCAGAACAGCCTTCGGGATCAGCACCGTTTCCTGCAACGCCTTAGAAACTGCGTTATAGAAAAATTCATATACTTCATCATCATTTTTGAAGCGGACTTCCAGCTTGGCAGGATGTACATTCACATCTACCAGTGCAGGCTCCACTTCCAGATTTAACACAAACACGGGAAATTTTCCAATGATGAGTTTTGTTTTATAGGCATCCTCTACCGCGGAAGAAACCACCGCATTTTTGATGAATCTGCCGTTGATAAAGAGATTTTCATAGTTGCGGTTTGCTCTGCAAAGCTCAGGTCTGCCAATCAGACCACTTACCGCATATTCTCCTTTTTTGTAGGAGATAGGCAGCATATTGTTTGCCGCATCCTTGCCGTAAACATAGAATACCGCCGTTTTGGGGTCATTGTTGCCTGCCGTATGCAGAACCGTATTGCCGTTATTGATATATTGAATGGCCACTTCAGGATGCCCCAATGCAATCTTATTGATTAAATCGGAGACATAGCCACTTTCTGTAGCCGGTTTTTTCAGGAATTTTCTGCGGGCAGGCACATTATAAAACAGGTTTTTTACCGTAATGGAAGTACCCTCTCTGCAGGCTGCATCCTCCATCGCTTCGATCTCTCCCGCACTGATGAGAATACGGGTACCCGTTTCCTCATCCCTTGTTTTGGTCAGCATTTCTACCTGTGCCACCGCCGCGATGGATGCCAGAGCTTCCCCGCGAAACCCCAGCGTAAAAATATGTTCCAGATCTTCGATCTGGGTCATCTTACTGGTGGCATGACGCAGGAATGCAGATTTCACCTGCTCCTTGGGAATACCGCTGCCGTTGTCAGAAATACGGATATAGGAAATACCGCCGTCCTTGATTTCCACAGTGATACTGCTTGCGCCGGCATCGATGGCATTTTCCGTCAGTTCCTTCACAACAGATTTTGGAGATTCTACAACTTCCCCTGCCGCTATTTTATTGATGGTTTTGGAGTCCAGCAGTCTGATTTTCTGCATGATGCTCCTCCTTCCTCAAAACTTACATCCCCTTTGCCTTTTTCTGCAGTTCAAAAAGTGTCTGCAGGGCTTCGATGGGAGTCATGGCCATCACATCCAGTTTACAGAGTTCATCTGCCAGCTGGGTTTCGGCCATATTGAACATATCTATCTGTTTCACTGTTTCCTCCTGCTGTTCCTTGGATTCCACAGCGATCTTTTTCGCTTTTTTCGTAATATCCGCTGCGTTCAACTGCTTTAAAATCTGACCGCTGCGGCGGATCACTTTATTGGGCAGGCCTGCCAGTCTGGCTACCTGCACACCATAGCTATGGTCTGCACCGCCCCGCTGGATTTTTCTGAGGAAAATAATATCTTCCCCCTGCTCCTGCACGGCGATACAGTAGTTTTTCACACCGGAAAGCTTGCCTTCCAGTTCGCTCAGTTCATGGTAATGGGTCGCAAATAAAGTTTTTGCTCCGATCTGTTTGGTGTCCGCAATATATTCCAGCACTGCCCACGCAATAGACAGACCATCGAAGGTGCTGGTACCGCGGCCGATCTCATCCAGGATCAGCAGACTTTTGCTGGTAGCATTATTCAGGATATTCGCCACTTCTGTCATTTCCACCATGAAGGTACTCTGGCCTGCACTCAGGTCATCGGATGCACCGACACGGGTGAAAATACGGTCTACGATACCGATATGGGCTTCCTCCGCAGGAACAAAGCTGCCGATCTGCGCCATCAGAACGATCAGGGCTGTCTGACGCATATAGGTAGACTTACCCGCCATATTGGGGCCTGTAATGATGGCCAGTCTGGTATCATTTTCATCCAGATATGTATCATTGGGAATGAACTGTCCCTGCATCATCTTTTCTACAACAGGATGTCTGCCGCCTTTGATATTGATCACATCGCCATCATCCACAACAGGCTTCACATAGTTCATGCTCTGTGCAACTTCCCCCAGAGACTGCAGACAGTCGATTACGGAAACAATATAGGCACAGAACTGGATACGTTCCACTTCCGCCGCCACGGCATTTCTGATTTCACAGAACATGTCGTATTCCATAGTGGTGATCTTATCATCCGCCCCCAGAATGATTTCTTCCAGTTCTTTCAGTTCCGGAGTAATGAAGCGTTCTGCATTTGCCAGTGTCTGCTTGCGGATATATGTTTCAGGCACCATTTCCAGATTGGATCTGGTGATTTCAATATAGTAGTCAAAAACCTTATTGTATCTTACCTTCAGGTTTTTGATACCTGTTCTTTCTTTTTCCTTTTCTTCCAGTTCCTTGATCCATGTGGTACCGTTTTCCTTGGCTTTCACATAAGTATCCAGCTCCTCATTGAAGCCCTCCCGGATCATACCGCCTTCTCTGACAGAGAAGGGAGGATCTTCCACAATAGCACAGGAAATCAGCTCATGGATATTTTCCAGAGGATCCAGCTGGTCATGGAGTTCCGTCAGATAAGGACTTTCACATCTGGAAAGGATCTCTTTCATCAGAGGTAGATTTTCGATGGAGTTTTTCAGTGCCGCCAGATCTCTGGCATTGGCATTCTGATATACCACACGGGACATGATACGTTCAAAATCGTACATAGAACGGAGAATATCCTTGATCTCTTCCCGCAGGAAAAGATCATCATATAATTCCTCTACCCCATCCAGACGCTTATTGATCTCTTCTTGGGAAAGCAGGGGCTGTTCCACCCATTTGCGCAGCAGTCTTGCCCCCATGGCCGTCTGAGTTTTATCCAGAACACTCAGCAAAGAACCTTTTTTGTTCTTTTCCCGCATGGTTTCTGTCAATTCCAGATTTCTGCGGCTGGAAACATCCAGCAGCATGAAGTCGCCTGTTGTATAGTATTTCAGACTGGAAATATGGCTCAGATCATTTTTCTGAGTCTCATTCAGATACCACATCAATGCACCAGAAGCCGCCGTTGCCAGCAGTTTCTTTTTCAGCCCAAAGCCTTCCAGTGTCTTTACCTTGAAATGCTTCAATAGTGCATCCTTCGCCGTATTGTAATCATACATGCGGCTGTCAATATCGTTAAGGAACAGGCGGAATCTCTGCTCGATCTCCTTCGCCAGAGGGCTTCCCAGAAACTCCCCGTTGCAGATCAGTTCTGCAGGAGAAAAACGAGCCGTTTCATCCAGAATTTTTGCCGCCGCCTGTACACTGCCGAACTCCGTTGTCTGGAATTCGCCTGTAGTCACGTCGCAGACTGCAATGCCGTAACCGCTGTTGCTGCTGTAAACGGAGAGGATATAGTTATTCTTTGTTTCATCCAGAACGGTGTTATCTACGACCGTACCGGGAGTGATCACACGGACAACATCACGCTTCACCAGACCCTTTGCCGCCTTGGGATCTTCGACCTGTTCACAGATGGCAACCTTATAGCCTCTTTCCACCAGGCGGGCAATATAGCCATCGGCGGAATGGAACGGCACGCCGCACATCGGGGCTCTTTCTTCCTGTCCCCAATCCTTCCCCGTCAGGGTGATCTCCAGTTCTTTGGATGCAATGACAGCATCTTCAAAGAACATCTCATAAAAATCCCCCAAACGGAAAAAGAGCAGGCAATGCTTATAGTTTTCTTTGATTTCAAAGTATTGCTGCATCATGGGTGTGATCTTCGCCATGGATGTCCTTCCTCCTTCTCCTTTTTTAGCAAGCATACCCGAACCCCTGAAAAGGAGTTCGGGTAATCCAATTACTGTTTATTCATCTATTGAACCTCACCAAAAACCTGTTTTTGGTGAAATCTGATTAGTGGCAGCCGCCGCCGCAGGAAGAGCAGCAGCTGGGATCGCAGCCGCCAGCCTGTTCAGGTTCTTCACCTGTCAGTGTTGCTGTGATAATGTTGAATACAGCGTTCATGAAGTTGTTGAAGTTCTGTTCTGCAACATACAGGTCGGAAGCCAGTTTGTTTGTTCTGATTGCTTCGCCCATTTCTTTCATTTTTTCGTTGTATGCTCTCTGTTCTTCAATTTCGATACCGCCCTGCTGCATT
>NZ_JBGVHV010000110.1:0-30054 GCF_045122575.1 Anaerotignum sp. | reverse complement strand
CTATGAAAACAGAAGAAATGGGTCTGCTGTTCACAGCATTTCTGAAAGCTGCCGCAGACCATAAAAACAGGAGGTAATTCAACATGGAAGTATTCAACAATTTTGTCGCTGCCACAAACGGCAATGCTATCGCCGAAGAACTTGGTCTTGGTTTTATCGCAAAAAACGCTGCCCTGAACAGCGCAATGAATTTAGGTATCAAAGCTCTGCAGATCGTATTTACTCTGTTCCTCTGCTGGCTGATGATCCGTCTTTCTCACAAACTCATCAACAAAGTGCTGGAAGCACAGGTGCAGAGACAGAAACTGGCCATGTCTGAAAGAAAAGCAAACACACTGAGCACTGTTGCAGGAAGCATCCTGAAATACGTGATCTACTTCATCGGTCTGGTTTCCGTACTGAAACAGCTGGGCGTACCCACAGAATCCCTTCTGGTCATCGCTTCCGCCGGTTCCGTTGCCATCGGTCTGGGTGCCCAGGGCATCGCAGGCGATATGATGGAAGGCTTCTTCATCCTCTTTGAAGACCATTATGCAGTGGGTGACGTGGTGACCATTCAGGGTATCACAGGTACTGTAGAAAGCGTTACCCTGCGTTCCACAAAACTGCGTGACGCTATGGGTGCCGTACACATCATCCCCAACGGCTCCATCGGCACCGTGACAAATAACTGCCGTGAATTCATCAATGCAGCCGTTACCGTAGGCATTGCTTACGGCGAAAGCGTCGACCGTGCCATTGCGGTACTGAATGACGAAATGACAAAAACAACAGACCTCACAGATATTCTGGAAACACCTGTTGTAGCCGGTGTGGTTGGTCTGGATGATTCCGCAGTCACATTGAAAGTCGTTGCAAAATGTAAGGTAAAAACAGCGCTGGGCGTGGAAGCAGAACTGCGCCGCCGTATCAAGAACAGATTCGACAAAGAGGGCATCGAAATTCCTTTCCCTCAGCAGGTTGTACATCTGGTAAAGGAGGCTTAAACCATGGATTTTTCTGTCGGCGATATCGTACAGATGAAAAAAAGCCACCCTTGCGGTTCTGCCCAGTGGGAAATTTTGCGAACAGGCATTGATTTCCGCATCAAATGCTGCGGCTGCGGTCACATGGTCATGCTGCCCAGAGTAAAATTTGAAAAAAACGTCAAAAAAGTGCTTCCTAAGGAAGAACAGTAAAAAAACAAAGGCACCCAGAGGGGTGCCTTTTTCTTTAATCTTTTTTTCTCATAGAATTCAGGATTGCCAGTACACAGACACCCACATCCGCAAATACCGCCATCCACATGGTCGCAATGCCGGGGATGGAAAGGAGCAGTACCAGAATTTTGAAGCCTAAGGCAAGTGTAATATTCTGGTTGACGATTTTTCTTGTATTTTTCGCAATTTTCATACCAACAGCCAGTTTGCCGATATCATCATCCATCAGCACCACATCCGCCGCTTCGATGGCCGCATCGGAACCGATGCCACCCATGGCAATACCCAGATCCGCACCTGCCAATACAGGGGCATCATTGATACCGTCACCGACAAAGGCTGTTTGATATGTGTCGGATTTCAATTTTCCCATCCAATCCACTTTATCCTGAGGGAGCAGTTCACTGTAAACCGCATCCAGCCCCAGTTCTTTTACAACGGCCTCCGCTGTTTCCTTTCTGTCCCCCGTCAGCATGACCATTTTCTGTACCCCCTGCTGTTTCAGCAGAGCCAGAGAGTCTCTAATATTTTCCTTCAGGGTGTCCGCCACCAGAATATGACCAAGGAAAACGCCATTCTTCGCCACATAGACCACTGTGCCGATGCCTTCCGCCTTTTCATAAGGGATATGTTTCCTTTCCATCAGACGGCTGTTGCCCAGAAGGACTGTTTCGCCGTCCAAAGTATAGGAAATACCGTAGCCACCCAGTTCCTGATAGTTTTCCACACTTGGGATTTCTCCTTCATAGGCTGCAACAATAGCCTTTGCAATGGGGTGATTGCTCTGCGACTCACCAATGGCCGCCAGTTTCAGCACATCGCCTTTCACATCCGCTACAGAAAACTTGCCCTTTGTCAATGTACCCGTTTTGTCAAACACCACCTGCTCGATATTGCAGAGAGTATCCAGATCTTCGCCGCCTTTGACAAGGATACCACAGGAGGATGCGGCACCGATCCCTGCGAAATAACTCAGGGGAACAGACAATACCAATGCACAGGGGCAGGATACGACCAAGAATACCAATGCCCTGCCAAACCATACGGAAAAGCTGCCTAGCCCAAGCAGAACAGGTACAACTGTTACCAGAACCGCCAGCAGACAGACCACCGGGGTATATACCCTTGCAAAACGGGTAATGAATTTTTCTGTTCTGGATTTTTTGCCTGCGGCATTCTCCACCATTTCCAGAATTTTTACAACTATAGACTCTCCGAAAGGCTTTTCCACACGAATTTTCAGATTGCCGTCCATATTGATACAGCCGCTGAGCACCTGATCTCCTGCCACCGCTTTTCTGGGCAGAGATTCCCCCGTCAGTGCTGCCGTATCCAGCATGGCAGAGCCTTCCTCTACAACGCCATCCAAGGGGATGCGTTCCCCTGCTTTTACAAGGATACAATCCCCGACCTTTACCAGTTCAGGGACAATTTCTCTCACTTCTCCCTGTTCCACTACCCTCGCAAAATCAGAGCGGATCTCCAGAAGGGCAGTGATGGATTTTCTGGATCGAGCCACGGCATAATCCTGAAAGGCCTCCCCCACCTGATAGAACAGCATAACAAAAACAGCTTCCGCCATCTCACCAATGGCCAGTGCCCCCACCGTAGAAACGGACATCAGAAAATTTTCATCAAACACCTGCCCACGGGCAATATTTCTCACCGCCCGAAGCAGAACATCATAACCAAAAATAAAATATGCTGTCAGAAACAATCCTGTTTTCATCCGGTTTTCCTGCCAGAAAACAGCACAGATAAACAGCAGCAGTCCCAAGCCAAAACGCAGGAAGATCGCCTTGCCAAAGACTTCTTCATTGCCGTGCTCGTGGTCGTGATGGTCATGACAGCCGCAGCTTCCACCGCCACATACTTCTTCTTTTTCCGCAAACAGAACCTCCACATGGGGTTCATAACGGTGTACGGTATCAGCAATTTCTTTCTGAAGAGCCTCTTCTGCCAGTCCGTCCTGATATTTCACAGTCAGTTCCTGTCGGATCAGATTGATAGAAACTTCTTCTGTTTTCTCTATTTCAGAAAGGACTTTTTCAATCTTTCCTGCGCAGTTAGCACAGGTCAACCCCTTCAATGTCACCTTCATTTCCTGCATGGGTTTCACCTCTTTCACTTTTTTATATGAACAATCGTTCACATATTCTGCCAAAATCAGGGCTGTCTGCAAACAGCCCTTAAAATCTTATTCATGATATCCACGTTTATGACGCAGATGCGCCATACCCTGCTGCATCACGTTTGCCACATGTTCATCATCCAGAGAATAGAACACAACCTTGCCTTCTTTGCGATATTTCACCAGATCATTCTGTCTGAGCACACGCAGCTGATGGGAAACAGCAGACTGGGTCATTTCCAGCGAATCTGCCAGATCACCCACATTCTTTTCCCCCTCCAGCAATGCCTGCAGGATACGAATACGGGTGCTGTCACCGAAAACCTTAAAAAACTCAGCCATTTCATGGATGAATTCCAGTTCCAGTTCCTTCAGCATATCAAATTCTTCCTGATATTCCTTCATGGTCGCACCTCTTTTATATGAATATCCGCTCATATATTATCATTTCCCACTATTTTTGTCAAATTTATTTTTTCGGCAGATCCATCAAATCGATGAAGCCCTGCAGGGCATGGGACATGGCAACGTTTTTCAGACGCACCATACCGATGCTTCTTTTGGGCACAGGAGGATTTACAGGGATCTCGTACAGTTTCTTTTCTTCCAGTTCTCTGGTCAGTTCACGAATAGCATAAGTCAGCCCCAGATTGATCTTGGCAAAATTGATCAGAAGGTCACTGCTGCCAATCTCCAGAATGGGATTCAGCACCACACCGTTTTCCTCCGCATAGCGGGTGATATAACGACGGGAATTGCTGACTTCCTCCAGCATCATCAGGGGATAATTGGAAAGATCTTTCAGTTCAATTCCTTTTTCCGCCAGTCTGCGGTATTTTTCACCGCCCACCAGCACATCGTGGATCTCGATGCAGGGCAGCACTTCCAGATCATGCACATCGGTAATGGGCAGGTTGACAAAGCACATATCCACCGCACCGCTTCTGAGCAGGCGCAGAGATTCTTCCGTGGTTTTGTTTGTCACCTTGATGGTAATATCGGGATAGAGTTTATGATACTGTTCCAGATAATGCAGCAGAAAATTTGCAATGACCGTATCATTAGCACTGATTTTCAGTTCCCCCATCTCCATGTGAACCATCTGATAATATTTTTTCTCTGCCGCCTGAATCAGCCCCAAAGCCTGTTCCAGATAGGTATACAGCAGTTTCCCTTCTGCTGTGGGATACACCCCCTTGGCCGTACGCACCAGCAGAGGGCTGCCCATACGGTCTTCCAGCTGACGGATCGACATGCTGACGGCAGGCTGAGAAATATACAGTTCCCTTGCCGCCCCGGACATATTGCCCGTGCGGACAACGGCACAGAAAATACGATATAAATCTAAAGAAACATCCACTTTCATGGGGATTCCTCCTTATCCTTGGTTTTCTTTTATTATATAAAAAACAAAACGGAATAGCAATATCCATAAGTTTTCATGATAACTAAATTTTATGTCTCAGCGTTCTGTTTTTTCTCTGTTTTTGCAGAAATTACTCTGTCTTTCCATTTTTCCAGTTCCACTACAGGCAGGGGAACCAACGCCAAGCCTGTTACGATCGCCCATTCCTTCCCCGTCAGTGGGCAAACCTGAAACACTGCCGCCAGAGGTTCTGCCATGATGACCCCTACCTGCAGCAGACAACCCACAAAAAATGCGCCTACCAGAAAGAGATTGCTCCCCAAAGAGATCTGACACAGGGAATGTTCCGTCCGCATATTAAAGGCATGCACCAGCTGAGAAAGGGAAAGTACCGCAAAGGCCATGGTGCGTCCGGTGATATATTCTCTCCCGCCGTCAAAATAAATATGTCCGATGCCAAAAGCCAGCAGAGCCAGCATCCCGATCATCATACCTTCCACAGCGATACGGCTGCCCATGCCGCCGCCAAACAAAGACGTTTCCCGTCTGGGCGGCCGCTCCATAATATCCTTCTCCGCCGGATCCAGCCCAAGGGCAATGGCAGGCAGGGAATCCGTCACCAGATTGACCCACAACAGCTGAATAGGCAAAAGCGGTGTTGCCCACCCCAGCAGCATGGCCACAAAAATCGTGATGATCTCGCCAATATTGCTGGAAAGGAGAAAATGTACTGCCTTGCGGATGTTATCGTAAATGCCTCTGCCTTCCCGTACCGCTTCCACAATGGTGGCAAAGTGATCATCCATCAGCACCATATCCGCCGCTCCCTTTGCCACCTCTGTCCCATTTTTCCCCATGGCACAGCCGATATCTGCCGCCTTCAGGGCAGGGGCATCATTGACACCGTCCCCCGTCATGGCGACCACCTTGCCCTCCTTTTGGAAAGCTTTTACAATACGCACCTTATGTTCCGGCGAAACGCGGGCAAATACCGTGCAGTCTGCCGCCTTCCGCCCCAGTTCCTCCTCGTCCATCTGTTCCAGTTCCTGCCCCGTAATGATCCTGTCGCCATGGGTGTAAATGCCCAGTTGGGCGGCGATAGCCTGGGCGGTCAGGGCATGGTCTCCCGTGATCATGACCGGGCGAATCCCCGCTTTTTTGCAGACCTCCACCGCTTCCCTTGCCTCCGGCCTGGGGGGATCCATCATCCCTGCCATCCCCGCAAAAGTCAATTCCTTTTCCAGCGCTTCTGCCGTGAAAAACAGGGGTTCTTCCTCCCATTCCCGAAAGGCCACTGCAACCACCCGCAGGGCTTCTGCCGCCATTTTCCCGTTTTTCAGTCTGGCTTCGCTTTTTCTCCGATTATCAAAGGCTGTCTGCCCCTTTCCATCCAGACATCGGCTGCATTTTTCCAGCAAAACATCCGGCGCCCCTTTGGTGACAGAGATCCATTTTTCTCCGCTTCGGTGCACCGTGGTCATCAATTTCCGTTCTGAAGAAAACGGGACTTCCCCGATACGGGGCATTTCCTGCCAAAGAGCCTTCAGGGATACGCCCCCTTCCTCTGCCGCTTCTGCCAAAGCTTTTTCCGTAGGCTCTGCGGCAATCCGCGTCCCCTCCCGTTTCGCATCGTTGCACAGGGCAAACAGGGTCAAAATCAGCCTCTGTTTTTCCTCATTCTTCTCTAAGCCCTTGCCAATATCCGCCAGCTTCGTCACTTTCATGCGGTTCTGGGTCAAGGTTCCTGTCTTATCGGAACAGATGACCTCTGCCCCGCCCAAGGTTTCCACCGCAGGCAACCGGCGGATGATGGTATTTTTCTTCGACATCCGCTGCATGCCGATGGCAAGGACGATGGTCACGATGGCCGGCAGCCCTTCGGGGATGGCCGCCACTGCAAGGCTGACGGAAGTCATAAACATCTGAAAGGGTTCCTCTCTCCGCAAAAGCCCCATGAAAAAAATCACACCGCAGATGGCAAGGGCGCCGATGCCCAGCAGTTTTCCCGTTTCTCCCAGTTTTTTCTGCAAAGGCGTTTCATTATCCTCCTGTTTTGCCAATAATGCCGCAATATGGCCAATCTCTGTGTCCATGCCCGTGGCCGTGACGATGGCTTTCCCCTTCCCCTTCATCACATAGCTGCCGGAAAGCACCATATTCCGCCTATCCCCGATCTGCAGTTTTGCCGGAAGGATGCCCGTTTCCTTCTCAATGGCAAGAGATTCCCCTGTGATGGCACTTTCCTCCGTCTGCAGGCCACGGCTTTCGAACAGCCGTCCATCGGCGCAGATATAATCCCCTGCAGAAAGCAGAAGGATATCCCCCGCCGTCACATCCTCCGCCGGAATCTCCCTTTCTTTCCTATCCCTCAGTACCCGTGCCTTCGGCGCAGAAAGTTCCTGGAGGGCTTCCAGTGCTTTTTCCGCCTTACTTTCCTGCACCACCCCCAGCAATGCATTCAATACCACAATTGCAATGATGATAGCGGAATCCACAAAGTCCTTCTCTCCGTTCCAGCAGGAAACCACAAAAGAAACCGCCGCTGCCCCGATCAGCAGCAATATCATAAAATCATTGAACTGAGCCAGCAGTTTCCAGAAGAACCCCTGCCGTCCTCGTTCCTGTTCCAGTCTGTTTTTCCCGTCCAATGTCAGCCTTTTGGAGGCTTCCCCCGACTGCAGCCCTTTTTCCCGATCCGTTTTCAGCATTTTCTCCACCTGAGAGATCTGCATGTTCCACCATTCCATAGCCTCACGCTCCGTCTTTTGTTTTTCAGGTTGTCCTTTTCCACAAAATTATGCGGACAAACACAAAAAAAGAACTGCCGCATAAACTGAAACATAGGGCGGCAGGGTCAGGGGCAGAAAAAAGGAGGATGGAACACCCCTGCAGGCATCCTTCCTCGGCCGCTCTTTTCCGCAAATAAAAAAGCGCATCGAAGCAACTTTTCGTTTGCTCAGATACGCTTTGTTTTTATTTTTATCTGTGGAAGAGTTTTTTGGTCTGATATTTGGGTTCACAGGTCAGGTTCACGCCCAGTTTCTTAAATACATTTTCGTCTACGGAAGACAGGATCACTGTGGAGTGCACCTCGCAGCATTTCAGTTTTTCCAGCTGTTTCAGCGCCAGATCTGCCACAGGGTCTGTAACAGCGCAGATGCTCAGCGCGATCAGCACTTCGTCTGTATGCAGGCGAGGGTTCTGGTTGCCCAGATGGCCGATTTTCAGTTTCTGGATCGGCTCGATAATTTCCGGCGCGATCAGTTTTACTTCCTTGCCGATGCCTGCCAGTGTTTTCAATGCATTCAGAAGCATCGCAGAGGATGCCCCCAGCAAAGCAGTGGTTTTGCCGGTTACGATGGTACCATCACGCAGTTCGATGGCTGCCGCAGGATCACCGGTTTCTTCCGCTCTCTTGTTTGCTGCCGCAACAACGACTCTGTCCGCAACGCTGGTGCCTGCCTGTTTCATCAGAAGTTCCAGTTTGTAGATGACATCATCGCCCAGATTGCCTTTTCTGTGGTCATTCAGGGCTTTATAATAACGACGCACAATTTCCGTTCTTGCTGCCGCAGAAACAGCTTCGTCATTGAAAATGCACTTGCCTACCATATTTACGCCCATATCCGTAGGGGATTTATAGGGGGATTTGCCGTAGATCTGTTCAAACATGGCATTCAGCACAGGGAACACTTCCACATCGCGATTATAGTTTACGGTTGTTTCCCCATAAGCTTCCAGATGGAAGGGGTCGATCATATTGATATCGTTCAGGTCTGCCGTTGCTGCTTCATAAGCCAGATTGACAGGGTGGCCCAGAGGGATATTCCAGATGGGGAAGGTTTCAAACTTCGCATAACCAGCCTTCACGCCTCTTTTATTTTCATGGTACAGCTGAGAAAGGCAGGTTGCCATTTTGCCGCTGCCGGGGCCGGGTGCTGTCAGCACCACCAGAGAACGCTGTGTTTCGATATAATCATTTTTGCCAAAGCCTTCTTCGCTTACGATCAGAGGAATATTAGCAGGATAGCCTTCGATGGGATAATGTTTATAAACCTTGATCCCCAGAGCCTCCAGTTTCTTTTCATAAGCCATCACGCTGGCCTGTCCGTTGAACTGGGTCAGCACCACACTGCCCACATACAGACCATAGCCACGGAAGGCGTCGATGAGACGCAGCACATCCGCATCATAAGTGATGCCCAGGTCGCCGCGCACCTTATTTTTTTCAATGTCACCTGCGCTGATGACGATGACGATCTCCGCATCCTCCTTCAACTGTACCAGCATATCGATCTTACTGTCAGGCTGAAAGCCGGGCAGTACACGGGATGCATGGTAATCGTCAAACAGCTTGCCGCCGAATTCCAGATAGAGCTTGCCGCCAAACTGGGCGATCCTTTCTTTGATATGCTTCGACTGCAGCTGCAGATATTTATCATTATCAAATCCAATTCGTAACATAAATAACTCTCCCCGATGTATTTTCCAAAAAATCATACAACTGAGAACCGAAAAAACCCTTGATTTTTTCGGTCAATTTGCTCCGCAAATTGTCCCTAAAAGCAAATTCACTGTCCGCCCCTGCAAGCAGTTTCGACAGTGATTTCTTTTAGGTATTTTCTCCGCTTTTATGCTATTATACTCGTTTTTTCACTTATTTACAAACAAAACTTACAAAAAAACGACCATTCTCCATCAAAAAACAGAATAACCGCTATAAGTACAGTATGCCCCTGTTCCTTCTTTTCATTCCTGCAAAAAAGGTGTCCGCCATAAGACAGACACCTTATCCATTCTGTTTTTATTCTGCCCCTGCTACGGAAAGGACAAACACCATCACTTCCCGTGCACCTGCGCGATATAATTCCTTCGCACACTCCCTGCAGGTGGTGCCTGTCGTAAAAATATCATCCACCAGAAGGACACATTTTCCCGTAAAATCCGCTGTCGCTGCGAAAGCATCCTTCAGGTTCACTTTTCTTTCCTCCGGATCCAGTTCACTTTGGGCAATGGTTTCCCGTTTTCTTTCCAGTCCGTGTCGCTGAAAGGTCAGTCCTGTTTTCTCCGCGATCTTTTCGCAGAGGATATGGGTCTGGTTGAATCCGCGGAATTTTTCTTTTTTCGGATGAAGAGGAACAGAAACCAGCACATCCGCTTTCTCCAACAGTTCTTTATGGTTCTCCAGTAGCTCCTCTGCCATCAGGCGCCCCAGTCCTTCCCCAATGGTTTTATCTCCGTCATATTTGAACAGATGAATGGCCTTCCGCACCTTTTCATAAGGAAAGGCCCCGCAGACAGAATCGAAGGGAAAATGCTTCATACAGAAATCACAAAACCCGCCATTATTCGTTTTGCCGCCGCAATGGGGACATTTCTCCTGCGGAAGATAGGGGATGTCACTCCGACAATCTGCGCAAAGAACCCCCTGTCTTTCTTCCATCCTCAAAATTTCCCCACAAACCGCACATCTGGGCGGAAAAACCGTATCCAGCAGGATTGTTTTCAGACATTTCATTCTGCACCGCCTCCCAAAATCTCATCCCCATGCATAAAATCATGGAGGTTTTGGATCCTGCGGGCAAGCCCTGTGTACCGCTCCACTTCCTTGTCATTGCGAATCATGGCGGAAACCGTTTCCCGCAGACCGACCAGCACCACCAGCTGTTTCGCCCTGGTCACTGCCGTATAAAGCAGATTTCTTGTCATCAGCATAGGAGGACCGCTGTAAACAGGCAGAATCACCACAGGGTATTCACTGCCCTGGGATTTATGGATGGTGATGGCATAGGCCAGTTCCAGTTCTTCCAGCTGCCCAAAATCATAGTCTACAATCTTGCCGTCATCAAAGGCCACACGCATCTGTTCCGCATCATTGTCGATGGAAAGAACGATGCCCGCATCCCCGTTATACACACCGAGACCTTCGTCGTACCGCTTGCCGCTCCTGCAGTCATAGCATTTCCAGACGGTGTTGTAATTATTTTTGATCTGCATGACCTTATCCCCTTCGCGGAAGACGATCTGACGGAAATGCACTTCCCGTTTATCGAAAGCCGCTGGGTTCAATGTTTCCTGCAGAACAGTATTCAGATTCTGCACACCCAGTGTGCCTTTTCGCATAGGCGTTAAAATCTGCATATCGAAAAGGCCGTCGCAGCCTGTAAATTTCGGCAGACGCTTTGTGACCAGTTCCCGAATGGTCGATGCCACATCGTCGGCATAGGCACGGCGCATGAAGAAGAAGTCCGTTCCTTCTTCGTTCAGCACAGGCTCATCCCCCTGATTGATGCGATGGGCATTTCTGATGATGGCACTTTCCTGAGCCTGTCGGAAAACATGCTGCAGGCGCACCACTTTCAGCCGTTCACTGCGGATCATATCTTTCAGCACATTCCCTGCCCCCACGGAAGGCAGCTGATCCACGTCCCCCACAAAAATGATGCGGGAGCCGCTTTCCACCGCCCGCAGCAGTGCCTGCATCAGGGCAATATCCACCATGGAGCTTTCGTCAACGATGATCACATCGGCTTCAATGGGGTCATCTTCGTTTTTGTCAAAGGTCTGACGGCGGTTATCCTCGCCCATGAAATTGACACCCAGCAGACGATGGATGGTCTGGGCTTCCACCCCTGTTGCCTCTGTCATGCGCTTTGCCGCACGGCCTGTGGGCGCCGCAAGGACCACTTCCTGTTCTTCCTGCTGCAGGATACGGATGATGGTATTGATGGTCGTGGTTTTCCCGGTACCAGGGCCGCCTGTGATGATGAGTACACCATTGGACATGGCCTCTGCCACTGCCATTCGCTGTTCCAGTGCCAGCGTCACGCCCGTTTCCTTTTCCACACGGCGAATTTCTTTGGAGATATATTCCAGATCAGGGGCTTCATATTCTGCAGAAAGTTCCAGCAGGCGCTTTGCCACAGACATTTCCGCATAAAAATAATAATTCAGATAAACACAATCGGTCCCATCCATTTTTTCCTGCCAGATCTGACTGTCCACCTGCAGTTCCCGAATGGCATTTTCGATGGCAAGGGGATGCAGTTCCAACAGTTCCACACACTGATCGATGAGCTTTTCCTTGGGCAGGAAACAGTCCCCATTGCCTGCCGCATTATTCAGCACATACTTCACCGCCGCCTTCACGCGGTTGGGGTCATCGGCAGAAATACCCGCCCCTGCAGCCATTTTATCTGCCATTTTAAAGCCGATCCCCACCACATCATCGGCCAGACGGTAAGGGTTATTTTTCACGATATCAAAGGTGCGTCCTTTATATTTTTTATAAATACGCATGGCATAGGCAGGAGAGATATCAAAGCCCTGCAGGAACATCATCGCTCTGCGCAGTTCGTGCTGTTCGCAGAAAGCTTCGGAAATCTTCTGGGCTTTATCATAGCTGATGCCCTTGATCTCCGTCAGCATATCCGGCTTTTCTTCGATGACATAAAAAGTCGCCTCCCCGAAACGTTCCACGATACGCTTTGCCGTTTTCGCCCCGATCCCCTTGATGAGGCCGGAGGAAAGGTATTTTTCCATCCCTGCTGCGGTGGCAGGCATGGCCTTTTCGTAATACTGCACCTGCACCTGCCTGCCGTAAAGGGCGTGCATCGTCCAGCTGCCGCGGATCTCCAGCGTTTCGCCGCTGTGAATATCGGGGACGGTGCCTACGCAGGTCACCTCGTCATCCTCTGTGGTCAAAGTAAAAACCGTATAGCCGTTGTCCTTATTCTGATAAATGATATCCTCTACTTCGCCTGTAAATTTCAGATCTTCCATGCCTTTCACCTCCTTTTATTCTGAAAAGAGTATACCACACCAAACAAAAAAAGGGAACAATAGTTCCCTTTTTCTTGTGATTATTCTGCTTCAATTTCGCTGAGAAAGGCGTACATCCCCTTCAGTCTTGCCCATTCTTCCGCCAGAAACTGCGGCAGATCGGGGCTGAAAACCATTTCTTCCAGAGGGCCGCCTGCTGCCATCAGCACATCTTTTTTCTTATACCACTGCTGCGAAAGAGGGTCAAGAGATTCGTTTTTGATTTTCTTGTATTCTTCCCCCTGCAGGGTAAACAGAGGGTCTTTGTCGATTTTCTTCGCCAGACGCAGGAAAGCCGCAGGGTTGCTTTCGATTTTCTTGCGATATGCCGCCAGATAAGCAGGCTTTGCACACCACATGCCCAGACCATGGCTAAACCCTTCCGGCTCCAGTTCGAAATAGAAGGAGGGATGCTCTTTCCATTCCGTACCGCGGTATTTCTCATCATAGAACACCACCCAGCGGTTGGGGCGGTAGGGGCTTTTATCCTTGCTGTAACGAATGTCGCGGTTGATACGGGAAACGGAGAATTTCGCCTTTTCCCCGCAGAACATAGGGCTCAGCTCTGCCAGTTCCGCCGCAAAGGCATCAAAAGGTTCTTTCAGTACCCTTTTATAGCGGTCACGGTTCTGCTCCATCCATTCCTTGCTGTTGTTCATGCGAAGTTCCCACATGAAATCTATGGTTTCAGGCTGAAAGCCTTCGAATTTTTTCATTTTATCACCTCATTTCTATTTTACCACAAAAAAAGACTTGGCATAGCCAAGTCTTTTTGATTTTTTAAATTAGAATTCCATTTTTTCTTTCAGGTAGGATACCAGATCAGCGATAGGCATTCTCACCTGTTCCATTGTGTCTCTGTCACGAACAGTTACACACTGGTCTTCAACGGATTCGAAGTCATATGTGATACAGAAAGGTGTACCAGCTTCGTCCTGTCTTCTGTAACGTTTACCGATAGAACCTGCATCATCGTAATCGCAGTTGAATTCTTTTGCGATCATTGCGTAAACTTCACCAGCCTGTTCTGCCAGCTTTTTGCTCAGAGGCAGTACAGCCGCTTTGATGGGAGCCAGCGCAGGATGGAATTTCAGTACTGTTCTTACATCATTTTCGCCCACTTCTTCTTCGTGGTAAGCGTCGCACAGGAATGCCAGTGTGACACGGTCCGCACCAACGGAGGGTTCGATGCAGTAAGGAACGTATTTTTCGTTCTTTGCCTGATCGAAGTATGTCATATCTTCGCCGCTTGTGTTCTGGTGGCATGTCAGGTCATAGTCTGTTCTGTCAGCAATGCCCCACAGTTCGCCCCAGCCGAAGGGGAATCTGTATTCAATGTCTGTTGTGCCTTTGGAGTAGTGGGACAGTTCTTCGGGAGAGTGGTCTCTCAGTCTCATGTGTTCTTCTGTCATACCCAGGCTCAGCAGGAAGTTTTTGCAGTAGCTTCTCCAGTAATCCAGCCATTCCAGATCTGTGCCGGGTTCACAGAAGAATTCCAGTTCCATCTGTTCAAATTCTCTTGTTCTGAATGTGAAGTTACCGGGTGTGATTTCATTACGGAAAGATTTACCGATCTGGCCGATACCGAAAGGCAGTTTCTTTCTTGCTGTTCTCTGTACGTTTTTGAAGTTTACGAAGATACCCTGTGCTGTTTCGGGACGCAGGTAAACAACGTTTTTCGCGTCTTCTGTTACGCCCTGGAATGTTTTGAACATCAGGTTGAACTGACGGATATCTGTGAAGTTATGAGCACCGCAGGAAGGGCAGCATACGTTGTGTTCGTCTACGAATGCTTTCATTTCGTCGTTGCTCCAACCGTCAACGATCTGTTCGGGCATATTGTTTGCTGCGATATGGTCTTCGATCAGTTTATCTGCTCTGAAACGTTCTTTACATTCTTTACAGTCCATCAGAGGGTCGGAGAAGCCGCCAACGTGACCGGAAGCCACCCATGTCTGGGGGTTCATCAGGATCGCGGAGTCCATACCAACGTTCATGGGGTTTTCCTGGATGAATTTTTTCCACCATGCTTTTTTCATGTTGTTTTTCAGTTCCACACCCAGAGGGCCGTAATCCCATGTATTTGCCAGACCGCCGTAAATTTCGGAGCCGGGGTATACAAAACCTCTGTTTTTAGCCAATGCTACGATTTTTTCCATAGATTCTACTGCCATTTTAAATTCCTCCTTTTCTCGGGACGCTGTCCCGAACCCTGCAAGGGAATGATTCCCTTGACCCTATACGAAATCAAACTCTGTTTGATTTCAAGGGATAAATGATAAGTTTCTTTGCAAGGGACGAATAAATAAAAAAGCCTTCATCCTCCTGCCGTTAAGCAAGGGACGAAAGCTGTATAATCTTCCGCGGTTCCACCCTCGTTGACTGCTGCTGGTTTGCATCAGCCCTCTTTTGTGAAAAAACTGCTCCAAAGTGCCTTTCTCTGGTTCCGACTGTTATCTCACACCAACCGATAACTCTCTGAAAATCCTCCGCAGATACTCCTCTTTTTCATCGCAGCGTTTTATGAACTTGTGGTCTATGATAACGCTTTTCACCCGCCTTGTCAAGGTGAAAAACTGCACTTAATTCCGAACCTTTTCCATCACCCATGTACAATTTTCCACAAAAGATGAACAGGATTTCAGTTACTGTTCAAAAAAATCGCGGCTTTTCAATCGCACATCCATATGTACATCCATATAGTTTTTCAGGATCACAGATAATTGCTCCAGCGCCTCCGCGGATAGATGAAAGCCAAACACAGCCTTGCCTTCTTTGGACAATACATGATGAAAGGCTTTCCGCACTGCGTCATATACGAAAATGCTGTTTCCGGTGCGATGCGCTTCGCAGAAAAAAGCCCCCAGCCTGCCGTCGAAATAGATATCTCCATTACTTTCGCCGCAGATATGACATTCCTCCGGCGCAAACAGCCCGTTGATCTGCAGCAGCTTCAATTCGAAAATACGGGAGACCAGCTTCGGGGGCAGTATGCCTTTTTCCATGACAGAAAAAGCATAATACAACAGTTCCAGCACCTCATCCTGCTCCATCCCCGCGGGGCAGCTGCGGTCTACCAGTTCCGTCAGATACATGGCCTCAGAAAATTTATCAATATCCATTCTGAGGTCATAAAAGCTTCTCTGCAGCTCCGCTTGATTGATGGAATAAAAGCCGTTGCCTTCATAAACGACGAAATCGGCATAGCAGAACAGCTGCGTCGCCGCCAAAAGCCTGCTCTTGACATTACGGGCTCCGCGGGCAGACAAAACCACACGCCCCACGCCCTTCGCCAGAAGGACGATCTGCTTGTTGCTTTCGCCTTTCACCTGTTCCCGTATGACAATGCCGCTCAGCTTTTCTGTTCCCATAGCCGACCTCGTTTCAAATCTTTAATAAAACTTCTTGAATCTGGATGATCCTTCTATGCGGCGGCGGGGGTTTTCCGCCTGCTCCGCTGTATATCTGCAGTAGCGCAGGTAATCCTCCACCTGCCCTGTCTGCAAAAATTTCCGCCAGTATGCCTGCTCTTGTTCGGTCATGATCCCATCCCCTTTCTGAGGATATCATGCGAAAATAATTCCTTTGACATACTGTAAAAATCCTTCCAAGAAACGTAGGTTCTTGGCATATAAGGGTGCAGGGAAATTATTTCCCTGCTGGGGTTTGGGGTAAAACCCCAAGAAAGGTCTTTAAATATTTTTCTTATCGTAACCGAAGTTTTTCAGCAGGAAATCGCTGTCTCTCCAGTCTTTCTTCACTTTTACCCAAAGCTGCAGATAAATGGGAGAACCCAAAAGTCTCTGCATATCATATCTGGCTGTGGAACCGATGCGTTTCAGCATAGACCCCTGTTTGCCGATAATGATCCCCTTATGGGAATCTCTTTCGCAATAAATGGTCGCCTGTACGTCTACCATATCCTGATCGGGACGTTTCTTCATGGACATGATCTCTACCGCGATGCCATGAGGCACTTCATCCTGCAGCAGATACAGCGCTTTTTCACGGATGATTTCAGATGCGATCTGTCTTTCGGGCTGGTCTGTTACCATATCCCCAGGGAAGTACTGGGGGCCTTCGGGCAGATATTTTTTGATAACATTCAAGAGTTCCTCTGTATTTCTGTCCTTCATGGCAGAAATAGGTACGATCTCTGCAAAGTTATACAGTTTGCTGTAAGTGGTGATGACTTCCAGCAGTGTGTCTCTTTCTATAGTATCGATCTTATTGATGACCAGTACCACGGGTGTTTTTACGTTTTGGATGCGTTCCAGCACATACTGATCCTGTGGGCCTACTTCTGTGGTAGGTTCGATCAGCATCAGCACCAGATCCACTTCATTGAATGTTGTTTCCGCAGAACGTACCATATATTCGCCCAGTTTAGATTTCGCTTTATGGATACCGGGTGTATCCAGAAATACGCACTGGAAATCGTCCTTTGTCAGGATCGTTGTGATCTTGTTTCTGGTTGTCTGGGGTTTATGGGATGTAATAGCGATCTTTTCGCCAACCAGACAGTTCATCAGCGTGGATTTGCCCACATTGGGTCTGCCGATCAGAGAAACAAAACCGGAGTGAAATTTTTTCATTCGATTTCCACACCTCTTTCTTTCAGCATTGCAGCCTGTTCCTTCAGGAAAATTTCATCTTTTACTTCCCAGTCTTTTGCCATATCCAAGAGCAGCATATACTGCAGCCATCTTTCATTCTTTGTATCAATATCTTCCTGTGTCAGGCCTTTGATCAGACACAGTGCCTGATAATATTTCATGCCGTTTTCCGCTGTCATATATTCGGAATTCATGCCCAGAACCACATGGATCTTGTTTGTGTGGGGCAGGCGGTATCTTCTGATATCATCCTGAAAGTTTGTGACATCTTTGCCCATCATTTTTGCAAAGGCTACCGCTTCTTTGTAATGCACCATCAGTTCGGATTCTGCGATCATTACACGGAAAGCGCCCCAGTTTTCTTCGATATACTGTACCACTTCTTCCATTGTTCTTGCATTGGGTTTTACTTCCACATCTGCAAATTTTGCTTTCAATGCATCTAAGCCACTCATGTTTCCATCCTCCTGTTTATTGTTCCGTTTTTCCCTTCAGCTCGTCCCATTTTGCGCGGATGGCCTTCATATCCTCCCACGCCGGACGCTTTTTCGTTTCATCCCTGAGCAATGCAGAGGGATGGTATGTAGCGATCATATGATACCCTTTTCTCTCAAACCACTGTCCGCGCTGTTTCGTGATCTTGAAATCCGGGTCGATGATAGTGGTTGCGGCGATCCGTCCCAGACAGACGATGATTTTGGGCTGTATCAGCATCAGCTGATATCTGAGATAATTCAGACAGGCCTCTTTTTCATCCTCATGGGGATCACGATTGCCGGGGGGACGGCATTTCACCACATTGCCGATATACACATCCTCCAGAGACAGGCCAACACTTGCCAGCATCTTATCCAGTAACTGTCCCGCAGGGCCTACGAAGGGCAAGCCCTGCAGATCTTCCTGCTGGCCGGGGCCCTCCCCGATGAACAGAATATCCGCATTGCGGTTTCCTTTGCCGATGACCACATTGGTACGCATTTCCGCCAATCTGCACTTATGACAGGAAAGGCATGCGCCCTCCAGTGTTTCCCAGCTTTTTTCCGCCATAGTTCCACCTTTTTTCTTACTTGATATCCTTGCTGCTAAAGCCACAAGGCAGTAACTCTCTAACTAAATATGTTACCATACCCTTTTCCTCGCTGTCCAGAATGACTTTCCCATCGGGCATAAATTCTGCCAGCACCTGTCGGCAGATGCCGCAGGGAGACGCATAATCGCCACTGCTCGCTACAACAGCGATCGCTTCAAACTCTCTGTACCCTTCAGAGACAGCCTTGAAAATGGCTGTTCGCTCCGCGCAGTTTGTGGCACCGTAAGAAGCATTTTCCACATTACAGCCTGTGAATACTCTGCCATCCTTTGCCAGAACAGCCGCCCCTACTTTGAATTTGGAATAGGGAGAATAGGCATATTCCATGGCTTCCTTTGCCAAAACCACCAGTTCTTTTTCTGTCATAAGAACCACCTCTTATTCTCTTGGGAACCCCGCTTGCAGTAAAATCTCCTTCTGTCTGCCAAACATTTCCGCTTCTTCTTCCGGCTCCATGTGGTCATAGCCCAGCAAATGCAGCATGCTGTGGGCAGTCAGGAAAGCAATTTCTCTTTTCAGGGAATGGCCGTATTCCTCCGCCTGTTCTCTGGCTCTTTCCAGAGAAATGATGATATCCCCCAGAATGATCTCGTCGTTTTCGTTCACTTCCGCTTCTTCCCCTTCTTCGAAGGTCAGCATGGGGAAGCTGAGGACGTCTGTTGCCCTGTCGATATTTCGGAACTGCTTGTTGATCTGACGAATTTCCTCGTTATCTACAATGGAAACGCTGATCTCACAGTTTTCATCAAATTCTTCATATTTCAGAGATTCTGCCGCGGCTCTGCGAATGGCATCCTCCAGTTCTGCCGTCAGTATTTCCTCTGTTCTGTTATCAATCAGTAGATTCACGGTTTTCTTCCTCTCTCTTTTCTTCTTCCTTTTCTTCCGCTTCGGCGGATTTCAGTTTTGCCGCCGCAATTTCCTCCTGTTTGGGATATGCCACTCTTTCATGGTACATACCGTGGAACACTTTGATAAAGGCTTTTCGGATGATCTCCAGTTCGTGGATCCCCAGTCCGCTGTGATCCAGCTGGCCATCGTCCAGTTTATCCTTGATCAGCGTTTTCACCAGATTTTCCGCTTCCTCCAGCGTCTTACCGCTGCCCAGAACGGAACGCACCGCCGCTTCCACCGTATCTGCCAGCATGACCACTGCAGATTCACGGGAAGAGGGGATGGTTCCCTGATAGCGGTAGTCTTCTTCCTTCACGTTTTCCGCCCCATAGGCTTTCAGTGCCTTGAAATAGAAGAACTTCACAAGGCCTGTCCCATGATGTTCCCGAATGATATCGATGATGACACGGGGCAGTCCATATTCCAGCCCCATTTCCACGCCGTTTTTCGGGTGCTGGGTGATGATCTTTGCACTGGTTTCCGGCGCAAGGTCATCGTGAACATTATACCCGGACTGATTTTCCGAAAACATCTGCGAATTTTTCAGTTTGCCGATATCGTGATAATAGGCCCCTGCCCTTGCCAGTGCCGTGTTGGCACCGATCTCATAGGCCGCCGTTTCCGCAAGGTTGGCAACGATGAGACTGTGGTGATACGTCCCCGGTGCCTCGATCATCAGTCGGCGCAGCACTTCGTTGTTGGGATTGGTCAGTTCCAGCAGGCGGTGGGGCGTATTGGCTTCAAAGGCCGCTTCCCAGAAGGGCAGACTGCCCACTGCGATGATCACAGATACCACACCCATAATGGCCCCGAAAACACATTTCGCCAGCAGACCTGCGGAATAGCCGTTTTCAAAAAACAGTCCTCCGCCAAACATAGCCGCAAAGCTGACCGCTGCCATAGCCGCAGCCACAGGCATGATATAGCGGCGCTGGTCTGTTTTCTGGATCAGCAGCGCACCCATGGTCCCTACCAGCAGGGAATACATCAGAAACTGCACATCTCCGTTAAAGATAAAACATCCAATGATGCAGAACATAGAGTTCATGATCAATGCCACACGTCTGCCGATGAGCATGCTGACCAGCATGGCAAAAAGCCCCAGCGGGATAAGAGTAAAATAAGGGATCTGTGCCATCAGCCGCAGCAGAACCACCATGATCACATAAACAGTAAAGAGCATCTTCTCTTCGTTATATTTCAGTACAACGATGCCCTTTCCCCATTTGAAGAAAAGATACAGCGCACCAAAGACCACGGCAACCATCAGCAGACTGCCGAACAAAGGCAGTGCCGTGCCGGTATATTCTGCGCCGCCCACCAGGTTCAGGCTGACCAGTCTGTCGTAAATATCCTGCGTGATGATCTCGCCCTCATCCACGATCTTCTGGTTTTTGCGGATCATTACATTTTCCACTTCTGCCCGCTTGGCGTCTCTCGCCATTTCCATGGCTTCTTCATCCAGCACAAGGTTCGGCTCCAGTGCCGCATCAAAGACAGCCTCCGCCATGGTTTTCAGGTTGCTGTTCCATGCTGTACTTTTGAACACTTCCACCGCTGCCGTTCTGCCTTCTTCCAAAGCATCCGCCTTCACGCCGGCCCCATACACGCCGTTCATAGCATTGATGCAGTCTTCTGCAAAAAGCGTACGATTGCTCTTATTCAGCGCCGCATAGGCATCCAGCTGTTTTTCTGTCAGCACTACAGGCAGTTTCCATGGTGCTTCCAGCGCCTTTTCATAGAAACTTTCGTCATCCTTCAGTTTGGAAAGGATGCGGTTCAGTTCCTGAAACATTTCCTCCACTTCCGCACGGCTGTCTTCCTCCGCCACGGAATCATGCATATAGATGGGAGCGACACTGTCTGCCGCCGCTTCTTTCAATCGATTGGTCGTCACCTCATCAACGGCATCTCTTTCCGCCACATAGCGTTTTTCCGCCACGGCTCCCACCTGCACAGTGTCCGTTTCCATCACATGGGAACCGGTGCTGATGCAAAGCAGGGTCAGAATGGCCGCGATCACATACAAAATGCCCTGATGGGTCTTTTTTCCCTGTTTATTTAGGGAAACGTCTTTCTTTCTTGCCATCCTGATCGCCTCGTTTCTTATTCTCGAACTTTTCATATGCAAGGATGATCTTCTGCACCAGAGGGTGGCGCACAACGTCTTTGTTTGTTAATGTAATCTGGCCGATACCTTCGATCCCCGCCAGAATTTTTGTTGCTTCCGTCAGGCCGCTTTTCTTGCCTTCGCCCAGGTCGATCTGGGTCACGTCACCGGTGATGACCGCCTTAGAACCATAACCAATACGGGTCAGGAACATTTTCATCTGTTCCGGTGTAGTGTTCTGGGCTTCGTCCAGCACGATAAATGCATTATCCAGCGTTCTGCCGCGCATATATGCCAGAGGTGCCACTTCGATCAGGCCTTTTTCCATGTTTTTCATAAAGTTTTCCGCACCCATGATCTCATACAGAGCATCATACAAAGGGCGCAGATAAGGGTCAACCTTCTGCTGCAGGTCACCGGGCAGGAAACCCAGTTTTTCCCCTGCTTCGATGGCAGGACGGGTCAGGATGATACGGTTCACTTCGTTGTTTTTGAACGCTGTGATGGCCATGGCCATGGCAAGGTAGGTTTTCCCTGTGCCGGCAGGACCGATGCCGAATACCACCGTATTATTCTTGATCATATCCACATATTTCTTCTGCCCCAGTGTTTTGGGCTTCAGAGGTCTGCCGTTGACGGTGATACAGATCAGGTCATCATAGACCTTTTCCAGTTCCCGCACGTCGGATTCCTCCGCAGAAGCGATAAAGTATTCCAGATTCTGTTCTGTGATCTCTTCGCCCTTTCTTGCCAGCGCCGCCAGAGAATGCAGGATATTCCATGCTTTATGCACCTGCATTTCCTCCCCTGTGATCTTCACATCATCTCCGCGGTTGACAATGCTGACATGACACGCCTTTTCGATTTTTTTGATATTTGCATCAAACTGCCCGAACACAGGCAGGATGATATTGTTATCCATCTGCATCGTTCTTTCAAAACTCATTCAGATTTTCACGCTCCTTTTCTTTCGGTTCCGTCTTTTGTTTTTCCTCTATACGTTCCAATAGCGTCACCTCCGCTTCTGCGCGGACGCTGTCGGCATATTCTTCAAAATTGATTTTGATCTCTTCTATTTTACCGTAGTTCGACAATAAATTCTCTGTCTTTTTTCTTAAATTTTCTTCCAGAATCGATTTTGTTTCGTCTACCGTTCTTGTTTTCTCCAGAATTTCATATTCCTTCCAGATTTCTTTTTTGAAACGAAGGGGCAATGTAAAATCCCCCAAAGCCAGCGGCTGTTCCGAAAGCACCGTTTTTTCCCATTCTCCTTCCCCATCCGGGTGAATGATATCCAGTTCCTTTTCGGAAAAAAGAAGGCTGTGGTTTTCCTTTTCTACACCGCTGTAACGAATCTCTTCATACTGCAAGGGCATCTCTTCCGTCAGTCTCTGCCAGATTCGGGCCGTAACTGCCCCTTCTGCCGCCGTGTACTCCGTATGCTGTTCTTCTCCTTCCAGACCGATCAGAAGTTCCGAAGAAATCAGGATATCTCCCTTTTTCACCACATCGCCGGCCTGCACCTTTGGCGTACCCCTCTCCGCCGTGATCTGCACGATCACACCGTCCTGAGATGCAACGATATCACAGGGCGTTTCCCTGTCTACCCGTTCCGCCTTTGCAATGGTTTCCGCCAGTTTGATGGTCACATCCGTGCCTTTCACACCAACGCTGACCCATGAAATATCGGAAAACTGCAGCAGCAGCCCATTGGTAACAGCTTCCGTATCCACCCTTCGTTTCCATGCGCCGGGTTTCAATCCCATTTCCCCGCAGGCCAAAAGCAGTTCTTCTTCTGTCAGCCGTTCATTCCCCTCCACCTGTACCGTCCAGATAAAGGAGGAAAGCAGATACAGCCCTGCGGCAAAACACAATAGCCCTGCCGTCCAGACTTGTCTCCTGCGAAACCGCCGAAAAAAAACAGGCAGTCCGCCCCTTCCCAGAACTTCTATGGAACAGCCCGTCTTTTCCGCGCAGGCCTGCAGAATATCCAGACTGCCGCCTGCCGCTTTCATGGTCATGCCTGCGCCCTCTCTGGTCACATCCCAGAGACAGACCCCCCGAAAAGCTGCCATGTTCATAAACCGTTCCGCCGAAAAGCCCTTCGCCCTTATTCTAACATATCCACGTAAAGAATACCATAACGCCAGAAACAAATTCCTCCCCCCTATCGGTTTGCCCCTCAGGTCAAAAACTCCAGTTTTTCTATCCTTCCCGTCACCACCATACATTCTGCGGACAGCTGCTTCAGGCACATCCCCTTTCCCTGCAGCCACAATATTCCTGCCGCCGTGCCGATGCGCACCTGTGCTTCGTCATACTCCAGGATCCCTTTATAATTTTCTATGGTGACCTCCTCCTGCCCGATCAGAGAGATCAGCGGCAGATTCAGCATGATCTCCTTGGGCAGTTCCAAGGCTTCTGTCACGTTTTTCCGCAGTCCCATACGATCACCTCAAAGCCATTTGTTCAGTTTATGTCCTTACGGAAATAACTAGACATTGTCCTTGTTTTCCCCATAAAAAAAGCACTCTTTCGAGTGCTTTTCGTTAACCCAGCAATGCTCTGTCACTGGCAAATTCCTTACCGCTGGCAATGGTGAACTGTTTCAGCAGGTCATCTACGGTCAGGTTTTTCTTTTCTTCCCCTTTGATATCCAGAATGATCTTGCCGTCCCACATCATGATGAGGCGGTTACCATGGGCAATGGCATCCTTCATGTTATGTGTTACCATCAGGGCTGTCAGATTGTTTTCCGCAATGATCTTGTCGGAAAGTTCCAGAACCTTGGCTGCTGTTTTGGGGTCAAGGGCTGCTGTATGTTCGTCCAGCAGCAATAGTTTGGGTTTTTTCAATGTTGCCATCAAAAGTGTCAGTGCCTGTCTCTGACCGCCGGAAAGCAAACCTACCTTTGCACGCATACGGGTTTCCAGACCCAGATCCAGCATTTTCAGCAGTTCCACATATTCTGCTCTTTCTTTTTTGGTAATACCCCATCTGAAAGAGCGGCTCTTACCGCGGCGTTTTGCAATGGCCAGATTTTCTTCGATTTCCATATCCGCTGCTGTGCCATTCATAGGATCCTGGAAGACACGACCCAGATATGCTGCTCTTTTATGTTCGGGCAGATGTGTCACGTCCACACCGTCAATGATGACCTGACCCTCATCAATGGGCCATGCACCGGAAATCGCATTCAGCATAGTGGATTTCCCTGCGCCGTTACCGCCGATGATCGTTACAAAATCGCCTTCTTCCAGAACCAGATCGATGCCGTTCAGGGCTCTTTTTTCATTTACGGAGCCAGGATTGAATGTTTTATAGATACCTTTTAATTCAAGCATTCTTGCCGCCTCCTCTCTTGACATGGCTGGCGTTATATTTGCCCTTCAGATAAGGCACCGCCAGGAATACTGCTACGATCAGCGCACTGATCAGTTTCATATCTGTGGTTTCCAGACCCAGCCACAGTACCACTGCGATGACGCAGAAATATACGATGGCACCAAAAACGACCGCCGCCATACGCAGCATGTAGTTAAAGTATACCCATCTGCCCAGAACAACTTCACCGATGATAACCGATGCCAGACCGATAACGATGGCACCACGGCCCATATTTACGTCGGCATTACCCTGATACTGGGCATACAGACCACCAGCCAGAGCAACGACCCCGTTGGAGATCATCAGACCAAGGATCTTCATGTGGTCTGTGTTTGTGCCCTGCGCACGAGCCATGATCTCATTGCAGCCTGTGGCACGGAATACACGGCCAATTTCTGTACCATAGAAGCAGTACAGCAGAACGATCAATACCACGCAGAAGATCACGCCGATCAAAATTGCATGAGGAATATCACGCAGGCTCAGGATCAGGTCATATTTATCTACGCTAATCGCCTGATTGGATTTCCCCATAATACGCATATTTACAGAATACAGCCCCAGCTGAGTCAGAATACCTGCCAGAATACCAGGAATCCCAAAAGCAACGTGGAAAATACCTGTTGCCAGCCCTGCCAGCATGCCGGCAATGGTCGCACCGATCAGTGCTACATACACATTCTGACCGGAAAGCATCAGCATAACCGCTGTTGCACCACCTGTAGCAATGGAACCATCTACAGTCAGGTCTGCAAAATCCAGCACCTTATAGGTCATATAGACCCCAATTGCCATGACGCCCCAGATCAGCCCTTGGGCTACGGAACCGGGCAAAGCATTCAATAATGCCATAATGTTCATAAAAACACCCTCCTAAAATAAAATTATCTTATGTACCGCTATCCACATATCCTACATGGATAATCTTTCCGATTATACTCCTTCCTTCCCCATGATGCAAGCACATCTGTCGCCAAAAAACAGCGGAGCTAATCGCTCCGCCGTTTCTATCTCTCATAATTTTATCTTTTGTAGAAAGGGTTTAGGAATACATATGAAATCATGGATAGATTTTTATTCACCAATCGCTACCATGCCTTCGGGGATGACGATCTTCAGAGTTTCTGCAATTTCAGCATTGTATTTTTCTGTGATACCTTCGGAAACATATTCGATAGGCATTTCAGCGGGATTTGCACCGTTTACCAGAATTTCGTAAGCCATCTCCGCAGCTTTCACACCCAGATCGTAGTAGCTGATAGACAGTGTTGCCACACCGCAGCCGGAGCAGATGCCTTCTTCACCGGCAATGACGGGAACGCCTGCGGGAACTGCTACGTTTTTGATGATTTCTGTGTTATTTGCCATTGTGTTATCTGTAGGAACATACAGTACATCACATTCGCCGACTGCTTTTGTTACCACAGACTGTACTTCGTTGGAATCTGCCGCTGTGTATTCTGCCCATGCGATACCTGCTTTGTCCAGTTCTGCCTGCGCCAATTTGGACTGGTACAGAGAGTTAGGTTCTGCGGAGCAGTATACGATGCCGACTTTCTGTGCGTCGGGCACCAGTTCTGTCAGCATGGCGATCTGTTCATCAATGGGAGCCAGATCGGAGGCGCCTGTTACGTTTCTGCCGGGTGCTTCGTTGGAATCAACCACACCTGCTGTCACATAGTCTGTAACGGATGTACCAACGATGGGGATATCTGCCGTTGCAGCTGCTGCGGACTGCAGTGCTGTTGTTGCATTTGCCATGATCAGGTCAACGCCGTCAGAAACAAATTTTGTTGCGATAGTGGTGCAGTTTGTCTGTTCGCCCTGAGCGTTCTGATAATCGAATGTTACATTACCATCCAGCAGTTCTGTCAGTTTTTCCTGGAAACCCAGTGTTGCTGCATCCAGTGCAGGATGTTCCAGCTGCTGTACGATACCAACTGTATATTTGCCGGCTGCATCATCGGCAGATGCGTCGGAACCGCCGCCGCAGCCTGTCATTGCCATTGTAAGTGCCAGTGTTGCTGCAATTGTTTTCATCCATTTCTTCATGAAAGAACATCTCCTTTTTTTCTTCTGTGATTTTAAAACGCTTTAGCACTGCAACGCATATTCGCGTGTATGTGTTAAAGTCATTATAGCACTATCATTACCGATGTCAATAGCTTGTTTTAAATTTGATACAAGTTTTTTGTATACACCCTATTGTGCTAAACCTACAAAAACACCCTCTGGAAATATATGGTTATCCCACTCGTTTTGTATATTTTATCCAAACAAAGCACAATCCACGCCTCCGCGTCATTTCAAGAAAAAAGCGGAGCTTTTCCCGCTCCGCTATTCTGTTTTTCTTTTGTTCGTTTTCTAAATGCATTTTTCTTTCGTAAGATTTGATTGGAATCTCTTATTCTACCGCTGTCATACCTTCGGGAACGGTTACGCCCAGTGCTGCAGCAATTTCTGCGTTATATTTGGGTGTGATCCCTTCGGATACGAATTCTACAGACATTTCTGCAGGGTTCGCACCATTTACCAGAATTTCATAAGCCATTTCGCCCGCTCTTACGCCCAGATCATAGTAGCTGATGGACAGAGTGGACAGCGCGCCTTCTACACACATCTGTTCCGCACCTGCGAAGGAAGGAACACCTGCGGGAACAGTTACGTTCTTCACGATTTCCATGTTGTTCGCCAGAGTATTATCTGTAGGGATATAAACCGCACCGCATTCACTAACGGCATTGGTCAGTACTGCCTGAATTTCATTGGAATCTGCCACTGTGTAAACAGCATAATCTCTGCCCAGAGATTTCAGATATTTTTCTGCCAGTTCTGCCTGATAGATGGAGTTGGGTTCCGCAGAGCAGTAAACTACTGCCACTTTTGTATCTTCTGCGCAGAACTGCAGCAGAACATCGATCTGTGCATCAATGGAGGACAGGTCGGAAACCCCTGTTACGTTTCTGCCAGGTGCTTCGTTGGAATCAACCACGCCTGCTGTCACATAGTCTGTAACGGATGTACCAACGATGGGGATGTCTGCCGTTGCTGCATATGCAGACTGCAGTGCTGTTGTTGCGTTTGCCATGATCAGATCGCAGCCGTCAGAAACGAATTTTGTTGCGATGGTCGTGCAGTTTGTCTGTTCCCCCTGCGCATTCTGATAATCAAAGACTACGTCATCTCCCAAAAGTTCTTCCAATTTATCCTGGAAGCCCTGTGTCGCCGCATCCAGTGCCGCATGTTCCATTTGCTGGATAATACCTACTTTATAAGTTGCATTACTGCTTGCTGCATCTTCAGAACCGCCGCAACCTGTCATTACCATTGCCGCTGTCATCAGCAGAGCTGTCAGTTTTGTCATCTTTTTCATATAATTCCTCTCCTTTTATCTGCATCTAATTTTTAGATGTTCACTATCGATGTTTTGAATTATATCATGGTCATTTCTAATGTCAACACCAAATCGAATATTTCGATGCGGTGCATTTAAATTTCTGTTCATTCGATTTGTAGGACAACCGGAACGGTTCTTTCTGAACATAAAGAAAAGCCACAGACATACGTCTGTGGCTTTGAATTTTTGATCATTACTTGCCTGTGAGCAGTTTCTTCACCAGGGCACCAACAACTTTCATGTCAGCACGGCCTTTTACTTTAGGGTTTACAATACCCATGACCTTGCCCATTTCCTTAACGGAAGCTGCACCTGTTGCAGCGATCGCTTCTTCAACGATTTTTGTGATTTCTTCTTCGCTCAGCTGTTCAGGAAGGTAACCTAACAAAATTTCGATCTCTTTATTGAGTTTTTCGATCAGATCTTCTCTGCCGCTTTTGATAAAGTCGGGCAAGGAATCACGTCTGCTTTTCAGCTGTTTGGAAATAATATCCAGAACGCCTTCATCATCCAGTTCCACTTTGTTATCCTTTTCATACTGCAGGATACCGGAACGGATCAGCTGAACTGTGTCCTTTTTGAGAGTATCTTTCTCTTTCATTGCAGTCTTCAGATCTGCAAAGAGCTGTTCTTTTAATGACATATAATCATCCCTTTTCGCTCTAGATTAACTAAAAGCCGGCTTACGCCGAATGTTGATTCGTAAAACTTCGTTTTACTCATCACATCAGGTTTTCTCGTGTCTACATCAAAATGCCTGCAAGCAGTCATTTTATCTGCATCCACGGCAAACGCTTTTATCTGAATTTACGTTTTCTAGCAGCTTCGGATTTCTTTTTGCGTTTTACGCTGGGTTTGTCATAATGTTCTCTTTTGCGAACTTCGCCCATGATGCCATCTCTAGCACATGTTCTTTTGAAACGACGCAGTGCGCTGTCCAAGGATTCATTTTCTTTAACTTTTACCTCTGACATATTATTTCCCTCCCTCCCAGTGCGAGATTCGTTGATGATAAAATCGGGTGTGGCCACCTTTTTTTACCACACATTTAAGAATTATACACAAAAACCCGCTGCACGTCAATAAGAAACGTCGGATTTTCTGGAGAAAAATCGTCCCAGAGGCGCGAAAAACGAAAATTTGTCTTCAAAAGACTGTCCGGAAGCATAGCTTTTCTGCTATTATTCCTTTTCCGCTGCTTCTTTTTCTTCTTTCATTACGGGTGTTTCTTCCGCCTGAACGGGAGCAACTTCCTCTTTCATTACGCTTGCTTCCGCCTGCCCAGGAAAAACTTCCGCTTTCGCAGATGCTTCCGCTTTTTTCTTGGGGGCTGCTTTCTTTTTGGCAGGTGCCTTTTTTGCAGGTGCTTTTTTTGCTGCAGCCTTTTCTTCCTTTACAGCTTCTTCCTTCGCCGCGGGTTTCTTTTTCGCAGGCGCTTTTTTCTTTTTCGGAGGATCCACCTGTTCCAGGATCACCATGCCCAGAGGAGGCACGTCCAGAGATACGCTGTAAGGACAGCGGTTCCAGGGACGATCGCTGCTCTTCAGCGGTTCTGTGTTGATGATGCCGCTGCCGCCGAAACGTTCGTCGTCGGAGTTCAGGATTTCCTTATAAGTGCCCATGTGAGGTACACCCAGATTCATGCCATGATGAACAACAGGGGTAAAGTTACATACAAAGATCAGTTCCTTGCCCTTGCTGTTGCGGCGGATAAAGGATACCACAGAACTGTCTGCATCATCACATTCGATCCATTCGAAACCTTCAGGAGCGGAATCCAGTTCCCAGAAAGCACTTTCGTTCTGATACAGATGGTTCAGTTCTTTCATATATGCCTGCAGGTTTTTATGGTCTGCATACTGCAGCAGGTGCCAGTCCAGAGACTGACCTTCATACCATTCGTTATACTGACCGAATTCACCGCCCATAAACAGCAGTTTTTTACCGGGATGACCATACATGAAACCGTAGCTCAGACGCAGGTTTGCAAAGCTCTGCCAAGGGTCGCCGGGCATTTTGCCTACCATGGAGCTCTTTGTGTGT
>NZ_JBGVHV010000109.1:0-22694 GCF_045122575.1 Anaerotignum sp. | reverse complement strand
TTCTTTCCGACCGTGCCAGAAGAAGCCGATGATGTCATCGAAAAGCAGAAGGATCAATTCCAGAATATCATCCCACATGACATTCACCTCCTGTTTTCAATATAGCAGGATGATTTTTATTTTACAAGGCGGTGGTGGCATGTGTAAGAAAGTTGTAAGAACCGGGTAGGATTCATTTTTTCTTGAAAGACGATATCTCTTGCCGTATAATATAATATTAGGAAAATATTGATTGAATGGAGGAAACAGCCTCATGGAAAATAAAAGAACGAGATTTTACCTGATCCGTCATGGAGAAACGGATTGGAACAAAGCAGGCCGTTATCAGGGCTGCACAAATATACAGCTGAATGCAGAAGGCATGGAACAGGCACGCCTGTTGGGGGAACGCTTCAAATATCTGCCCTTGGATGTGGTGTATGTATCCCCTCTGGACAGGGCGGTGGCAACAGCAGAGCCCGTGGCTGCATCTCATGGCTTGACGCCCATCAAAGATGACCATTTCAGAGAAATCAACTTTGGGGAGTGGGAAGGTCATACCATTGCGGAACTGTCCGAAAAATATGGTGAAGCCTATACAGATTTCTTCAGAGACCCCTTCGACCATCCCGTGCCCGGGGAAGGTTCTTTCCAAAACGCCATGGATCGTGCCCTCGAAGGGTTCAACATCCTTGCGGAAAGACATAAAGGTCAGAATGTAGCCATCGTTTCCCATGGCGGCCTTTTGCGTGTGATGCTGGTTGGCCTCCTGGAAATGGGCGATGCTTTCTATCGCAAAACATGGATGACCAATACCTCCATCACTATGCTGGATGTGATGGCAGATGGCAGAAAACTACTGATGACGCTCAATGACAAAGCCCATTTAGAGATGGCTGAAGTATTCAAAAAGGGTGAATGATATGAAGAAAAAAGTAATTGTGGTCGGTGCTGGTGCGGCAGGGCTGATGGCGGCTGGCCGCGCGGCGGAAAAAGGCCACGAAGTACATTTATACGAAAAAAATAATCGGATCGGCAAGAAGATCCTCATCACAGGGAAAGGCCGCTGCAATGTGACCAACGACAGTGATGTGGAAGGGCTTTTGGATAATATCCCCGGTAATCCCTATTTTATGTACAGTGCATTCTATCATCTGGATAGTTTCGGCACACAGGAGTTTTTCAGAAATCTTGGTCTGGAACTGAAAGTGGAACGAGGCAAGAGGGTATTCCCTGTTTCCGATCGTTCTCTGGATGTGGTTCTTGCGCTGGAAAAATATATCAAACAGAACAAAGTAAAACTCCATCTGGAAAGTCCGGTGGAAAGCATCCTGATCGAGGATGGACAGGCTGCGGGAATCCGCCTGAAAAACGGTAAGGAAGAAAAAGCCGACGGTGTCATCGTCTGCACAGGTGGTTTGTCTTATCCCGGGACAGGCTCTACGGGAGACGGCTATCGCTTCGCAAAAGCGGCAGGTCATCATGTGACCAAACTCTATCCTTCTCTGGTTCCCCTGAAAACGGCGGAAAACTGGTGCCATGAACTGATGGGTCTGAGTCTGAAAAATATCGAGATCACTGTGAAAAATAATAAGGGCAAAAAGGTTTATACAGACTTTGGGGAAATGCTGTTTACTCATTTTGGTGTTTCCGGCCCTGTGATCCTCAGTGCCAGCAGACATATCATTCTGACCATTGAGGAAGGCTACAAATTGTACATCGATCTGAAGCCTGCCATGGATGAAAAGAAACTGGATGCCAGACTGCTGCGTGATTTCGAAAAATTTGCAAACAAAGACTTTATCAACGCACTGGATGAACTGCTGCCCCAGAAACTGATCCCTGTGATCATTGAACTGGCAGAGATCGACCCTCGCAAGAAGGTCAACAGCATCACCAAGGAAGAAAGAAAACGCCTGCTGAACCTGATCAAGGCACTGCCTCTGACCATTACAGGGGTGACAGGCTATAACGAAGCGGTCGTGACCTGCGGCGGCATCGAAACAGACGAGATCGACCCTTCCACCATGGAAAGCAAACTGGTGAAAAACCTGCATTTTGCGGGGGAAGTTCTGGATGTAGACGCCTATACAGGCGGTTTCAATCTGCAGATCGCATTCTCCACAGGCTATACAGCCGGGGAATTCATCTGTCAGGAATAAGGAGGAAAGAAATATGAAACGATTTGCCATTGCGGTGGACGGGCCTGCTGGTTCCGGCAAAAGTACTGTAGCCAAGGCGGTTGCCAGAAAATTGGGTATTATTTATGTGGATACCGGGGCGATGTATCGCACCGTAGCCCTGCACTGCAAACAGAAGAATATTGCATGGGAACAGGAAGCAGATGTTGTCGCTGCGCTGGATTCTCTGAAAATGAAAATCGTTCCCGAAGAAGGCGGTCAGAAAATCTTTCTGAATGATGTGGATGTCACAACTGATGTACGCGCCGCGGAAATCGGCAAGGGCGCATCTGCTGTTGCGGCTTACCCTAAGGTAAGAGAACGCATGGTGGAGCTGCAGCAGGAGATGGCGAAAGAACATGCTGTCATCATGGATGGCAGAGACATCGGCACTGTTGTGCTGCCTGATGCGGAAGTGAAGATCTATCTGGATGCAGGCGTGGAAGAAAGAGCGCGCCGCCGTGTGGGCGAACTGGAAGCAAAGGGCGAACCTGCGGATTTCGAGGAGATCAAGAAAATGATCATCCAGAGAGACTATAACGATATGAACAGAGAACATAGTCCTCTGAAAAAAGCGGACGATGCCATCAGTCTGGATTCCACCAGCATGACAGCGGAAGAAGTGGAACAGGCGATCCTGAACATCGTTGCGGAAAGGGTGTAAGAACTATGAAAAATGAATCTTTTATCGCAAACCTTCTGATCGGTATTATGCGGATCTGGTTTGCTATTATGTTTAAAGTGGAAATCAAAGGGAAGGAAAATGTGCCTGCAGAAGGCAATGCCATTATTTGCGCCAACCACTATAGCAACTATGATCCCTTTGCGGCAGCTATCTATCTGGACAGACTGCCTCGCTATATCGGCAAAAAGGAACTGTTTGAAAATAAGGTTCTTGCCTTTCTGCTGAAAGAAGTACGCGTATTCCCTCTGGACAGAAAAGCGGCTATGGATATGAAGGCCGTAAAAACAGCGCTGAAAGTGCTGAAAGATGGTGAGATCCTGGGCATTTTTGCGGAAGGTACCCGTGTCAAGGAAGGCGAGCATGTAGATGCCAAAGGCGGTGTGGCTCTGTTTGCCATGAAGGGCAATGCCAGCGTGATCCCCTGTGCCATTAGCGGTAAATATAAATTCAGAAATAAGATCACTGTGGAATATGGTGCCCCACTGTCTCTGGATGAATTCCGCGGCCAGAAGCTGACCGCAGAAGTGATGACAGAGATCACAGATGTGATCATGGGCAAAGTGGAAGAAATGAAGGTGAAAGCATGAGCAATGTAACACTGGCAGAATCTGCGGGTTTTTGTTTCGGGGTAAGGCGTGCCATTGAAATGGCTTATGCAGAGATCGAAAAAAACAACGGGGAGCCTTTATATTCCTACGGTCCCCTCATCCATAACAAAGAAGTGACTAACGATCTGGACAAAAAAGGCCTGCATATCATTGAGTCTCTGGAAGGCATCGACAAGGGGACAGTAGTGATCCGTTCCCATGGCGTTGGCAAGTTCCTTTATGATGCACTGGAGGAAAAGGGTATGCAGATTGTAGACGGTACCTGTCCTTTCGTGAAAAAGATCCATACCATCGTAAATGAAGCATGGACTGCCGGCAAAAGCGTCATCATTGCCGGGGACGGCAAACATCCTGAAGTGATGGGGATTAACGGCTGGTGCGGCAACAGTGCCGTGATTCTGGAAAGTCCCGAAGAAGCAGTGGCGGCAGAACTGGATGCAGATAAGAAATATGCTGTTGTGGTACAGACAACTTTCCGTCAGAGCAAGTTTGATGATATGATTGAAATTTTGAAAGGAAAAGGTCTGGATCTTGATATTTCTCAAACGATCTGTTCTGCAACGGAAAAACGCCAGAAAGAAGCCATGGAGCTGTCTAAAAATGTCGATAAAATGATCGTGATCGGCGACAAAAAAAGTTCTAATACACAAAAATTGGTGGAAATCTGTAAAAAAAATTGTGAGAATACCGTTCATATTGAAACAATTTGCGATTTGGTGTTGAAAAGTTTCTTAAAGGATGATAGAATAGGTATAACTGCAGGTGCGTCTACACCGCCTGCAATAATTAAGGAGGTAGTTGTTACTATGAGCGAAAATGTAAAAGTTGAAGAAATGAGTTTTGAACAGATGTTGGAAGAATCCCTCGTTACACTGCATACTGGTGACGTTGTAAAAGGCACAGTTATCCAGGTAGTTGGCGAAGAAGTTTCCGTTAACCTGGGTTTCAAATCTGACGGTGTTATCCCCAGAGGCGAATTCTCCAGAGATACAACAGTAGTTCCCAGCCAGGTTGTTAAAGCTGGCGACGAAATCGAAGTATTCGTTGTTCGCGTAAACGATGGCGACGGCAATGTTCTGCTGTCCAGAAAACGCATCGAAGAACAGAAGGGTATGGAAGATATCGAAAAAGCTTTCAATGAAAAAACAGTTGTTACAGGTACAGTAACAGATGTTGTAAAAGGCGGCCTGATCGCTATCGTAAATGGCGTAAGAGTATTCATCCCCTCTTCTCAGGTTTCCAACAGATTCATCGAAGACCTGTCCGTATTCAAAGGTCAGGAACTGGAATTCAACATCATTGAAATGGACAGAGTAAAACGTCGCATCATCGGCGGCAGAAAAGCTCTGGTTGAACAGGAAATCGCAGCGAAAAAAGCAGCTTTGTTCGAAACAATCGAAGCAGGCGCTAAAATTGCTGGTACAGTATCCAGACTGACAGATTTCGGTGCATTCGTTGATCTGGGCGGCGTTGATGGTCTGATCCACATCTCCGAAATGAGCTGGGGCAGAATCTCCAACCCCAGAGAAGTACTGAAAGAAGGTCAGGCTGTTGAAGTATTCGTTCTGGATGTAGACAAAGAAAAAGGCAAAATCAGCCTGTCTCTGAAAGATGCAAACATGAACCCCTGGACACTGGCAGTAGAAAAATATGCTGTAGGTACAATTGTTGAAGGTAAAGTAGTTCGCATGGTACCTTTCGGTGCATTCGTAGAACTGGAACCCGGCGTTGATGGTCTGGTACACATTTCTCAGATTGCAAACAAACACGTAGTAAAACCCGAAGATGAACTGAAGGTTGGCGAAGTAATCAGCGTGAAAGTTCTGGAAGTAAATTCCGAACAGAAAAAAATCAGCCTGTCCAAACGTCAGGCAGAAGCTCCTGTTGAAGAAGCTCCCGCAGAAGAAGCTCCTGCAGCAGAATAATTTCTGAGCAGATAACTCCCGTTGTGGTGTGACCACAATGGGAGTTTTTTTTATTTTTATTTTTTATGAAAAAATCGATGCAAAGAAATTCTTGTTGTTTTTTTATTCGAACGTCGCTGTTCAGTGAAAATGGCGAAAAAACAAAGGTTTATTCTATTTTTGTTCAGAAAATGAAATTTTGTTCATTTTATATTCATTCGGTTTTTGAATAATATTGAAAAAGTTTATAAAAGTGGCATATTCATAGAAAAACCTTTTGAAATCGATTGAAAAACCAGCATTGTTACCTATGAATTTTTATGCTATACTTCTAAGTAATTTGACAGAGTAAAGGAGAGAAGCATATGGAAAAGAGAAAAATGATGCAAACCATCGATCATACTCTGTTGAAACAGGAGGCAACATGGGAACAGATTTGTAATCTATGCATAGAAGGCATGGAAAATGATGTAGCATCTGTATGTATCCCACCTTCTTTTGTAAAACAGGCAGCAGAATTTGTGGAAGGAAAACTTCCGATCTGTACGGTCATTGGTTTTCCAAACGGATATCAGACCAGCGCGATTAAAGCAATGGAAGCAGCGCAGGCTGTGAAGAATGGCGCAGATGAGATCGATATGGTCATCAATATCGGTTGGGCGAAGGAAAAAAGATACGATGATATCCTGAAAGAAATCAATGTGGTCAAGGAAGGCTGCAATGGTAAACTGCTGAAGGTCATCATTGAAACCTGCCTGCTGACAGAAGAAGAGAAAATCGCACTTTGCGACGTGGTGAGCCGCTCTGATGCGGAATTCATCAAAACCAGCACGGGCTTTGCCGGCGGCGGAGCTACACTGGAAGACATCCGGCTGTTCAAAAAATATGTGACAGGGGATACCAAGATCAAAGCGGCAGGCGGAATCAGATCCGTTTCTGATGCGGAAGCCTTTCTGGCAGCAGGGGCAGACAGACTGGGTACAAGTTCTCTTCTGGCAATGCTGAATCAGGAAAGTTAAAACAGCCCATAGCATGTGCATAAGCGCATGAAAAATAGAAAAAATTGTTTTTATGGGGAAACAAAAAAGGGAGGAATTAACAATGAAATTATCCAAAAAATTAACAGCAATGGCAATGGTAGCAGTTATGGCTCTGGGCGTAACAGCATGTGGCGGTTCTGAACCCGCAGCAGAAGACGGCGCAAAAACATACATCATTGCAACAGACACAACATTTGCACCTTTCGAATTCCAGAACGAAGCAGGCGAATACGTTGGTATTGATATCGAACTGCTGGCAGCAATCGCTGAAGATCAGGGTTTCGAATATGAACTGCAGACACTGGGCTTCGACGCAGCAGTACAGGCTCTGGAAGCAGGTCAGGCTGACGGTGTAATCGCTGGTATGTCTATTAGACCTGACAGAGAAGAAAAATTTGATTTCTCTACACCTTATTTTGATTCCGGCGTTGTAATGGGTATTGCAGCTGACAACGATACAATCAAAGGTTACGAAGATCTGGCTGGCCAGAAAGTAGCTGTTAAGAGAGGTACAGAAGGTATGGAATTTGCAGAATCCATCAAAGATCAGTATGGCTTTGAAACAGTAGTATTCGATGATTCCAGCGCAATGTGCATGGACGTAGTTGTTGGCAACTCTGCAGCTTGCTTCGAAGACTATCCCGTACTGGGCTATGGTATCACTCAGGGCAACGGCCTGAAAATGGTAACAGATAAAGAACAGGGCAGCTCCTACGGTTTCGCAGTTGGTAAAGGCATCAACGCAGAACTGCTGGAAATGTTCAACACAGGTCTTGCTAACCTGAAAGAAAACGGCAAATATCAGGAAATTCTGGATACATACATCCAGGGCTAATTCCTTAAGGAGCAGTGCCTTATGAGTAGTTTTTTTGAATATGTAGGACAGTGTATGCCTCAGCTCACTATGGGTCTGAAGCTTACACTTCAAATGACAATTTTATCCCTGGTGCTGGCAGTGATCGTTGGTATGATCACATGTCTGTTCAGCATCTCCAAGGTGAAACCTCTGAACTGGATCTCCGGGATCTATCTGAGCTTGATCCGTGGTACACCACTGATGGTACAGGCGTTCTTTATCTACTTCGGTATTACCGGTGCGCTGGGTATCAGAATCACATCTTTCAGTGCTGCGATTCTGGTTCTGTGTCTGAATGCCGGTGCGTATCTGTCTGAAATCTTCAGAAGTGGTATCGCTGCGGTAAACAAAGGTCAGATGGAGGCTGCAAGAAGCCTTGGCCTGCCCTATGGTGTGGCAATGAGAAAGATTATCCTGCCTCAGGCGATCCGTATCGTTATCCCTTCCGTTCTGAATCAGTTCATCATCACACTGAAGGATACATCCATCCTTTCCGTTATCGGCTGTGGTGAATTGATGCGTCAGGGTCAGCTGATCGTAGCAAGAAACTATGAAAGTTTCAAAACTTATGCGATCGTTGCTGTAATGTACTACGTGGTTGTAGTCGTTCTGACAAAAATCTTCCAGTTGGTTGAAAGGAGGCTGGCAAACAAATGATCAAGGTAAAAGTTGAACAGTTGAAAAAAAGCTTCGGCAGCCTGGAAGTATTGAAGGGAATCGACCTGGAAGTAAAAGAAGGGGAAGTTGTTTGTCTGATCGGTCCTTCCGGTTCCGGTAAGTCCACATTTCTGCGCTGCCTGAACAAACTGGAAGAAACAACTGCAGGCACTGTGATCGTTGATGATAACGATATTACAGATCCCAAATGCAATATCAACAAGGTAAGGGAAAATATCGGTATGGTGTTCCAGCAGTTCAATGTGTTCCCTCACCTGAGTGTTTTGGAAAATATCATGCTGGCTCCCGTTGACAGAAAGAAACTGACAAAGGCGGAAGCAAAAGCGACTGCGGAAAGACTGCTGGCAACAGTTGGTCTGGCGGAAAAGGCTGGAGAATATCCTCCAAATCTTTCCGGCGGTCAGCAGCAGCGTGTTGCCATTGCCCGTGCGCTGGCAATGAGTCCCGATATCATGCTGTTTGATGAACCCACATCTGCGCTGGATCCTGAAATGGTAGGCGAAGTTCTGGAAGTAATGAAGCAGCTGGCAAAAGACGGTATGACAATGATCGTTGTTACCCACGAAATGGGCTTTGCCAGAGAAGTTGCAGACCGTGTGATCTTCATGGACGGCGGCTATATCGTGGAACAGGGCACACCTGCAGAGGTGTTTGGCAACCCTCAGCATAAGAGAACACAGGACTTCCTGAACAAAGTTCTCTGATCAATCCAAGAATAAAAACCTCAAGCATTTTGCTTGAGGTTTTTTGTTTACAAAAAAAAGGAAAAGTGGTACTCTTTTTTATACATGAATATACGAAAGAAAAGAGGGAAAAAAGTGATCGCTGTAATTGTAAATACGCTGGCAGTACTGATCGGCAGCTCTGTTGGTATGTTGTTGAAAAAAGGAATCCCGGAACGGATCACGGATACATTGATGAAAGGGCTGGGGCTTTGTACCCTGTATATCGGCTGGAGCGGTACGCTGAAAGGCTCCAATACACTGGTTCTGATCCTGTCCATGGCCATTGGTATCGTGATCGGGGAAGGGCTGGATCTGGATGAGAGACTGAACCGCTTTGCGACTGGAGTAGAGAATCGCTTCAAAAAGGGCGGCAATGAAATTTCTCTTGCAGAAGGTTTTGTGACAGCCTCTTTGCTGTTCTGTGTTGGGGCTATGACCATTGTTGGTTCTCTGCAGGCCGGTTTGTCCGGGGATTATGAAATGCTTTTCACCAAATCTGTGCTGGATCTGATCTCCTCTATGGTTTTCGCATCGTCTTTGGGCGTTGGCGTGATGCTGGCGGCGGCCTTTGTGTTTGTATTTCAGGGCGGTATTGTTTTGCTGGCGCAGTTTATTGCTCCCTTCCTGACGGATGCGGTCATTGCGGAAATGGTCTGCACTGGCTCTCTGATCATTTTTGCACTGGGGATGAATATCATTGGTATCACAAAACTGAAGGTCATCAATTTCCTGCCTGCCATTTTTCTGCCTATGGTGCTTTGTCCGATTCTGGCGAATTTTATTTAAACAAAAAATCCTTGCAAATCAAGGGGAAATGTGGTATAGTTTATTACAGTAATATATAAGTTGTCGGCGAAGAAGAGTAGGTTGAAGAACCTGCTCTTTGTGTTTGTTAGGAAAAATTTCGGAAAAAGAGGTGTAAAAATGGCAAAGGCAAATAATACAGAACTGAAAGTTCTGCCTCTTCTGGAACCCATCGTGGAAGCGAATGGTCTGGAACTGGTAGATCTGGAATTTGTAAAAGAAGGCGTGAACTGGTATCTGCGCGTGTATATCGATAAAGACGGCGGCGTGAATATCGATGACTGCGAACTGGTGAGCCGTGCGCTGGAAGCGAAACTGGATGAAAAAGATCCCATCGAACAGGCGTATATTCTGGAAGTAAGCTCCCCCGGTATCGACAGACCTCTGAAAAAAGAGGCTGATTTCGTAAAATATCAGGGCGAGATCATTGATGTAAAGCTGTATAAAGCAGTAAACGGCAGCAAGCAGTATCAGGGCAAGCTGCTGGGTCTGGAAAACGGTGTGCTTTCCATCGAAGAAGAAAATGGGAACGTAGTGACTTTTGAACATAAAGATGCAGCCAGCGTGAGACTGGCAGTGATCTTCTAATATAAGAGGGAGGAATCTGGAAAATGGATAGTAAGGAATTTTTGACCGCACTGGAACTGGTTGCGAAAGAAAAAAACATCGATAAGGAAATCATCTTTGAAGCGATCGAAGCATCTCTGGTTTCTGCTTGCAAAAAACATTTTGGTACAAGCCAGAATATCAAAGTAGACATGAACAGAGTGACAGGCGAAGTAAAATGCTTCACACAGAAAACGATCGTAGAAACAGTAGAAGATCCTCAGCTGGAAATTTCTCTGGAAATGGCAAGAATCGCAAACCCCAACTATGTGGTAGGCGATATCGTTGATATTGAAGTAACACCCAAAAACTTCGGCAGAATTTCTGCACAGACAGCAAAACAGGTTGTTGTACAGAAATTCCGTGAAGCGGAAAGAGAAATCCTGTTCAACCAGTACATCACAAAAGAACGTGAAGTGGTAACAGCGATCGTACAGAGAAAAGAACGCAGAAACGTGATCGTTCAGATGGGCAAGATCGACGCAGTTCTGGCTGCAAACGAACAGATCCCCGGCGAACAGTATAACTTCATGGATCGCGTGAAAGTATACGTTCTGGAAGTAAAACAGACAACAAAAGGTCCCCAGATCTTTGTTTCCAGAACACACCCCGAACTGGTAAAACGTCTCTTCGAACAGGAAGTGCCTGAAGTACACGATGGTACAGTAGAAATCAAGAGTATTGCCAGAGAAGCAGGCAGCAGAACAAAAATTGCTGTTTACTCCAAAAATGAAAACGTTGACGCACTGGGCGCATGCGTAGGTCAGAATGGTTACAGAGTTAATGTGATCGTAAACGAACTGGGCGGCGAAAAAATCGACGTGATCAACTGGTCTGAAGATCCCAGAGAATTCATTGCAGCAGCACTGAGCCCTTCCAAAGTTCTGGAAGTAAAACTGAACGAAGCAGAACAGAGTGCAAAAATCGTGGTTCCCGACCATCAGCTGTCTCTGGCGATTGGTAAAGAAGGCCAGAATGCAAGACTGTCTGCAAAACTGACAGGCTGGAGAATCGACATCAAGAGCGAAACACAGGCAAGAGAAACAAACTTCCTGGCTGACGAAGAACCTGCAGCAGAAGTAACAGAAGCGGCAGAAGAACTGGATGCACTGGAAGTGATCGATGCAATCGAAACTGCGGAAGAAGCAGTAGAAGAATAAGTGGGTGAGAGCGTATGAAACAGAGAAAAGTACCTCTCAGAAAATGCACCGGTTGTCAGGAAATGAAAAATAAAAAGGAACTGATCCGTATCGTTAGAAATGATGCAGGAGAGTTTTCTTTAGACCGCACAGGCAAAAAGCCCGGCCGCGGCGCATATATCTGTCCTAATGGGGAATGTCTGGCAAAAGCGCAGAAATCCAAAGGGCTGGAACGTTCCTTTAAAGCCCCCGTGCCGAAGGAAGTGTATGAACAGCTGTTAAATGAACTGGAGGCGGAAGTGAATGCATAAGTTTCTTTCCCTTCTGGGGCTTAGCAAACGGGCCGGCAAACTGGCCGCCGGTGAAGTGGCAGCTGAACAGGCAGTACGCGGCAAACAGGCGTATCTGCTGATTTTATCGGAGGATGCCTCCAAAAATACAAAAAAGAAATTCAGAAACTCCGCAGCTTACTATGAACTGCCCTTGGCAGAGATCGGAACCAAGGAAGAACTGGGCAGAGCTATTGGTACGGATATGCGATCCATCATCGCAGTTACGGAAGAGGGCTTTGCGAAAAAACTGAAACAGCTGGCGGATGATATCATAGAGAATAGAACGAAGGTCGGTGAAGACTGATCATCGAGAAAGACGAGGTGTTGTGGAATGTCCAAGATTCGTATTTATGAACTGGCAAAGCAGCTGAATGTTGCGAATAAAGATCTGATGGAAAAAATTCACAGTGTTGGTATCGAAGCAAAGAGCCACATGGGTGTGCTGACTGATGAAGAAGTTGCGAAGGTAACAGCGCTGTATCAGCCTAAAGAAGAACCTAAAAAAGAAGCACCTAAGAAGGATGCGCCCAAACAGAATGCACCCAAGAAGGATGCGCCCAAACAGAATGCACCCAAACAGGACGCACCTAAAAAAGGCGGCGAACACAAACAGGGCGGCAAAAACGACAACAGACAGGGTGGTAAACCCCAGCAGCAGAACAACCAGAAACAGGGTGGTCAGCAGCAGGGCGGCAAACCCCAGAATAAAGATAACAACAAGGGCAAAGATAAAAAAGGCGGCAAGCCCAATGGCCAGAAAGTGAAAGAAAACCCCATGGAACGCAGACGTCGTGAAATGGAAGAAGAAGCAGCGCTGATGGCAGAACTGGCAGCACTGGAAGCAGCAGAAGCAGCTGCAAACGCTGATCCCGAAATCAAATATATCCCCGAATCTATCACAGTGAAAGATCTGGCAGAAGTTCTGGGTAAAAAAGGTTCTGATCTGGTAATGAACCTGATGAAAAAAGGCAAAATGCTGGCGATCAATGCAACACTGGACTTTGATACAGCTGCATCTATCGCAGAAGAATACAACGTGATTCTGGAACTGGAAGAAGAAAAAGACATTATGGAAGAAGCTTTCGGTGCAGAAGAGGAAGAAGACGAATCCAAACTGGAAGAAAGACCTCCCGTTGTAGTAGTAATGGGTCACGTTGACCATGGTAAAACATCCCTGCTGGATGCGATCCGTCATGCGAACGTAACAAAAGGCGAAGCAGGCGGTATCACACAGCATATCGGTGCTTATACAGTACAGATCGACGGCAAACCTATCACTTTCCTGGATACACCTGGTCACGAAGCATTTACAGCAATGCGTATGCGTGGTGCGCAGGTAACAGATATCGCGATCCTGGTTGTTGCTGCCGATGACGGTGTTATGCCTCAGACAATTGAAGCGATCAACCATGCGAAAGCTGCAGGCGTTGAAATCATTGTTGCTATCAACAAAATGGATAAACCCTCTGCAAACCCTGACAGAGTAAAACAGGAACTGACAGAATATGGTCTGCTGGCTGAAGACTGGGGCGGCACAACTGTATGTGTACCCGTTTCCGCTCGTTCCAAAGAAGGTATCGATAACCTGCTGGAAATGATCATCCTGACAGCAGAAATGAAGGAACTGAAAGCAAACCCCAACAAAAAAGCAAGAGGTGCCATCATCGAAGCACAGCTGGACAAAGGCCGTGGCCCCGTTGCAACAGTACTGGTACAGAGCGGTACACTGCGTGTAGGAGACCCCGTTGTGGCTGGTCCTGCTTACGGTAAGATCAGAGCTATGACAGATGACAAGGGCAGAAGAGTAAAAGCTGCAGGCCCTTCCACTCCTGTAGAAATTCTGGGTCTGTCCGAAGTTCCTGCTGCCGGCGATACATTCTATGTGGCAGCAAACGAAAAACAGGCAAGACAGCTGGCTGAAAGCGTAATTGCAAAAAACAGAGAAACTCTGATCGCACAGACTCCTCAGAAAGTATCTCTGGATGACCTGTTCAGCCAGATCCAGTCCGGTAACATGAAAGAACTGGGTATCATCGTAAAAGCAGACGTACAGGGTTCTGTAGAAGCAGTTCGTCAGTCTCTGGAAAAACTGTCCAATGAAGAAGTTCGCGTTCGCGTGATCCACGGTGGTGTTGGTGCGGTAACAGAAAGTGACGTTCTGCTGGCTTCCGCTTCCAATGCAATCATCATCGGCTTCAACGTTCGTCCTGAACCTGCTGCAAAAGCATTTGCAGAAGGCGAAAAAGTTGACGTTCGCCTGTACCGTGTTATCTACCATGCCATCGAAGATATCCAGGCTGCGATGAAAGGTATGCTGGATCCCGTATACGAAGAAAAAGTTCTGGGTCATGCAGAAGTTCGTCAGACCTTCAAAGCTTCCGGCGTTGGTACCATCGCAGGTTCCTATGTAAAAGACGGTAAGATCGTTCGTAACTGTCAGGTTCGTATCGTTCGTGACGGTATCGTTGTTTACGAAGGCGAGCTGGAATCCCTGAAACGTTTCAAAGACGACGTAAAAGAAGTTGCACTGGGCTATGAATGTGGTCTGGTATTCAAAAAATTCAATGACGTAAAAGAAGGCGACTGGGTAGAAGCATTCACAATGGTTGAAATCCCTCGCTAAGATATAGGTGAAAAGTATGAAAACAAATAACAGACTTTCCCGTATCAATGACGAAATCATGAAAGAACTGTCTCAGATCATCAGAGCAGAACTGAAAGATCCTCGTATTGGTGCGATGACAAGCGTGATCCGTGTGGAAACAACACAGGACCTGAAATATGCAAAGGTTTTTGTTTCCGTACTGGGTAACGAAAAAGACAAAGAAAATGTAATGAAGGGTCTGCAGAACGCCGGTGGTTTCATCCGTCGTCTGATCGCACAGAGAATTAACCTGCGTTACACACCCGAATTCAGATTCAAACTGGACGAATCTGCAGAATATGCGATCCATATGGATCAGCTGTTCAGCCAGATCGCAAAAGAAAAAGAAGAGAGAGATGCTGAATGATGAAAGCAAATGACTCTTTTGAGAAAATCATGGAATGGATCCTGTCAGCCGATTCTATCGCGCTGGCAGGCCACCTGAATCCCGATGGTGACGCTATCGGTGCCTGTCTGGCACTGGGCGGCGCACTGGAAAAGGCAGGGAAACAAGTGCAGGTCATTCTGGAAAAATATGCGGATAAATACCACCTGATCCCCAATGGTCATCTGGTATGTCAGGCGGAAGAAGCAGAGATTCCAGAGTTGTTTCTTTCTCTGGACTGCGGCGATGAAGGTCGACTGGGGGCTGCGGCAGAAATTTTTGCAAAAGCAGCAAAAAAGATCAATATTGACCACCACGAAAGCAATACTTATTTTGGGGAGCTGAATTATGTGGCGGCAGATGCATCTTCTACCAGTGAGATTATCTTCGGTCTGATGAAAGACAGACTGCCGATGACTGCTGCAGAAGCGGCCGGATTGTATGCAGGTCTGATCTATGATACAGGCGGTTTCCGTCATTCCTCCACATCCCCAGAAACAATGAAGATCGCTGGGGAATTGATGGGCTACGGGATTCCTTTCACAACGATTTATAACCGATTTTTTGATACCCGCAGTTTTTCTGAACTGAAGATCATGGGCAGAGCGCTGGACAATGCAGAGATTCTGTTTGGCGGTGATGTGGTTTGTTCTACGATCACAACGGCAGAGATCGAAGCAGTGGGAGGCAGCAATAAGGAACTGGATGCCATCATCAATTTTCTGAAAGGCGTATTGGGGGCAAAAGTGGCTTGTTTCTTCTATGAAAAGACAGAAACAGACGTAAAGGGCAGTTTCCGCGGTAATGACGGCTACGATGTATGTGCGCTGGCACAGAAATTCGGCGGCGGCGGTCATGTGAAGGCGGCGGGCTGTACCATATCTGCACCCATTGCAGAAGCAAAAGCAATGGTGCTTGCTGAAGTAGAAAAGATGCTGTAAAGGAGGACTTCCTTTTGGACGGTATTTTTAATATATATAAAGAAAAAGGTTTTACTTCCCATGATGTGGTGGCTATTGTCAGAAGAACTATCCACATGAAGAAGGTAGGCCATACAGGTACACTGGATCCTGATGCGGAAGGCGTTCTGCCTGTCTGCGTGGGTAAGGCTACAAAGCTTTCCGACGTTATCATGGATGGCAGGAAAAGTTACAGCGCCATGCTGAGACTGGGCATCACCACAACCACAGAAGATGCTTCCGGCGAAGTGCTGGAAACAAAAGAAGTGGACTTCAACGAAGAAAAAATTCGTGAAGTGGTTGCGTCTTTCATCGGCAGACTGGAACAGGTACCTCCTATGTATTCCGCTGTAAAAGTCAACGGCAAAAAACTGTATGAACTGGCCAGAGAAGGCAAGGAAATCGAACGAAAATCCCGTACGATTGAGGTATATGATATTCGCATTCGTCAGTTCCTGCCTCCCGATCGCGTAGAGATCGATGTGGACTGCTCCAAAGGCACATACATCAGAACGCTCTGCTCTGATATCGGTAAGGCGTTGGGCTGTGGCGGTCATATGGCTGAACTGCTGCGTACCAGAACAGGTGCATTTTCTCTGGAAAATGCCATCAAACTGGAGGAACTGAAAGTTCTGGCAGAACAGAAAAAAGTGGAAACAGTGCTGCTGACTATGGAGGATGCGCTGCAAGACTTTCCTCTGGTAAAGGTTTCTGAAAAATCTCAGAAATTCCTGTATAACGGCGGTAAAATTCAGGAAAGATTCCTGACAGAAAAACCTGCAGTCCTGACAGAAGGGGAGATCGTGGCAACTTATGACTACGAAAACAACCTTGTGGGTCTGTATGAAATCAAAAAAGAAGAAAGTAACTTTTTTATTAAACCTTTTAAAATGCTGGTATAAAGCGTTGGCAAGGGGCTGAACATCTCTGCAATTGTATTTGGAGATACGACAGGCCTTTGACAACCGAAGGACATGAGCAGGGCAAAACCCTGTGAGTGGAATTGGCGGCTGCAAAGCAGACGGCTTTTTATGCTTGCATAAAAAGTAAGGAGTAAAAAAATGGAACATATTACTGACACGCGAATCGAACAGAGCCAGCCTACAGCGGTAACGCTGGGCAACTTTGACGGCCTGCATCTGGGTCATCGTTCGCTGATCAATCTGACAAAGCAGTTTGCGGAGGAACAGGGGCTGAAAAGCGTTGTGTTCACATTCTCTCCCCATCCCATGCTTGTCTTTAAGAAAAAAGATGATTTTGCCCTGATCATGGCTCCTGATGAAAAGAAATTTCAGATGGAACAGATGGGGGTAGATACGTATATCGAATATCCTTTTGATGCGGAATTTGCGGCTATGAGTCCCGAAGATTTCGCGGTAAAGCTGATTTTCGAAAAACTGAACTGTCAGGTGCTGGTGGTAGGGGAAGACTATCATTTTGGCAAAGGGGCAGCAGGTAACTACGAAATGCTGAAGGAACTGGGTGCAGAAAGAGGCATCATGGTCATTGGTGTGCCCAAGGTGTTGCATGATGAGGAACGTGTAAGTTCCTCCCGTATCCGCAGATGCCTGATCCAGAAGGATCTGGAAGAAGCAAATCAGATGCTGACTGTGCCTTATTTCATTCTGGGCACAGTAAAAGAAGGGAAAAAACTGGGCAGAACCATCGGTTTCCCTACGGTGAATATTGAAGCGCATCCGCTGAAACTGTTCCCTCCCAACGGTGTATATGCTACAAAAACACTGTATAAGGGTAAATATTATTACGGTGTGACAAATATCGGCAAAAATCCTACAGTAAACGGCACAGTAAAGATCGTGGAAACGTATCTTCTGGATTTTGACGAAATGATCTACGGCGAAGAATTGCAGACATTTTTCTATAAATTCCTGCGCAGTGAAGAAAAATTTCCCAGTGTGGAAGAACTGCAGAGACAGATCGGCATAAATGCAGAGCAGGCAAGGGAATATTTCGCTTCCGAAGAATATGCACACTGGAAAAGCGAACAGGAATAAATAAAAAAGAGATTGGCTTTCCGACAGGAAAAGAACGACGGAAAAGGACACAATTTCATCATGGAAAGACAAATGCAGAAAACCTTCATTCTGCAAGGAAAAATAAAGAAAAATCAAGAATTTTCCTTGCAAATTCAGGGACTGTATGGTAATATACTAATGTTGTAAAACCAAGACTCAGTTTTCGGACACCTCGACCATTACTTAGTCTATGGCGCTTTACAGAAAAGAAAACAAAATTTTTCTAGGAGGAAAAAAACAATGGCAAACGCAATCAACAAACAGGAAATCATCGCAAAATACGGCAGAACACCTAACGACACAGGTTCTCCCGAAGTACAGATCGCTCTGCTGACAGCAAGAATCGTTCTGCTGACAGACCACCTGAAAATGCACAAAAAAGATCACCACTCCAGACGTGGTCTGCTGAAAATGGTTGGTCAGAGAAGAGGCCTGCTGAACTACCTGAAAGAAATCGATATCGAAAGATACCGTGCAATCGTAGCAGAACTGGGTCTGAGAAAGTAATTCACAGATGATATTCAAAGGGAGGATCCAACAAATCCTCCCTTCTTTTCTATCAAGAAAAAGTAACTAGTAGGCGCACTATAGATTTCCAGCTTTGTCCATAAGGACAGGCCTTGTGGGTAAAGCTGAAGATCTATGGTGCAGACAAACGACATTCAAGAAAAGGAGAATGAACATGTTTAGAAGCTATTCCATGGAACTGGCTGGCAGAACACTGACAGCTGAAATCGGCAGAGTGGCAGAACAGGCAAACGGCGCATGTCTGATGCGTTATGGCGATACAACTGTTCTGGTAACTGCAACAGCATCCGACAAACCCAGAGATGGTATCGATTTCTTCCCTATGTCTATCGACTACGAAGAAAGACTGTATTCCGTTGGTAAAATCCCCGGCGGTTTCATCAAAAGAGAAGGCAGACCTTCTGAAAAAGCGGTGCTGACAGCAAGATGTATCGACAGACCTCTGCGTCCTCTGTTCCCCAAAGATTACAGAAATGATGTTGCTATCGTTGCAACAGTAATGTCCGTAGATCAGGATTGCTCTCCCGAAGTACTGGCTATGATCGGTGCTTCCCTGGCCCTGAACATCTCTGATATCCCCTTCACAGATCCCGTTTCTTCCGTAAACATCGGTTACTGTGACGGTCAGCTGGTAGTAAACCCTACAGCAGAACAGAGAGAAACAACAAAACTGAACCTGACAGTATCTTCCAAAGAAGATAAGGTTATGATGATCGAAGCCGGTGCTGACGAAATCCCCGATGCACTGATGATGGAAGCGATCCATCTGGCATTTGATACAAACCTGGAAGTTGCAAAATGGATCAAGGAAATCACAGCAAAAGAAGGTAAGGAAAAAGCACCTTACACAGAATATGTGATCCCCGAAGATGCATACCAGCTGGTAACAGGTTTCATCACAGATGCAAGAATGGAAGACGCTGTATTCGCTGAACTGAAACAGGACAGAGACGCGAAGATCAAAGCAGTTACAGAAGAAGTAACAGAAGCTCTGACAGAACAGCTGACAGAGATGATGGGTGAAGATGAAAACATCCCTCAGCTGATCGGCGATATCATTTATAAATTCCAGAAAATGACAGTAAGAAGAATGATCCTGAGAGACCACAAACGTCCCGACGGCCGTGGCATCGAAGAAATCAGAAAACTGTCCGCAGAAGTTGACGTACTGCCTCGCGTACACGGTTCCGCTCTGTTCTCCAGAGGCCAGACACAGGCGCTGACAGTAACAACACTGGGTGCGATCTCCGAAGGCCAGAGACTGGACGGTCTGGATGAAAAAGAAACAGGCAAGAGATACATCCACCACAATAACTTCCCCGGCTACTCTGTAGGTGAAGCAAAAACTTCCAGAGGTCCCGGCAGACGTGAAATCGGTCACGGCGCACTGGGCGAAAGAGCGCTGCTGCCCGTAATCCCCAGCGAAGAAGAATTCCCTTACTCCATCCGTCTGGTTTCCGACATCCTGTCCTCCAACGGTTCTACATCTCAGGCTTCCATCTGTGGCTCCACACTGTCCCTGATGGCTGCAGGTGTACCCATCAAACGTCCCGTTGCAGGTATCTCCGTTGGTCTGGTAACAGGTGACAGCGATGATGACTTCATCGAAATCACAGATATTCAGGGCGTAGAAGACTTCTTCGGCGACATGGACTTCAAAGTTGCTGGTACTTCTGAAGGTATCACAGCAATTCAGATGGATATGAAGATCAAAGGTCTGACATTCGAAATGATCGAACAGGCTTTTGCACAGACAGGCAGAGCAAGAGATTATATTCTGAACGAAGTAATGCTGAAAGCAATTGCAGAACCCAGAAAAGAACTGTCTCCTTATGCGCCTAAGATTGCTCAGATGCAGATCGATGTGGAAAAGATCGCAGAAGTGATCGGTGCAAGAGGTAAAGTAATCAAGAAGATCGTAGAAGAAACAGGCTGTGAAATCGATACAGAAGATGACGGCACAATCTACATCAAAGGCGTAGATCCCGCTGGCATCCAGAGAGCAAAAGATATGATCACAGCAATCGTTTCCGATCCCGAACCCGGTACAATCTACCACGGTACAGTAACAAGACTGATGGCATTCGGTGCATTCGTTGAAATCGCACCCGGCAAAGAAGGTCTGGTTCATATCTCCAAAATTTCCAACAAACGTGTTGCGAAGGTAGAAGATGTTCTGGCAGTTGGCGACAAGGTTGCTGTAAAACTGATGGAAATCGACAAACAGGGCAGACTGAACTTCTCCATGAAGGATGCAGTTGAAACAGAAGAACACAAAGAAGAAGCATAATTCTTAAAAAGCAGGCAGGGGCTGTTTGCAGGTGAGAGCCTGTAAACTCTCCTGCCTTTCTAGTATAAAAAATTGGATTTTTCCAATGATAGAAACAGAAATCTGATTTAGGAGAGATGTTATGGTCACCATCAGAACACTGGACAACGGCATAAAAGTAGCATTGGAATCGATTTCCTATGTGCGGAGCATTTCTTTTGGTATCTGGGTGAAAAACGGCACCAGAAATGAACTGCCGCAGGAAAATGGCGTATCCCATTATATCGAACATATGATGTTCAAAGGAACGGAACACCGCACTGCAAGGGAGATCGCAGAGGAAATGGATGCATTGGGCGGGCAGATCAATGCCTACACCACAAAGGAATATACCTGTTATCATACCCGTGTGCTGGACAAGCACATCGATCGGGCGCTGGATGTGATGAGCGATATGCTGCTCCATCCCCTGATCGCGGAGGAGGACGTGCAGAAGGAGCGTAACGTCATCACAGAGGAAATCTATATGTACGACGATGCGCCGGAGGAAGTGGTGCATGACGCCCTGCAGGATGCCATCTGGCGGGAAAGTTCTCTGGGGATGCCCATTCTTGGTACGGAAGAAACCATTGGAACTTTTGATGCAGCGTTTATCCGTTCCTATTATGAAAAAAATTACCATCCGGAAAATATCGTCCTTTCGGTGGCAGGCAATTTTGAGATGGAAGCAATGGTTTCCAAACTGAACGAAAAACTGGGACAGTGGACGAGAGAAATTCCTTTTACTCCCTACCAGACGAAGGCTGTATATCATGTTTCTCATGTGGAAAAGGAAAAGGACGTGGAGCAGGTACACACCTGTATTGCCTTCCCTGCCTTTGAGCGGGAGCATCCCATGAAATATGCCATGGCGATCTTCAATACGCTTTTCGGCGGAGGCATGAGCTCTCGCCTGTTCCAGAAGATCAGAGAGGATCACGGGCTGACTTATTCTATCTACAGCTACACCACCGCCTTTGCGGATACGGGAATCTTTACCATCTGCGCCAGCATGAACCCCAATCAGGCGGAAAAGGTATATGAACTGATTGCAGAAGAGATCCGCGAGGTGAAAAAAGAGGCTTTCCCCGAAAAACTGATCGAAGTGACGAAGGAGCAGATGATCTCCAATTTCATCATCGGCACGGAGAGTACGCTGAATCGTATGAATTCCGCCGGGGCATCCCTGATGCTGCGCGGAAGCGTGCAGGAAACGGAAGAAGTCATTGCAAAGATCGAAGCGGTCACAGCAGAGGATGTGCTGGAAGCGGCCAGAACTGTGCTGGATTTTGCAAACCTCAGCTATTCTGCCGTGGGCAATCTGAAGGGGAATGACTTTGGTGCCTTGGTGAAAAAGGCTTTTTCTTAAAAAATATTCATAAAAGGGAATTTCCTAGGGATACTAAAAACGTATCTATCAAAAAAAGGAGGGATCCCTTATGAAATGGATGAATATTATTGCACTGACGCTGGTCATCGTAGGCGCTCTGAACTGGGGGCTGATCGGTTTTCTGAATTTTGATCTGGTCACAACGCTGTTTCACGGCGGCATGTTCTGGGTGGCAAGGGTGATCTTTGCGCTGGTCGGTCTGGCAGGGGTATGGTGTCTGACCATGTATCATGCCGTTGGTCAGGAAGATCAGCTGCGTATGAGCAAACAGTAACAAACGATAAAAACGGGCGAAATGCCCGTGATACATAGGAATAAGCCGAAGGCTTATGAATAGTTTTTCTTACAGATATACAAAGAAGAAGGGAGTGGGCGAAATGCGTTTTACAAAAATGCAGGGCTGCGGCAACGACTATATCTACATAAATTGTTTTGAAGAAAAGGTGGAAAATCCTGAGAAACTGGCAATTGCCATGAGCGAACGTCATTTTGGTGTAGGCTCTGACGGTCTGGTACTGATCATGCCTTCTGAAACAGGCGATTTCCGTATGCGCATGTTCAATCTGGATGGTTCCGAAGGGAAAATGTGCGGCAATGCTTCCCGTTGTGTGGGCAAATATGTGTATGAAAGAGGTCTGAACGATAAAACACTGGTGGCACTGGAAACACTGGGCGGCATGAAATATCTGGATCTTCATGTGAAAGACGGCATTGTGGAATCTGTAACGGTGGATATGGGCGAACCCATTCTGGAAGCAGCACAGATTCCCGTAGTAAGTGAAAAATCCTCTGTGATCGGGGAAAAAGTACAGATCCTGGACAGAGAGTTTGATTATACCTGCGTTTCCATGGGGAACCCTCACGCCGTTGCGTTTGTGGATAACGTAAAGGATTTTCCTCTGGAAACT
>NZ_JBGVHV010000108.1:0-32293 GCF_045122575.1 Anaerotignum sp. | reverse complement strand
CTTTGCGCATGACGGCTTTTCCAAATGCTTATTTTGAAAAGGATAATGATGCCAGAACCGGCAGTAAAGGGGATTTTATCTTTCGAGAAAGCAGCGAAGACGGCACCGAATTCATTTCCATTATGTTTGAAATGAAAAATGAGGCTGATACGACAGCGACGAAGCATAAAAACGAAGACTTTTTCAAAGAATTGGACAAAGATCGAAATGAAAAAGGCTGTGAGTATGCCATTCTTGTATCTTTGCTGGAAATCGATAATGACTTATATAATAATGGCATCGTAGATGTTTCTTATAAATATCCTAAAATGTATGTCATTCGTCCCCAGTTTTTTATTCCAATGATCACGCTGCTGCGAAATGCGGCAAAAAATTCTTTGCAGTATCAGCAGGAACTGCAGAATGTCCGCAATCAGCAAGTGGATATTCTTCATTTTGAAGAAAATATGAATGCATTCAAGGATGGATTTGCTCGCAATTATCGTCTGGCCAGTGATAAATTTGCTACAGCTATTAAAGAAATCGATAAAACCATCGATCATTTGCAGAAGACAAAGGCGGCGCTGATCTCTTCTGAAGATAACCTGAGACTTGCAAACAAAAAAGCCGATGAATTAAGTATCAAAAAACTTACAAAAAATGCGCCTTCGGTCAAAGCGATGTTTGATGAATTAAAAAAAGAGGATCAATAAGATCATAAGAAAAACCACCCGTCTGGATCGGCGGGTGGTCTGTTTTTTACAGGAGATATTTTCTGTCAAGAGAACGGTACTGCAGTACTTCAAGCAGATGTTTCAGAGAGATCTGTTTTTCTCCGGAAAGATCGGCAGCGGTCCTTGCCAGTTTTAAAATTTTATGATAGGCTCTGGCGCTCAGTTCCATCCGTTCAAAGGCGGAGCGAAGGATCTCTTTATCTTTGGGGAGGAGTGTGCAGTATTTTTCAATCTGGGAGGCATCCATTTGTGCGTTGAAATAGATCCCTTCCTTTTTAAAACGTTCCAGCTGTATTTTATGGGCACGAACCACTCTTTCTTTGATGGAAGCGGAAGATTCCGCAGGAGTGGCATTATCGAGATCATCATAGGCCACAGGGGGCATTTCTACCATCAGATCGATACGATCCAGCAAAGGGCCGCTGATCTTTCTGTGGTATTTCATAATTTCGTTGGCGGAACAATGACATTTTTCGCTGTTGCCCAGATAGCCGCAGGGGCAGGGGTTCATGGCTGCTGTCAGCATGAAATCAGAAGGGAAGGTCAGTGTACCGTTGACACGGGCAATAGTTACCTTGCCGTCCTCCAGAGGCTGGCGCATGACTTCCAGAGCGTTTCGCTGAAATTCCGGCAGTTCGTCCAGAAAGAGAACGCCGTGATGAGCCAAAGAAATTTCTCCCGGTTTGGGAATCCGACCACCGCCGGTCAGGGCAGAGGCGGAAATGGTATGGTGGGGGGAGCGGAAGGGTCTTGTTTTCACAAGGGAATTTTTTTCCTTCAAAAGCCCTGCAACGCTGTATATTTTGGTGATCTCAATACTTTCTTCGAAACTCAGATCGGGCAGAATCGTAGGCAGCCGTTTGGCCAGCATGGTTTTGCCGCTGCCGGGAGGGCCGATCAGGAGGATATTATGACCGCCTGCTGCAGCGATCTCCATGGCGCGTTTGGCGTTTTCCTGTCCTTTTACATGGGAAAAGTCCAGATTTTCAAAGGAATTTTCTGCAGCAGTAAAGGATTTTTCTTCGTTTTTGCAAAAAGGTGCGATCTGTTTGCTGCCGGAAAGATGCTCCACGATCTCTGCAACAGACCGAACGGGATAAACAGTCATACCTTCCACCAAAGCGGCTTCTTCTGTATTTTCGGCAGGAACGAAGCATTTCTGCACCCCGCGGCGAAATCCGTCATACATCATAGGCAATACACCATTGACAGGGCGCACAGAACCATCCAGTGACAGTTCGCCCGTCACGATGGCATCCTGCAGTTTTTCGGCAGAAAACAGATTGCAGGCGGCAAGGATTCCCAGGGCAATGGGCAGATCAAAGGAAGCCCCTTCTTTTTTGGTATCGGCAGGAGCCAGATTGACGGTGATCCGTTTGACGGGAAAAGAATAATTGGAATTACGGATGGCAGTGCGGACACGTTCCCGGGATTCTTTTACGGCAGAATCGGGCAGACCAACGATATCAAAAGCCGGAAGGCCATTGCTCAGGTCTACTTCCACATCCACAGGATAACTGTCGATGCCCATCAGTGCAGCGGATTTTATAATAGAAAGCATGTTAAACGCCTCTTTTCTTTGAATAGTTTGATTTCATGATATCAACATTCACTAAAAATTTCAATTTGTATCACAGAATTCCTACATATAAATAAGCGATTATTCACGAAATTGTAAAGTTCGAAAAAATTTAGTATTGAATTTTGGTTAGAAACGATTTATAGTAAAGAACATGATTAAAAAGGGGAAGGAGTGTTCGTATGGAAGAATATTATCTGATGTGGCTGAACCGTGTAGATGGTTTTGGCTTCAAAAGGGTAAATCAGCTTTTGGAACACTTCGGCAGTGCGGAAGCGCTCTGGCATGTGGAACCTGCAGAGATCAGGGCTTTCTGTGGTCTGAGCGAAAAGATGGCCGAACTTTTGATTTCCTCCAGAGATGAGGATCAGCTGAATGACTGGATCATCGAACTGGAAGAAAAAGAGATCGAATTCTATTCCTACTGGCATCCCCGTTATCCTCGCCTTTTAAGAGAAATATCCGATCCGCCTCTGGGCATTTATGTCAGAGGGGAACTGCCGGATGACGATATTGATACGGTAGCCATCATCGGTGCCAGAAAGTGCTCCCGTTATGGGGCAACGGTAGCCTATGACATTGCAAAAGAACTGGGGAAAACCAATGTCGTTGTTGTCAGCGGGATGGCCCGCGGTATTGACAGCGAAGGACACAGAGGAATCATGGATGGCGGCGGAAAAACCATTGCGGTTCTGGGCTGTGGGGTGGATATCTGCTATCCTCCTGAAAATCAGGAACTGATGCAGCGGATCGCAGAAAATGGCTGTGTCATTTCCGAATTTGCGCCGGGCATGCCTGCCATGCCGGGGAACTTTCCCAGCAGAAACCGGATCATTGCGGGCTTGAGCAAAATGGTGGTCGTTGTGGAGGCCGGAAAGAAAAGTGGCACCCTGATCACTGCTGACCTTGCGCTGGACTACGGTAGGGATGTATTCGTTGTTCCCGGAAACGTGACCAGTGCATTGAGCAAAGGTACAAATGAACTGATCAAACAGGGCTGTCCCATCATCACAGAGGGGAATGATATCCTGATCGCTTTGGGGATCGCGTATAAAGAAGAGGAAAAAGTAAAATTTAAAATCAAATCTGCGGAGAATATTTCTGCGGAAGAAAAGGAAATTTATGACCTGATTGAAGCCGAAACACCTATTTCGGCGGAAACCTTATGCCGTAAGCTGCATAAGGATATACAGGATGTACAATATATCTTATCCCTTTTGGAACTGTCGGGGTATATCGTAAAGATCCCGCAGGCAGGCTATATCAGGGCTAATTGAAAAACAGAGGTGAAATAAATGGCAACTGCAGTAGCAGAAAAGAAAAAAACAACTGCCAAAAAAACAACAAAGAAAACAACTGCAAAGAAAACAGGGAAAAAATACCTGGTGATCGTAGAGTCTCCTGCGAAGGCGGCGACCATCGGTAAATTTCTGGGCAGCAACTATAAAATCGAAGCTTCCATGGGACACATCCGTGACCTTCCCAAAAGCCAGCTGGGGATCGATTTCGAAAATGACTTCGAACCCAAATATATCACTATTCGCGGGAAGGGGGAACTTTTAAGCAAACTGCGCAAGGATGCGAAGGCTGCCGATAAAGTATATCTCGCAACTGACCCGGACCGTGAAGGGGAAGCCATCAGCTGGCATCTGCTTCACGCCCTCAATCTGGAAGAAGATAAAAATATCAGCCGTATCACATTCAATGAAATCACCAAAACGGCTGTTAAAAAATCCATCACAGAAGCCAGAGATATCGATATGGATCTGGTGGATGCCCAGCAGGCACGCCGTGTGCTGGACAGGGTGGTAGGTTATACCATCAGTGATCTGCTCTGGAAAAAGGTGAAAAAAGGTCTCAGCGGTGGTCGTGTGCAGTCTGTTGCCCTCCGTCTGGTCTGCGATAGAGAAGAAGAAATCCGTGATTTCATTCCTGAAGAATACTGGACACTTGGCGCAAAACTGACTGATGAAGCAGGGAAAGTATTTGAAGCGAAATTCTATGGCAAGGGCGATGAAAAAATGGAACTTGCCAATGAAGCAGAGACAAATGCCGTACTGAAAGGTCTGGAAAACAAAGCTTTTGAAGTAACGGAAGTAAAAACAGGCTCCCGCCAGAAGAAGCCCGTTGCACCTTTTACCACAAGTACCATGCAGCAGGAAGCCAGCAAACATCTGAATATGGCAACACAGAAAACCATGATGATCGCTCAGCAGCTGTATGAAGGTGTGAATGTAAAAGGGGAAGGTACAGTCGGTCTGGTTTCTTATATCCGTACAGACTCCTTCCGTATTTCCGATGAAGCCTATGCAGCAGCAGTAGACTATATCAAAGGTGCATTTGGCGAAGAATTCGTAAACCCTGAAAGGGTCGTATATAAGTCCAAGGGCAAAACACAGGACGCCCATGAAGCGATCCGTCCTACGGATGTCAACAGAACCCCTGACAGCATCAAGGATTCCCTGTCCAAAGATCAGTATCGTTTGTATAAACTGATCTGGGAACGTTTTGTTGCCAGCCAGATGAGCCCTGCCCAGTATGATACGCTGTCTGTAAAACTGACTGCTGGAGATTACAACTTCCGTGCATCCGGTTCCAGACTGCGCTTTGCAGGTTTTCTGGAAGTATACAGCAAAGGTGAGGAAGAAGACGAAAAAGTTATTCCGAAACTTTCTGAAGGCGACAAGCTGCAGGCAAAGGAACTGCTTCCCGAACAGCATTTTACACAGCCTCCTGCAAGATATACCGATGCTTCTCTGATCAAAACACTGGAAGAAATCGGCGTTGGCAGACCTTCCACATACGCACCTACCTTAACAACGATCCAGGCTCGTCATTATGTGACAAAAGAAGCGAAAAACCTGTTCCCTACAGAACTGGGGGAAATGGTCAATGAGATCATGAAAGGGTATTTCCCTGATATTGTGGATATTGACTTTACTGCCAATATGGAAGACCGTTTGGATGACGTGGAAATGGGTAAGGAAGAATGGAAACAGATCATCCGTGATTTCTACCCCGGTTTTAAAGAAAGCGTTGATGATGCAGCAGAAAAATTGGAAAAAATCGAGATCAAAGACGAAGAGAGCGACGTGATCTGCGAGAAATGCGGCAGAAACATGGTCATCAAATATGGCAGATACGGGAAATTTCTGGCCTGTCCCGGTTTCCCCGAATGTCAGAATGCGAAGCCTTATTTTGAAGAAGCAGGTGTGAACTGTCCCGAATGCGGCGGCAAGGTTCTCATCAAGAAAACAAAGAAAGGACGCGTATATTACGGCTGCGAACATAATCCTGACGAATGCTCCTTTATGAGCTGGAATAAGCCAACAGGGGAAAAATGTCCCAACTGCGGCAGTCCTCTGGAAGAAAAGGGGAGAAAGAACCCCAAAATCGTATGTTCCAACGAAAAATGCGGCTTTGTGATGGATAAACCTGCAGACGAAACGGAAGAATAAAATCGATGCAAAAAAACAACTGTATTTTCTCAAAAACTTTTCAAAAAATGAGAAAAAACGGTTGTTTTTTGTATTTTGTTATGATATAATCCCATAGGTAACTTTTAGTACACACGTATCCACTAGAGAGGATTGGTGCTGACAGAGTCAGTTATCCTGCTGAAAGGATGCGGAGGATTAACCAATAGGAGGTTCATAAAATGAGCGTAATTTCTATGAAACAGTTGTTAGAAGCTGGTGTACACTTTGGTCACCAGACAAGAAGATGGAACCCTAAAATGGCTGAATACATCTTCGCTGAAAGAAACGGTATCTACATCATCGACCTGCAGAAAACAGTGAAAAAAGTAGACGAAGCTTATGCTGCAATCTGCAACTGCATCGCTGAAGGCGGCGAAATCCTGTTCGTAGGTACAAAGAAACAGGCACAGGAATGTATCAGAGAAGAAGCTGAAAGATGCGGTATGTACTACGTTAACCAGAGATGGCTGGGTGGTATGCTGACAAACTTCACAACAATCAAAACAAGAATTGCAAGACTGAAAAACCTGGAAAAAATGCAGGAAGACGGTACATTCGATGTACTGCCCAAAAAAGAAGTAGCTAAACTGCTGCACGAAATGGAAAAACTGCAGAAAAACGTTGGCGGTATCAAGGAAATGAAAAAAGTTCCCGATATGATGTTCATCGTTGATACAAGAAAAGAAAGAATCGCTGTTCAGGAAGCTCACACACTGGGTATCCCTACAGTAGCTATCGTAGATACAAACTGCGATCCCGATGAAATCGATTACGTAATCCCCGGTAACGATGACGCTATCCGTGCGGTAAAACTGATCGCTTCCAAAGTAGCTGATGCTGTTCTGGAATCCAAACAGGGTGAACAGGAAACAGCTGAAACAGTAGAAGCTGAATAATTCTAACCAAGGCATTTGCCCGAGCTTCAGCCTAAAACGGGCTGGAGCTCTTTTTTATACTACTCATGGACAAGAATATGTAGGAGGGAATTTAACATGGCTATTACAGCAGCAATGGTAAAAGAACTGAGAGAAATGACAGGCGCAGGTATGATGGACTGCAAAAAAGCTCTGACAGAAGCAGACGGCAACATGGAAAAAGCTGTTGAAATTCTGAGAGAAAAAGGTCTGGCAGCTTCCGCTAAAAAAGCAGGCAGAATCGCTTCCGAAGGTATGGTTGAAATCTTCCTGTCCGAAGACAACAAAGTTGGTGCAATCGTAGAAGTTAACTCCGAAACAGACTTCGTTGCGAAAAACCAGGTATTCAGAGATTACGTTGCAGCAGTTGCAAAACAGGCAGCTGAATCCACAGCAGCTGATATCGAAGCTTTCTTCGAAGAAAAATGGGCTCTGGACGAACAGTTCACAGTAAAAGAAGCTCTGTCTCAGCAGGTAGCTGTGATCGGTGAAAACCTGAACATCAGAAGATTCGAAAGATATACAAAAGCTCAGGCTGGTAAACTGGTTTCCTACATCCACGGCGGCGGCAGAATCGGTGTTATGATCGAACTGGCTTGCGAAAACGAAGCAGACGAACTGGTTGAACTGGGTAAAAACATCGCTATGCAGGTTGCAGCGCTGAACCCTAAATTCATCAGAGAATCCGACGTTCCTGCTGAATTCATCGAAAAAGAAACAGAAATCCTGACAATTCAGGCGAAAAACGATCCTAAAAATGCGAAAAAACCCGACAACATTATCGCTAAAATGATCGAAGGCAGACTGAAAAAAGAACTGAAAGAATTCTGTCTGGTTGAACAGCCTTACGTAAAAGATACAGATATGTCTGTAAAACAGTACATCGATTCCGTAGCGAAAGTAGTTGGCGCACCTATCGAAATTTCCAGAGTTGTTCGTTTCGAAACAGGCGAAGGTATGGAAAAGAAAGAAGAAAACTTTGCTGAAGAAGTTGCAAAAGCAATGAACTAATCAGTCAGTTTTTCTGATTATTATTTAAAAATGAAAAGGAAACGTTTTTGTAGTTTTATGAACTACGGGGCGTTTCCTTTTTTACAGGATAAAATTTACATACATATGCGCATCAGGACAAAATATGGTGGAAATTTTTTGTGATTTGTGTTACATTTATATGGTAAGGAGGCTGTGAAAAATGTATAAGAGAATTGTGCTCAAATTGAGCGGCGAAGCCTTGGCCGGTGATAAGAAAGGCGTTACATTTGATGATACAGTGATCTGGGGGTTGATCGAACAGATAAAATCCGTGATGGAAAAAGGAACACAGGTTTCTCTGGTAATCGGCGGCGGCAATTTCTGGAGAGGCAGAAGCGCAGATTCCGAAATGGATCGTACAAAAGCTGACCAGATCGGTATGCTGGCAACAGTGATGAACGCAATCTATGTGGCAGACGCATTCCGTCAGAATGGCATTAAAGCATTTGTACAGACACCTATCATGATCGGTACAATGACAGAAATGTTTTCTAAGGAAAGTGCGATCGCACATCTGGAAAAAGGTGAAGTTGTTATTTTCGCTGCAGGTATGGGTCATCCCTTCTTCTCTACAGATACGATCACAGCTCTGAGAGGTGCTGAACTGGATGTAGATGGTCTGTTCTTTGCAAAGAGCATTGACGGCGTATATGACGATGATCCTGCGATCAATCCCAATGCAAAGAAAATCGACATCATTAAAGCGGAAGATATCGTGAAAAACAACCTGAAAGTCATCGATATGGCGGCTGCAAACCTTTGTTTCGAACGCAAGATCCCTGTTATTATCTTTGGTCTGAATGAAGAAAACAGCATTGTTCGTGCAGTTGGCGGCGAAAAAATCGGTACCATTGTAACTGTTTAAAGATTTTGTTCACATAGGAGGAAATAATTATGGCATCTGAAATGACAAAACCTTATGAAGAAAAGATGAAAAAAACTCTGGCAGCACTGGACAGTGACTACAGCACAATCCGTGCCGGCCGTGCAAACCCTCATGTTCTGGACAAGATCATGGTGGAATATTATGGCACACCCACACCCTTGAACCAGGTTGGTAACATCTCCGTTCCCGAACCTCGTCTGCTGCAGATCCAGCCTTGGGATACAACTCTGCTGAAAGTGATCGAAAAAGCGATCAATATGTCTGAACTGGGTATCAACCCTAACAATGATGGTAAAGTGATTCGTCTGGTATTCCCTGAACTGACAGAAGAAAGACGTAAAGAACTGACAAAAGACGTTAAAAAGAAAGCAGAAGCTTCCAAAGTTGCACTGAGAAATATCAGAAGAGATGCTCTGGATCACTTCAAAAAAGCTGAAAAAGCGAAAGAGATCACAGAAGATCAGCTGAAAGATCTGGAAGAAGAAACACAGAAGCTGACAGATAAATTTGTTGCTGAAGTAGACGCAAAATGCGAATCCAAGAGCAAAGATATCCTTACAGTTTAATGAACAGAATCACCATGCCCCTCTTTTTCGAGAGGGGCTTTGTTACAGGAGGAAATTATGTTTTTTGGAAAAGAAACAGTTGAGGAATATCAGCTGAATCCTGAAAAAATGCCCAGACATATCGCCATTATCATGGATGGCAATGGTAGATGGGCAACAAAAAGAGCGCTCCCTCGTAAAGCAGGACATAAGGCAGGGGCGGAAGCACTGGAAAAAATTATTTATGCGGCAAAAGATATGGGGCTGGAACACCTGACTGTTTATGCGTTTTCCACGGAAAACTGGAAGCGTTCGGAAGAGGAAGTAGGCGCGATTATGGATCTGCTTCGCATGTATCTGAAGAACTACTTTAAGAAATTCCTGAATGATAATGTACGCATGGATGTGATCGGTGATATCACCCGTTTGGATAAAGATATTCAGAAATCCATTCTGGAAATCGAAGAGATCTCCAAGGAAAAAAACGGTCTTTCCGTGCATATTGCGCTGAACTACGGCGGCAGAGATGAACTGCGCCGTGCAGTGGCAAAAATTGCACAGGATGTGGCAGATGGCAAGCTGAACCCTGCAGAGGTGACGGAAGAGATTATCACCAATGCGCTGGATACTGCAGGTACGCCTGATCCCGAACTTCTGATCCGCACCAGTGGAGAAGAACGCATCAGCAATTTCCTGCTGTGGCAGATTGCATATTCCGAATTTTATTTTTCCGAACTGCTTTGGCCAGACTTTGATAAAAAAGAACTGACAAAAGCAATTTATTACTATCAGAACAGAGAACGCCGTTTTGGCGGCAGATTGAAATGAGGTGACAGTGCATGAAAACAAGAATCATTTCCGCACTGGTAGCTTTGCCTTTGCTGATTTTTGTAATTGTAAGCGGCGGTATGTGGACACATATCGGTATTGCTGTACTTGGTCTTGTTGGGATGTATGAATACAATAAGGCGATTTCCAAAGAAGTAAAAGGGACGCATATCATTGCATATCTTTTTGGCCTGATCTATGTGATCTTCATTGATAAGATCATTTATACAGCGCCGCTGTTCAGTGTGTTTACGTCCTTGTTTACCATCATACTTCTGGTTTACAGTGTGCTTTGCTATAAAAAAACAAATTATGTGGAAGTTGTGGCAGCGTTGTTTGGTTTTTTCTATGCCTGCTTCCTGCTTTCCCATGTATATCTGGTAAGAGAATATGATCACGGGAAACTGCTGATCTGGCTGGCATTTATTTCTGCCTTTGGTTGTGATACAGGAGCTTATTTCACAGGTTATTTCCTGGGTAAAAATAAACTCTGTCCCGTATTGAGCCCTAAGAAAACCATCGAAGGCTCTGTGGGCGGTATCATTACATCCGTTGTGCTGTGTCTGCTGTATGGTGTGTGGATCAATAAAACCCATCCTATTGCAGATGTGAATGTGCTCCTGTTGTGCGGTCTGATCGGTTTTGCCGGTTCTCTTATCTCTCAGATCGGCGACCTGGCAGCATCTTCTATCAAACGTCAGGTTGGCATCAAGGACTATGGTAATCTGATGCCCGGTCATGGCGGGGTACTGGATCGTTTTGACAGTGTCATCATGACAGCACCCGTGTTATACTATATTATGCTGTTCCTCATCAAATAATGGATAGGGAATGAAGGTGTAAAAAATGAGAAAAATATCTATTTTAGGGTCAACGGGTTCTATTGGTACCCAGACACTGGAAGTAGTTGAAAATTTAAAAGATATCAAGGTCATGGCGATCACAGGTAACAGCAATATCAAACTGCTGGAAGAACAGGCAAGAAAATTTCAGCCTGAACTGGTAGCGGTAATGGATGAAGTAAATGCAGCAATGCTGAAGGAAAGACTGGCGGATATGGATATCCGTGTTGTCAGCGGTATGGATGGTCTGGTGGAAGCGGCTACTTACGAAGGTGTTGACACAGTAGTGACGTCTGTGGTTGGCAATGTTGGCCTGAAGCCTACTTTTGAAGCTATTCGCGCAGATAAAAATATTGCGCTGGCCAATAAAGAAACATTGGTTTCTGCCGGTCAGCTGGTTATGGATCTGGCGAAGAAGCATAACATTAAAATTTATCCTGTGGACAGTGAACATTCTGCTATTTTTCAGTCTCTGCAGGGAAACGAAGGAAATCGGATCGAGAGAATCCTGCTGACGGCTTCCGGCGGCCCTTTTCGCAGCAAAAAAAGAGATGAACTGCTGCATGTTACGGCAGAAGACGCCCTGAAACATCCAAACTGGAGTATGGGGGCTAAAATCACGATTGATTCTGCTACGCTGATGAATAAAGGTTTGGAAGTGATGGAGGCAAAATGGCTTTTTGATGTGGATGTAGATCAGATCGAAGTTCTGGTACATCCCCAGAGCATTGTTCATTCTGCCGTAGAATATGAAGATGGTGCGATCGTAGCACAGCTGGGAGAACCGGATATGCGTGTGCCGATCCAGTATGCGCTGACCTATCCCAAGCGTGTGAAAAATCCATTCCCCAGAATTGATTTCACACAGCGGAATCATCTGACGTTCGACAAACCGGATATGGAAACATTCAAATGCCTTTCTTTGGCTTATCGTGCCATGAAAACAGGCGGTACCCTGCCTGCAGTACTGAATGGCGCCAATGAGGTGGCAGTTGCCCGCTTCCTGAAAGGAGAGATCGGTTTCCTTGATATCCCTGAACTGATCGAACGAACCATGGATGCATATACTGTAAAACAGGAATATACTTTGGAAGACCTGCTGGAAGCCGACGCATGGGCAAAGAACTATGCGGCGAAGGTGGTTTTCCAATAAGTATTTGGAGGTGAGGAAAATTTCCTCGTTACTGATCACGATCATTTTATTGGGCGTTCTTGTGATTGCCCATGAGTTTGGACATTTTATTGTTGCAAAAAAAAGCGGTATCTGGGTACAGGAATTTGCCGTTGGCATGGGGCCAAAAATCTATTCCCGTATGAAAGGGGATACGGAATATAGCTTGCGTGCTTTGCCCTTGGGCGGTTTTTGTCGTATGGAAGGGGAAAGCGAAGACGGATCGATCCCCGGCCCTCGTTCTTTTCTGACAAAGTCCGTTGGTGTGCGGTTTGCGGTCATGTTTGCAGGGCCTTTTATGAATTTCCTGCTGGCATTCATTATGATTTTCGGGCTGACGTGTACCAGTTATACGGCTACACCGGAGATCCGCGCTGTCATTCCGGCCTCTGCGGCAGAGGAATCCGGCCTGCAGGTGGGAGATGTGATCCGCAAGATCAATGGCAAGACCATTCATATTTATGATGAACTCTCTTATCTGCTGCAGAGCAATCAGGGAGAACCCATTCGTCTGGAAGTGCTGGGCGCAGATGGACAGATTTACAAATACGAATTAAAACCGAAACTGGACGAAGCTAGCGGCAGATACCTGATCGGTTTCAATCCGAATGTGGAAACCGGGCTTTTTGCAGAACCAGTAGAGGGATACGAAGAAATGACCTTTGCCGAAACAGCCCATTACAGCTTGTTTTCCATGATCAATTATGTGAAAATGACGGCAGAAGGACTTTTGCGTGTATTCACGTTCACAGCAGAAAAAGATGAATACGGCGGCCCGATTGCAATTTTCAAAACAGTGGAAACCAGTTATGAAGCAGGTCTGGAATACAGTCTGACGGCGGCCATCCAGAATGTGGTTTATATCGGTGCGGTACTCAGTGCCAACTTGGGGGTTTTGAACCTCTTCCCGATCCCTGCGCTGGACGGCGGCAAGATATTATTTTTGCTGATCGAAGCAGTCCGCAGAAAGCCGATGGAAGCGGAAACAGAAGGAAAGCTGCAGTTTCTGGGCTTCATGTTCATTATGGGGCTGATGGTTTATGTCCTGTTCAGCGACATTATGAAATATATCCTATAAGCAAACGAGAAACGCCTTACATTGCGAAGGCGTTTTTCTGGATTTATGAAAAGAGTGAGAAAATGGAAAGAAAACTGACAAAAGAAGTAAAAATCGGCAGTCTGCAGATGGGAGGAACCAATCCTGTGATCATTCAGTCCATGTGCAATACGGATACCAGAGATGTGGATGCTACTGTGGCACAGATTATTGCGCTGGAAGAAGCGGGCTGCGAACTGGTGCGCGTGGCTATCCCCGATATGGTTGCGGCGGATGCAGTGGGAGAAATCAAAAAACGGATCCATATTCCTTTGGTGGCAGACATTCATTTTGATTATCGCCTTGCCCTGCGTGTTATGGAACTGGGCATTGATAAAGTACGCATCAATCCCGGCAATATCGGTGATGAAGATAAAATCAGACAGGTTGTGGATATGGCGAAAGAAAAGCATATCCCTATCCGCATTGGCGTAAACAGCGGTTCTCTGGAAAAGGAACTGGTGGAAAAATATAATGGCGTAACACCACAGGGGCTGGTGGAAAGCGCGCTGAAACACGTACGTATTCTGGAAAAATTCGAGTTTTACGATATTGTTGTTTCCATTAAGGCTTCTGATGTGCCTTTTTCTATCGAAGCATACCGCCTGCTTTCCGAAGCCATCCCTTATCCCATCCATGTGGGTATCACAGAGGCAGGTACACCCTATGCAGGTACCATCAAATCTGCAGTGGGGATCGGTACCATCCTGGCTATGGGGATCGGCGATACCATCCGTGTTTCCCTGACGGGGGATCCTGTGGAAGAGATCAAAGCTGCCAGAGAAATTCTGAAAAGTCTTGGCCTGCGTAAATTCGGTATTGAATTTGTTTCCTGTCCGACTTGCGGCAGAACAGAGATCGACCTGATCTCTATTGCGAACGAAGTGGAAGAAAAATGCAGACATATCGATAAAAATATCAAAGTGGCAGTTATGGGCTGTGTGGTAAACGGCCCGGGCGAAGCCAAAGAAGCAGACCTCGGCATTGCCGGCGGTAAAGGTGTTGGTCTGGTATTCAAAAAGGGTGAAATCATCCGTAAGGTAAACGAGGATGAACTGGTTTCTGCCCTGATGGAAGAAATTGAAAAAGCATGAGAGAAATGCAAGAGATAAGAAAGGAGGGAGAACATGACCGTACAGAATTTTGAAAATGTATTTCAGAAGATTTCCTTGTCTTTGGGCGTACAGGAAGCCTTTCAGGAAACAGAAGTGCGCAAACTGACCATTCATAAAAAAGAGCGAATGGTAAGCATGGAAATTGCGGCAAAATCGTTGATCCCTCTGCCAAAATGGGAAAATCTGAGACAAGAACTCCTGCAGAACCTGCCCGGTATTCGGGAAGTGGATATCGATATTACATACGAGCTGGAAGAAAATACGCCGGAACAACTGGCGGAAGGATATTGGGAAAGTATCCAGACATTTGTCGGTCAGCAGAGCAAGGTCTGTGCCGGTGTGATTTCTGATGCAGAATGGAAGATCGTTGACGGTAAGATGCAGATTTTCGTAAAAAATAATATGGCATATTATCTGTCTCAGAAGCATCTGGATGATGCTATTATGAAAATGATCGAAACAGAAACAGGACACCGCCTTCTGGTGCAGTTTAAAAATATACAGGCTTCTGCGGAAGAGAGGGCATTGCTGGAACAGCAGCAGGAACAGAAACTGTTGGAGCTGAGCCAGAAGATCGTTTCCATTCAGACAGAGGCTGTACAGGAAAAAGCAAATGCAGAGGTTGCGGCTGTTTCTTCTTCTATCTCCAAAGGGATCCTCTTTGGTAAGGAAATCAATGGCAATCACAGTAAAATCATTGATACGAAGATTATTGGGGAAGCTGTGATTGTGGAAGGCAGTATTTACAACGTGGAAGCGAAAGAAATCAAAGGGGAAAAATATATTGTTTCCTTTGATATCACTGACCTGAGCGATTCCACTACTGTTAAATTCTTTGTAAAGCGCAGTGTTTTCGATCAGGAGCTGAGCGATAGGATTAAAAAAGGTAAATACCTGCGGGTACAGGGGGATGTGCAGTTCGATAAATACAGCAAAGAAATTAACATCATGGCGAAAAACATCATGACCGCTTCCGCACCTGCACCCAGAATGGATGATTCTGAAGAAAAACGCGTGGAACTGCATCTGCATACCCAGATGAGCAGTATGGATGGTGTGACGCATGTAAAGAAATACATTCAACGAGCCATTGAGTGGGGTCACAAGGCCATTGCTATTACCGATCATGGCGTGGTACAGGCCTTCCCGGATGCCATGAATGCTGTGGGCAAAGCAGACCTGAAGGTTATTTATGGGGTAGAAGCCTATTTGATCGATGATCTGGGCAGTGTGGTGACTATGCCAAGAGGACAATCTCTGGATGATACCTTTGTGGTGTTCGATATTGAAACAACCGGCCTTTCCCGAGAAACGGAAAGCATTACGGAGATCGGTGCAGTGAAACTGCAGGATGGGAAGATTGTGGATCGTTTCAGCACCTTTGTAAATCCCGAAAAGCCCATTTCTGACGAAATTACAAAGCTGACGGGGATCACCGATGAAATGGTGGCAGATGCCCCCGTGATTCAGGATATCCTGCCAGAATTCCTTGCTTTCTGCGGGGATGCAGTTATGGTTGCCCATAATGCCAACTTTGATATGGGCTTCATCCGCACCAATGCAGAACGAAAATGTGGGATCGAAGTGAAAAATACGGTTCTGGATACACTGGAACTTTCCCGTTCCTTGCTTCCTGAATTGAATAAACATAAACTGAATCTGGTCTGTGACCATCTGGGGGTTTCCTTAGAAGGGCATCACAGAGCAGTAAACGATGCAGAAGCAACGGCAGAGGTGTTCCAAAAATTTATCGATATGCTGGTGGAAAAGAAAATCTACCATGTAGATGATATCAATGTATTTTCCAGCCAGACTGTCAATTATAAGAAACTGAAAGCGCACCATGCCATTATTCTGGCGAAGAACTATACAGGGCTGCGGAATCTGTATGAACTGGTTTCCCTTGCCCATCTGGACTATTTCTTTCGCAGACCAAGAATTCCCAAAAGCAAGCTGATCCAGCATAGGGAGGGTCTGATCCTTGGCAGTGCCTGTGAAGCTGGCGAATTATATCGTGCTATTCTGGAGGACAAGCCCAAACAGGTCATCGAAGAGTTGGTGAATTTTTATGATTATCTGGAAATTCAGCCTTTGGGAAATAATAAATTTATGATCGATTCTCCCAGAGTGGAAAATGTGCATTCCATGCAGGATATTATCAATATAAATAAGCGGATCGTTGCACTGGCAGACGAGCATAATAAGCCTGTAGTCGGTACCTGCGACGTACATTTTATCGATCCGCAGGATGCGGCTTTCCGCCGCATCATCATGGCAGCGGAAGGGTTTTCTGATGCGGATAATCAGGCGCCTCTGTATCTCCGTACCACAAAGGAAATGCTGAAGGAATTCGATTATCTGGGGGAAGAAAAGGCACGGGAAGTGGTCATCACCAATACGAATCTGATTGCGGATATGGTAGAAAAGATCAAACCGATCCCTGATGAAACATTTCCTCCGAAAATCGAAGGGGCAGATGATGAACTGAGACAGATCTGCATGGACAAAGCCATTTCCATTTACGGGGATCCTTTGCCGGAAATCGTACAGGATCGACTGGAAACAGAACTGAACTCTATCATCAGCAATGGCTATGCGGTGCTGTATATCATCGCTCAGAAGCTGGTATGGAAATCGGTAGAGGACGGTTATCTGGTTGGTTCCCGTGGTTCCGTAGGGTCTTCCTTTGCGGCGAATATGGCAGGGATCACAGAGGTAAACTCTCTGCCGCCTCATTATATATGTCCAAACTGCAAATATTCTGATTTTGATTCGGAAGTGGTAAAATCCTACGCCATGGAAGAGGCCAGCGGCTGTGATATGCCAGATAAGGACTGTCCTATCTGCGGGCATAAGTTAAATAAAGACGGTCATGATATTCCATTCCAGACCTTCCTTGGGTTTGAAGGGGACAAAGAGCCGGATATCGACCTGAACTTTTCCGGGGACTATCAGCAGAGAGCCCATGCCTATACGGAAGAACTGTTTGGGAAAGGAAAGGTATTTAAGGCGGGTACTATTGGTACGCTGGCGGAAAAAACAGCCTATGCATTTGTCAGAAAATATTTCGATGCTCGTGAAATCACCGCGCATAATGCGGAAGTTATGCGTTTAACAGACGGCTGTACCGGGGTAAAGCGTACTACAGGGCAGCATCCCGGCGGGCTGATGGTCGTTCCCAGTGATCATGATATTCATGAATTCTGTCCGATCCAGAGACCTGCAAACGATGTGAATTCAACGGTAACAACGACCCATTTCGACTATCATTCGATTTCCGGCCGACTGCTGAAACTTGACTTGCTGGGGCACGATGATCCTACGGTAATCCGTATGCTTTATGATCTGACAGGGGTAAATCCTCAGACGGTTCCTCTGGGTGATCCGGAAACCATGTCTTTATTTGAATCACCGAAGGCACTGGGCGTAACGGAAGAGGATATCAACTGCAAAACAGGTACCTTGGGTATCCCTGAATTTGGTACGAAGTTCGTACGAGGGATGCTGATCGATACAAAACCAAAGACTTTTGCGGATCTGCTTCGTATTTCCGGCCTTTCTCACGGAACGGACGTATGGCTGGGAAATGCACAGACCCTGATCGAAAACGGTACCATTACCCTAAAAGAAACCATTTCCACCCGAGACAGTATCATGATCTATCTCATCAACAAAGGGGTAGAAAAGAAGAAGTCCTTCAAAATTATGGAAAAGGTAAGAAAAGGGAAAGGACTGACCGACGAAGACATTGTAGATATGAAGGCGGCCAATGTGCCTGACTGGTATATTGAATCCTGCCAGAAGATCAAATACATGTTCCCGAAAGCCCATGCAGCGGCTTACGTAATGATGGCATTCCGTATTGCCTATTTCAAGATCAATTATCCAGAGGCTTATTATGCTGCCTATTTTACAGTCAGAGCCTGCGATGATTTTGACTATGCATGTATGTGTAAGGGGATCGATGTGGCAAAAGAGGCCATTAAGGAGATCCATGCAAAAGGGCAGGAAGCAACTGCGAAAGATAAGAGTAAACAGACGGTACTGGAAATCATTGTGGAATTTTATGCCCGCGGGTTCAAATTTGCGCCCATCGATCTGTATCGATCCGATGCAAAAAATTTTCAAATCACGCCGGAGGGGTTACTGCCTCCGTTCAGTTCTCTGCAGGGGCTTGGGGTCAATGCGGCTCAGAGTATTGTAGAGGGCAGAAAAGACGGGGAATTCAAGACACTGGAAGAATTGAAGGAAAGAACATCTCTGGGACGTTCTCTGATTGATATGCTGAAGGAAAATGGAGTGTTGGACGGTATTCCGGAAACCAACCAGCTGACATTGTTCTGATCAAAAAGAAAAGCAACCGTATGGAAAACCAAACCATTGGTTGCTTTTTTATTGCTTATAAATAAAGATCCAGTACTTTTTCGGCAAGTTGTTTTTCTGTATTGGCGCGAATGGCCAGTGCCAATGTCATCATAATGCGTTTTGTTTCATCGTCATCGTACATCAGAATGGATTCTTTGCCATAGAAGGACTCATCTGGTTTTCCTTCTGCAGCTCCTGCCAGATAGGTAATGGTTTGTTTCTGCAGGGACACAAACCCTCTGTAAATGGATTCGATCATCCGCTCCTGTTTCAGCTTATTTGGTTCAGATAAAGCGGACTGGAATAAAATACCGATATCCTTGATGGAAAGAACAGATTTTAAATGATAGATCATGATCAGCAGCATCAGGTGGGTACGGCTGTATTTTTTCTTTACCGGAGCGGGAAAGATCTTTGCCTTGGTATAGTTGTTGATCATTGTTTTGGTCAGAACCTTGTCATCATCGTAACGCTTATATTGAGCCAGACATTTATCCATAAATGTCGTTACCTGATCCATGTAAAGGTCGATATTAGGGATATCATCGATCTCAATGATATTGGATAAACGAACCTGAGCGGCGATTTTTGCAACCATCTCATTGAATGTATCCATATGGATTCACCTCGATTTTTATACAAATAAACTACTTGGATTTTATTATATAGTATTTTGAACTAGGTATCAAGATATTGTCATGTTTTTCTCTTGAAACCTTGGGAATATTATGTTATTATATCGATATTGCGATAAGTGGTATTTAATACTATATGATGTGGAGGAGATGCGTTATGGAAATGGTGATGGAGAAAAAAAGCAGATTTCAAGTAAAAGATCCTATGAGTGCGCTGACTCATTTTATTGGATTTCTGGCAGTGATTCCTGTTTTCATCTGTTTATTGGGATTATCTGAAACAAAATTGAAGCAGATCAGTTTTATTGTGTTTGGTTTTTCTCTACTTCTTTTGTATGGTGCCAGTACCATTTATCATACAATGAAACTTTCTGCAGAAAAAACGGCATTATTGCGACGCGTTGATCATATGATGATTTTTGTGCTGATTGCAGGCACATATACTCCTGTCTGTCTGGTACCTTTGGCAGGAAGATGGGGTACCATCCTGTTGAGTGCGATCTGGGCGATCGCTGTTGCAGGTGTATTTATGAAAATCTTCTGGATGGGGGCACCCAGATGGCTTTCTACCATGATTTATGTAGTAATGGGATGGCTGTCTATCACCGCCTTTGTTCCCTTGCTGAGAACAGTTGGCTGGGGTGGTTTCGGTATGCTTTTGGGAGGCGGCATTGCCTATACGGTCGGTGCATTGATTTATGCGTTGAAAAAACCAAATCTTGCAATTCTGAAGAGTTTTGGCTTCCATGAAATTTTCCATGTATTTGTTATGATCGGTTCTGCATTCCACATCGCATTTATGTTTTTATATGTAGTATAATCAGAGCAATTCTAATCTGTATCTCATTGACAATTGAATGAATTGTGTTAAACTTAAATAGTTAGGCATCTCTTTTTCGATGCCTGACTTTTTTTAATGGGATACTTAGGTTTGAGAGGTGACAAAATGAAAGAGGTTTTAGGTTATATAAAACCATATAAAAAACTGGCGATATTAGCCCCAATCATGATGCTGCTGGAGGTGGCAGCGGAATTATCCATGCCAAAGATCATGACCTACCTGATCGACAAAGGGGTTGGTGCCGGAAATACGGCTTTGATCGTAAAAATTGGTATTATGATGCTTATTATTTCTGTGATTGGTATCATTGGCGGTGTCGGTTGTCTGATCTGTGCAGCAATTACCAGCCAAAGAACAGGGACAGATTTAAGAAAAGCGGCTTTTGAAAAAATTCAGGCGTTTTCCTTCCATAATATTGATACATTTTCTACGCCTTCCCTGATTACAAGGCTGACAAATGATATTACCCAGATCCAATTGGTCATTATGATGTGTCTGAGAATGATGGTTCGTTCTCCTCTGCTTTGCATTGGTAGTATCATTATGGCGTTCAGCATCAACGAAAAAATTGCAGGAATGTTTATTCTTGTTGTTGTACTGCTGGCTTTGGCAGTGTTTTTGATTTTAAAATCCGCAATGCCAAGATTTAAAATGGTACAGGAAAAACTGGACAAAGTAAATACCGTCATGCGTGAATGTCTGGCCGGGATCCGTGTGGTAAAGGCTTTTGTCAGAAATGATTATGAGATGGAAAAATTCTCAGAGATCAACATGGATTATAAGAATACCACAGTTGGAGCCTTTAAGATCATGATGCTGATGATGCCTACCATGATGATTCTGGTAAACGGCACGATCATTGCGATCCTCTGGTTTGGCGGTATGCAGGCCTATGCAGGAATCATGGAGGTTGAAGAAATCATGGCATGCATCACCTATCTGATGCAGATGATGATGGCAACCATGATGTTGGCAATGAACTTTATGTTTATTTCCAGAGCGAAAATCTCTGCAGACCGTGTGATGGAAGTTCTGAATACAAAGGTAGATATTACAGATCCAGAAAAACCGAAACTGCCTGTAGAAGCGAAAGGCAAAGTAGAATACAAAAATGTTGCCTTCCGTTATAAAATGGGCAGTGGGGATGCCGTGCTGGAAAATATTTCTTTTACAGCGAAACCTGGAGAAACCATTGGTATCCTCGGTGAAACAGGTTCCGGTAAGTCTACACTGGTAAACCTTTTACCCCGTCTGTATGATGTTACAGCAGGACAGATTCTGGTCGATGGCATTGACGTCAGAGATTATAAGATCAAGGATCTGCGACAGAGAGTTGCTGTAGTTCTGCAGGAAACCATTCTTTTTTCCGGCACAATCAGAGATAATATCAAATGGGGAAAACCAGATGCGACAGAAGAAGAGATCATTGCAGCGGCAAAGGCCGCTCAAGCTCATGATTTTATTATGGAATTGCCCAATCAGTATGATACAGAACTGGGGCAGAGGGGTGTCAATGTTTCCGGTGGCCAGAAACAGCGTATTTCCATTGCCAGAGCGTTGATCCAGAATCCCAATATCATTATTTTTGATGATAGTACCAGTGCGGTGGATTCCTTGACAGAAAAGAATATCAGACAGGGAATGAAAGAGAGTCATCACGACTGTACCAAATTCATTATCGCCCAGAGGATCAGTTCTGTACGACATGCAGATAAAATTTTAGTGCTGAGCGGCGGTAAAATTGTTGCACAAGGCGACCATAAATATCTTATGGAAATCAGTGAGGACTATCAGGAAATTTATGCTTCTCAGATGAAGAAAGGGGTGATGGCAGAATGAATAATAAAACAATGCCAAAAGGTCCTCGCGGTCCACATCATGCTGCCATGATGCCTCATAGAAAACCTGTAAAAACAAAGCAGACAATTCTGCGCCTGTGCAGATATCTTCTGAAATACTGGCATCTGATTTTAATTTCTGTACTCTGTAATCTGATCACAACTGTCGGTACGGTTTTTGCAACAAGGCTGATCGGTGTGGCGATTGATACTTATATCTCTGTATTTGATTTTTCCGGTTTGTTTCGGATTTGCATGACCCTGCTTGTCTTTTATGCCGTATCTTCTCTGGCAACATGGCTGCAGAGTTATCTGATGCTGAAAGTAGGGCAGGAAACGGTTGCTACGTTGAGAAGAGAAATTTTTGATAAATTTCAGAGACTTCCTTTACGCTATTTTGATAAAACGACCCATGGGGAATTGATGAGTCGTGTAACAAATGACGTAGATAATGTTTCCATGTGCCTGAATAACAGTATTTCTCAGATTCTACAGAGTGTTCTGACGATCATTGGTACATTCTTTATGATGACATATTTGAGTATTCCTCTAACCATTGCAACGATTGCAACAGTGCCTGTTATGATGGTAACGACAAAGTGGGTCACAAAACATTCCAGAAAGTATTTTAAAGAAAAACAGGAACGTTTGGGTGATTTAAACGGTCATATTGAAGAAATCGTATCCGGACAGAAGGTTGTAAAGGTATTTTGTCGGGAAGAGGAAGAAATCAACAGATTTGATGGATTTAACCGCAAGTTGCTGGATGTCAGCATCCGCGCAGAAATTTTTTCCGGTTCTATTGGCCCCATTATGACAGCTCTGAATAATATGACTTATGCAGTGGTTGTGGCAGTTGGTGGTATTCTGATGGTCACAGGCAGTGTAATGACATTAGGGACGATCTCTAACTTCATCATTTATTCCAAGCAGTTTGCAAGACCATTGACAGAACTGGCCAATCAGGTGAATATGATCCTTTCTGCTATGGCAGGTGCGGAGCGTGTGTTTGAAGTTCTGGATGAAGAAGAGGAAGAACCTGATGCAAAAGATGCATACGAAATGGGCGAAATTGAAGGAGATGTGGTATTGACCGACGTAAATTTCTCCTATGAAAAAGGTCATCCTATCCTGAAAAATGTAAATCTGTATGCAAGACCCGGACAGACCATTGCATTTGTTGGTCCTACCGGTGCAGGCAAAACAACGATCATCAATCTGCTAACCAGATTTTACGATATTGACAGTGGTACAATCACCATTGACGGCCATGATATTTATCAGACAAAGAGAAGCAGCCTGCGTTCTGCTCTCAGCATTGTTCTGCAGGATACGTATCTGTTTACAGATTCTATTAAGGAAAATATCCGTTATGGCAGATTGGACGCCACGGATGAAGAGATCAAAGCAGCGGCAAAACTGGCAAATGCCCATGAATTTATCCGCAGACTGCCGGATGGGTATGATACCATGTTGACTGACGGCGGCGGTAATCTGAGTCAGGGACAGAGACAGATGATCTCTATTGCGAGAGCTATTCTTGCAAATCCTTCTGTTCTGATTCTGGATGAAGCCACCAGCAGTGTGGACACCAGAACAGAAGTAAAAATCCAGGAGGCGATGCATAATCTGATGAAGGGCAGAACGAATTTTGTTATTGCTCATCGTTTGAGTACCATCAAGGATGCAGACCTGATTGCTGTTGTCAATCATGGTGAAATCATCGAAAAAGGGAATCACCAGCAGTTGATGGAGAAAAAAGGCTTTTATTATACTCTGTATACAAATCAGTTCGACCAAAATGAAGCAGTATAACAAAAAGTGGGATGGATGTGAATGTATACATTCAAATAATGGCCAAAAATGCTTGATTTATTTTGGTAAATATGATATAAATGTATCTGTGAAAAGACATTGAAGAGGAAGAGTATGATTTCAGGATTCTTTCAGAGAGCCGATGGTGGGTGTGAATCGGCAGATATGGAAATCAGAACTGGCCTTGGAGTTCTGTATCGAAAATGTATGACATGAGTAGGTTACAGCGGTTACCCCCGTTACAGGTTTTGAGCGTGCCCGCTGAAGATGGGCAAACTAGAGTGGTAACACGGAGTTCCCTTCGTCTCTAACAGAGGCGGAGGGACTTTTTAGTTTCTACTACTACAAAAGCAAAAACATTATGTTTTTTAAGGAGGAATTTCGTATGGACAGTCGCTATAATTTCAGAGAAATCGAAAAAAAATGGCGTGCAGAATGGGAAAAAAATCCCATCAACAAAGAAGATGACGTGAAACCCAGATTTTACTGCCTGGATATGTTCCCTTATCCTTCCGGTTCTGGCCTGCATGTAGGTCACTGGAGAGGTTATGTTCTTTCTGACGTAGTGAGCCGTTATAAAGTACTGCAGGGTTATCAGGTACTGCATCCCATGGGCTGGGACGCATTCGGTCTGCCCGCAGAAAACTATGCAATCAAAACAAATACACATCCCCGTATTTCCACAGCAGCAAATATTGCAAATGTAAAAAGACAGCTGCATGAAATTTCTGCTCTGTATGACTGGGATAAAGAAGTAGATACAACAGATCCTGATTACTACAAATGGACACAGTGGATCTTTGTTAAAATGTTCGAAAAAGGTCTGGCATATGAAAAAGAAATGCCTCTGAACTGGTGCCCCAGCTGTAAATGTGTACTGGCAAACGAAGAAGCTGCCGGTGGTACATGCGAACGCTGCGGCGCAACTGTTACAAAGAGAAACCTGCGTCAGTGGATGCTGAAGATCACAGAATATGCTGACAGACTGCTGAATGACCTGGATAAACTGGATTGGTCTGAAAAAGTTAAGAAAATGCAGTCTGATTGGATCGGTAAATCCTACGGTGCAGAAGTTGACTTTAAAATTGTTGGCTCTGATGAAAAAATCACAGTTTACACAACAAGACCTGATACACTGTACGGCTGTACTTTCATGGTTCTGGCTCCCGAATATGCTGGTCTGGCACCGCTGGTAAAAGATGAATATAAAGAAGCTGTAGATAAATACTGTTTCGATGCATCCGTAAAATCTTCTGTTGACCGTATGACAGATAAAGAAAAAACAGGTGCATTCACAGGTTCCTACTGTGTAAACCCTGTAAACGGTAAAGAAATCCCTATCTGGGTTGCAGACTATGTACTGGCAGACTATGGTACAGGTGCAGTTATGTGTGTACCTGCTCACGATGAACGTGACTTTGCTTTCGCAAAGAAATTCGATATGCCTATCATTCCCGTTATCAAACCTCTGGATGCAGAACTGCCTGAAGTTATGGAAGAAGCATTTGCAGGCGAAGGTATCGTAATCAATTCCGAAGAATGGAATGGTATGACTGTTACAGAAGCAAAACAGAAAGTACCTTTCATCATGGAAGAAAAAGGCTGGGGCAAAAAGACAGTAAACTACAAACTGCGTGACTGGGTATTCTCCAGACAGAGATACTGGGGCGAACCTATTCCCATCGTTCATTGTGAACACTGCGGTCCTGTAGCTGTTCCCGAAGATCAGCTGCCTGTACTGCTGCCCGAAGTAGAATCCTACAAACCTACAGATACAGGGGAATCTCCTCTGGCTCATATCGATGAATGGGTAAATACAACATGTCCTAAATGTGGCGCTCCTGCAAAGCGTGAAACAAACACAATGCCTCAGTGGGCAGGTTCCAGCTGGTATTTCCTGCGTTATGTAGATAACCACAACAACAACGAACTGGCTAGCATGGATGCACTGAAAAAATGGGCACCTGTTGACCTGTATGTTGGTGGTATCGAACATGCTGTACTGCACCTGCTGTATGCTCGTTTCTATACAAAATTCCTGTATGATATCGGCGCAGTACCTTTTGACGAACCCTTCACAAAACTGTTCAACCAGGGTATGATCACAAAGAACGGCGGTAAAATGTCCAAATCTATCGGTAACGTTGTATCTCCCGATGAACTGGTTGAAAAATACGGCTGTGACTCTCTGAGAATGTACGAACTGTTCGTAGGTCCCCCTGAACTGGATTGTGACTGGGATGACAGCGGTATCGACGGTGTATTCCGTTTCCTAAACAGAGTTTGGAAAATGGTTTATGCAAATAAAGATGCAGACAAAGCAGCCTCCAAAGACGAAGAATATATCGTAAATAAAATGATCGTTGACGTTACAAGCAGAATCGAATCTCTTGCAATGAATACAATCGTTTCCACAATGATGGAATCCACAAACAAACTGCTGGATGTAGCGAAAAAAGAAGGCACGCTGTCCAAAGCAACTCTGGACACAATGGCTGTAATGCTGGCTCCTTTTGCTCCTCATATCGCAGAAGAGCTGTGGAAAGAACTGGGTCACGAAGGCTCTGTATTTGCTGCAGGCTGGCCTAAAGCTGACGAAAGCAAACTGGTTCAGGATACAGTTGAAATCGCTCTGCAGATCGGCGGTAAACTGAGAGGTACAATGGCTGTGGCAAATGGCGCAGCAAAAGAAGATGTACTGGCTCAGGCAAAAGAAGTTCTGGCTGCTAAGATTGAAGGTAAAACAGTAGTGAAAGAAATCTACGTACCTGGTAAGATCGTGAACCTGATCGTAAAATAATTTAAAAAAGCATAAAGGGCAGGGTTGATTGCAACCCTGCTTTTTGTGCCTAAAGAAAGGAGGGCAGGGATGAAGGAAATCTGTTATATGCATGTCAGAGTTCTGGAAGAACCGGAACTGTTTGCAAAAGCAATGTCTTTGGTTTCAGCGGAGAGAAGAGAGAAAGTACAGAAATTGAAGAACCAGATGCCTGCCAGACTTTCTTTAGCTGTAGGAATTTTGCTGGTATTTGCTATGGAAAAATGCGGACTTGGTGATCGGCGAGATGATATCAAATATCAGGTGCATGGGAAACCTTATTTGGAATGTTCTGATTTCTATTTCAGCTTGTCTCATTCAGGAGAATATGCTGTTTGTGTCTTTGGAGATATGCCATTGGGTGCAGATATTCAAAAAATCAAAGAGACGTTACCGACCCATACTAAAAAGATCCTTTCGGAGGAGGAAACTGCTTATTTAAATTCTATGAGCGAGCAAGAGAGAAGAAAGGCATTTTATCAGATCTGGGCAAGAAAAGAAAGCCTGATCAAATGGGATGGCAGAGGGCTGCGGATTCCGTTGCATACAATTTCCTGTGTGAAAGATGGGCAGATGATAGAACAGATAAATTTTGAAGGGAAAAGGTTGTTTTTTGGTGACTGGGATATTCCTGAATATGCATTTAGCCTATGCAGTGAAAAAGAATTTCAAATAGATGAAATCACAGAGGTTACAACAAAAATCTTAACAAAGTATTAAAATCTTCGAATTTTCATTGAAAACAGATGTAAAAATCCTTATAATAGTAAGGTAATCTAAAAATATAAAGAGGTTTTGACCATGAAAAATATGAAGAAAATTTTATGTGCCACACTGGCAGCAGTGATGACATTTGCAGTCATTCCTGCTTATACTGCAGATGCTGCTTCTTATTCAGAACTGCAGGCAAAGAGAAAAAATCTGGCGGCAAGCACACAGAATGCGAAAAAAGAAATTGAAAAACTGAAAAACAAACAGGGGTCTCTGGAAGATGAGATGACTGCTTTGGATAAAGGCTTGCAGAGCATGCAGGACGAATATGATGCTGCAAAGGCAGATCTGGACTTCCTGACAGGCCGTCTGGCAGAAGCGGAAGCGGAACTGGCAGAAGCATCTGCCAAGAGGGATGCACAGTTTGAATTGCTGGGTGATCGTATGAAATTCCTGCAGCAAAAAGGTTCTACAGGATATTTTGAGATTCTGCTGGATTCTGAAAGTTTTTCTGATCTGTTCCTTCGTATGCAGTACGTAAATGATATTATGTCTTATGACAAAGAGATCCTTGAAGAATTGCAGGAAATTCAGAATACGATTCAGGCAAAAACAGACGAAATTGCAGAAAACCATGCGGAACAGCAGGCAGTGGTAGACATTCAGAAAGAAAAAATGGATGAAATGGAAGCTGTTGTGGCGCAGAAAAAAGCCCTTATGAAATCTTATGAGAGCGATTTAGCGAAGTATGAAAAACTGGTAAAGGCTAATGAAGCAAATGATGCTGCGATCCTGCGTCAGATGAATGCTTCCTCCAGTCCTGCCAGAGTGTATACAGGGAGCGGTAAATTTACATGGCCTGTTCCTGCCAGTGGCAGAATTAGCAGTGAATATGGCTACCGTACAAGTCCTATTTCCGGTAAGAAGGAATTTCATAATGGTCTGGATATTCCTGCTGGCTATGGTTCTGCCATTGTCGCAACAGAAGCGGGTACTGTTACATATTCCGGCTGGATGAATGGTTATGGTTATACAATCATTATTGACCACGGTAGTGGGATCACATCTCTGTATGGTCATAATTCCTCTCTGGTAGCGAAAAAAGGTCAGAAAGTAAGCAAAGGTCAGACGATTGCGAAATGCGGAAGTACCGGCTGGTCCACAGGTAACCATTGTCACTTTACAATTTCTAAAAATGGCAGTGCGGTAAATCCTCATAATTATGTTGGATAAAAGAATTTGAAAATAAAGAGGTGATGTCGAAAGACATCATCTTTTTTGCTGCAAAGTTACCATAATTATATTATGTAAAGTGGTATATTACTATAGCAATTGTTTCCGGTATATAATTTCGTAAAAGTATCGTTTTGCGAATAAATACAGATATCCCCTTTTCTGTATTCAGATAAATCTGATTCAGCTGTTTTTTGTAAAATTTTGCTATAGCACTTATCATATATAAAAAAGAACCGAAATCATTTCGGTTCTTTTCGTTTTTTTATGTGTAAGAAGAAACAGAATCAAATAGCGTTTCATTTGCATTGATCTTCTGTTCATTCCCGATGGTACAGATATTTTTGCAATTAACCATACGCAGTAAATTCTGACACTGGCGAATATCTGCATCCGTTGTACGCAAGATTTCCAGACGCTGCGTGATCAGTGATTCATCAGAAATGCCTTTATAGAATTTGCCAATAGCTGCATTCAATTTATCCATGTTGGTTTTTGGCTGTTCCAGTTCATTAATCGTGCCTAGAATATATTTGGTCATTTCTCGTTTGTCTGTCTTGAAATCAGCAATATCATTAACCAAGGTCTGATAGATCTCATAAGTTTCCGTCAGATTTGGATCTCTGTAGGAATAAAAATATGCAAAGCCGCTTTGTGTGAATTTGCATCCGCAGCCATAGGCACCACCTTGTACACGAATTTTATTCCAAAGATATTCCAGATTGATGATCGTCTGCAGAACCTGATATTTTCCGTGATATGGAATATCATGCTGATAAAAATCAAAAGATGTAATATTGTATACAATTTCACTGGTATTTGTAAATGCGGTTTTCTGTGGATACAGTTTAAAATCATAGTCAACGGAAGGGATTGCTTTTTCCGGCATGTGGAAAGATTCCAGTTTTGTTTTTATACTGTTGAAATCTTTCTGTGTGCATCCAACAGCCGCTTCCATATTCTGTTTGCGGAAAATGATCGATGCAACATCTTTTAGTTTCTGTATCACAGGCATAGCATCCTTTTCCAGTTGTTTATCGATCTCACAGAGGAAATGATAGTAAAGAATACCACTGGTCTGCTCTTCGATCTGTAAGGCAGGGAAAAGATTACTGCCGCTATGGAAAACTGCATAATAATGGGCATTATTCTGCAGTTCATACTCTCCTTTTATTCTTGCGGATTTGATGATTTTTTTCATATTTTCAATCATATCCCAATTTGTATGAAGCAGGATTTCTTCCAATACAGCAAATACATCCTCCAAATTCTCTTTCAGAAACTTCATTTTTACAGAAAGAAAGGCATGATATTCTTTCGCATTTTTATTAAAAGTCGTATTATGGAAAGAAAGTCCGCCAAAGATCTGGTTTTTCACGGTGGGTAATTGCTGGTAAGAATATTTTTCCGTATCCAGTTTCCCCAAAAGTTCTGCCAGCAGTCCGCTATAAGGAATCAATTCCTGTGGAATGGCAGAGGTATCAAAAAACAGTTTCAGATAAACGATACCGTTACTTTCCATAGGTACATGCAGGAGAGGATTTCCATTGGAAAAGCCTGCGTTGTTGTATTTTGTAATCTTGGGCATTTCGTCGATTTCATCGATTTCCAATAAGGGAATCTGCGCCAACACTTCCGGAGAATCGATATGCTTCTGGAAAAGATCCAGTTTTTCAGTCTCCATGTTAATCTGCGTAAAATCTGCATTAGTCATTTTTGTATAGGCTGTTTTCATTTTATTCTGGAATTCCTCCAGTTCTTTGGTTTTCTTACCTTTTTCAGGACTGAAAACCACACAGCATTTATCTTCATTCTTTAAGAAAGCAGATTCCAGCAATGATTCGAAATACCCTTCTGTACTGCCCTTTTTCAATGTTTCAATGGTTTCGATCATCCGAAGACCATCACAGGGGTTTTCCCCGTGCAGCCAGCGTTTCATCAGCCTTGTGCAGTAGATCAGCCCTTTGGGGGTAGAGCCATAGTCTTCTTCTCTGAGCAGAAAATCATATTTTCTCAAAGCACTTTGCAATAAATCTTTCGGAAGTCCTTCGGAAAGGAGACGTTTGCATTCCTGATCGATAATTTCTTTAAAAACATTTATTTTTTCGGGATCCGCATTTTTCGCGATAATGCTGAAGACCATTTCGTAGGTAGAAGAATCAAACCAGCCTTCCGTTTCTTCGCAGATACCCGCTTCCATGAGGGCATTTTTCAGAGGAGAAGCATTGCTTTCCAAAAGAATATAAGAAAGTATCTGGAGTGCCATGATAAGTTCCGGATCCGTACACTTCCCTACTTTCAGAGCGTATGCCAGATAGGTGCCGCTTTCGTCATTTTCTTCGGAAACGGCATAGGTATCCCGAATAACTGCCCCTTTTTTTGCAAAATCCGTCTCTCTGATCGCAGGTAAGTTATCACTGGCTGCAAAATGGGACAGATAATCCTCATGGATGTGCTGCAGGCAGGCCATAGGCTCTAAATCACCATATAAATAGAGATATGCATTAGAAGGATGATAATACGTTCTATGGAAATGCAGAAAGGCTTCGTATGTCAGGTCAGGGATTGCTTTTGGATCACCGCCGGATTCAAAACCATAGGTCGTTTTACCAAAAATTGCACGGGAGATCACACCGCTCAACTGGCTTTCGGGATCGGCTAAGGCCCCTTTCATCTCATTATACACAACGCCGGTAATATCCAGATGATCTTCCTTTAACAGGTAGCGCCAGCCCTCCTGCTGGAAAATTTCCTTCTTTTCATAAATTTTAGGAAAAAAGACAGCATCCAGATAAACGTCCATCAGATTATGAAAATCCTTTTCGTTGCAGCTGGCAACGGGATACATGGTTTTATCCGCATATGTCATGGCATTCAAAAAGGTATTCAGAGAGCCCTTTGCCAGTTCATTGAAGGGATCTTTTGCTTCAAATTTGCGGGAGCCGCAAAGAACTGAATGCTCCAGAATATGAGGCGTACCGCAGTCATCAGAAGGCGGGGTTTTAAAGGCCACATTAAAAACCTTATTGTTATCGCTGTTTTTCAGATATAATAAGCGCGCGCCGCTCTGTCCATGGGAAAAGAGATACGCAGTGCTGTGGATATCGCTGATTGTTTCAATTTTCTGTAATGTAAAACCGAAATATGTTTCATTCAATTTTAATTCAGTCATAAAGCACCTCCTTATGGTTGATAGCTAAAGTATATCATATTTCTATAGAATGTACAAAGTGCGCACAAATTAGCGGAGAAATAAAAAAAGGGCAGGAGATCTCCTGCCCTTTTGGTTATCTTGATTATTTGAAGTATCTGTTGTACAGACCCAGGAATGCTTTACCGTGTCTAGCTTCGTCTTTCGCCATTTTGATTATTTATTCTCATTTCAACACATTAATTTATATAATATCCTTATTCCCGTATATTTCCCTTCAGTAAGTGTATTTTTATAAATATTGAGTTTGTGGGAAAAACTTTCCCTTTAGAAATCCCTTCTCAAATTACCATAGTCATAAAAAGAATAAAATGATTTTTAATGTAAATTAGAACAACCCCACCAAATATGATGGGGCTGATCTAATTTAATTATTCTCTTTATCCTTAGTTGAGTTGTTTAATTTATCAAGCAAATCATTTCTCATACCCTGAGTTACATGATTGTAATACCTCAAAGTTGTTTCCTCTTTACTATGACCTAATCTTTTCTTTGTAACAATAGCAGGCACACCATGCTCAGCCAGCCAACTTGCATGAGTATGTCTCAGATTATGATACTTAAAACTAATATTACAGTCCTTTTTTGCTACTCTGTGTAAGAACTTAGCACTATCAGTAGTTAAG
>NZ_JBGVHV010000107.1:0-12108 GCF_045122575.1 Anaerotignum sp. | reverse complement strand
TTTCAGACGAGGCAGGTGGTGGTTTTTCAGCACCTGTGTTTCCCCTTTCAGTCTGCGCACAGTTACGTCCGTAAAAATATCACTATGTCCGTCAAAAACCATTGTTCTTGCCTTCTTTCTGTTTCAATTCGTCAGTTCAGCCTATGCTTATGCGCCCAGGAAGTTACCTACGAATGTACCGAAGTATGTACCGATTACGTAACCCAGTGTACCTACCAGCATGATAGGGCCTACCAGCTTGATCCAGCCTTTGGAGATCGCCATCGCTGCAGCTGTTGTAGGGCCGCCGATATTCGCATTGGAAGCCAGAATACAGTCTTCCAGGTCAAATTTGAAGATTTTGCCGAAAATGAAGCAGAACAGCATGTTTACGATTACCATGATCGCGCAGAATACCAGCAGCAGAGGAGCGTTCAGGAAGATCGCTTTGATGGATGCGGGTGCGCCGATTACAAAGAAGAACAGGTAGATCAGGTATGTACCGATTTCCTGAGAACCGCCCAGTTTTTCCAGTGGTTTGGAGAAAATTGTAGCGATGATCATGGAAATTGTTGTAATGATCAGGTATTTGTTACCGAACAGACCGCCGATTACGTCATTTACAACACTGCCCTGGTTTGTAGGGAATGCAGCAGAGATGAAACCAGCGATTTCTGTGGAAGACCAAACAACGATTACGGAAATTGCCAGATTGATAGCGATGTCACACAGAGAGATGGGTTTTTTGCCCCAGAAAGCAGCAGCCTGTGTTTTTGCTTCTTCATCCACACCTCTTGCTTCTACTTCATCCATGTGAGGGTGTGTGAATTTGTTTCTGAAGAATTTGATGCTGGGGATCGCGATCAGCACGAAGAAGTACAGAGTCATCAGCAGGTTATCTGCTACAACTGCTGCAGATGTTGTTTCACCGGGTACTTCAAAAGCACTTGCCATAGCAGCAAAGTTTACTGTACCGCCGATGTAGGAACCTGTCATCATAGCAGCTACGCCAGCCAGATTGGGAACCTTGTCGCCCAGCAGCTGGAAGCCCAGCAGAGCACCCAGTGTTGTACCGATAGCACCAAAGAAGAATACTACCAGGATTTTACCTGCTTCTCTACCGATTTTGCGAATATCGCAGGACAGCAGCAGCAGAGGGATCGCCATAGGAACAACATAGCCCCATACGATATCATCAAAGAATACACAGTTTGTAGGGATGATACCTACGTTTGTCAGGATCAGAGCGCCCAGCAGCGCAACGATCGCACCGGACATTTTGGATGCCCATGTCCATGTCTGTTCTGCATAAATAGAGAATGCAGCCCAGCCACAAGTGATTGCCATCAGTGCCCATGTGTTGTCAGCACTGATCAGTGGTGTACTAAACATAATAGTTACCTCCTTTAAAAATATATACTTTTCCGTAGTTCAGGCATCCTTATGATTGCTTTTATTGCACATATTATATTTCAATATCCTGAATCTACGTGATATATGTTAACATTCCATAAAGATTTCGTCAATTCGCCGATTGGACAAAAAACGACTGGAAAACTGGAACAAATGTACAAAAAAAAAATTCCATTTATATCCATATTAGAAAGACATTTGTTTTGAAGTGTCCTTCTCATTCGCGGACAACTTGTTGAATATCCATTCAAAATTTTGAACAAAAAAGAGACATCCTTTCGGATGTCTCTCAATGATGTTCTTAGTTTTCTTTAGGCATACCTTTGTATACAAGGCCTTTTTCGGAATCTACTGTGATCAGTGCATCGCCGGGGATGAAGTCGATCACTTTCGCATTACATACGATCACAGGGATATCCAGTGCACTTCCAGCAACTTCAGCGTGGCAGTCTACGTTCTGATCCATAGGACCAACTACAACTGCTGCTGCTTTTCTGATATAAGGCATAAGGCTGCTGTCTGTGGAAGTTGTTACCAGAATATCGCCCTGGTTGAAGATGTGTTCTACGCCATCTCTTGCGTTGATCACTCTTGCTTTACCGCTTACCACTTTGTTGCCGATACCTTTACCTTTGCACAGTACATCGCCTACGATGTCAACACGCAGTGTGTTTGTGGAACCACTGATACCCAGAGGCATACCCAGTGCGGATACAACTGTATCGCCATCTTTCAGCAGGCCGCTTTCTGTAGCGATTTTCACGGATGTATCGAATACGCCGCCTTTAGGCAGTTTACCTGTGTACAGCATGGGTTTGCAGCCCCAGATCAGGTTCATCTGTCTCCATACGGATTCATCGGGTGTGCTTGCGATCAGAGGGCAGATAGGACGATGTTTTGCGATCATTCTTGCTGTGAAGCCGGAACGTGTGATTGTTGTGATCGCTGCTGTGTTCAGTTCTGCTGCTGCTGCACAAGCTGCCATACTGATTGCGTTTGTGATATTTACGTTTGCAGGCTGTGTGTTTACCATTTTTGTTGCATAGTCAACAGCGCCTTCTGCTTTCAGTGCGATACGGTTCATTGTAGCAACTGCTTCCAGAGGGTATGCACCTGCTGCTGTTTCGCCGGACAGCATGATTGCGTCACTGCCGTCGAAGATCGCATTTGCAACGTCGTTTGCTTCCGCTCTTGTAGGACGAGGGCTGCTAGTCATGCTTTCCAGCATCTGTGTTGCTGTGATAACGGGTTTACCCAGTCTGTTTGCTTTTGCGATCAGAGTTTTCTGTACAACGGGTACATCTTCAGGGGGAATTTCTACGCCCAGGTCACCTCTGGCAACCATGATACCGTCGGAAACTTCCAGAATTTCATCGATATTGTCTACGCCCTGCTGGCTTTCGATTTTGGAGATGATGTGGATGTGACCGCCGCCATTTTCTTCCAGTACGCGACGGATTTTTACAACGTCTGCTGCTGTACGGATGAAGGATGCAGCTACAATATCAAAACCATTTTTTACACCGAATTTCAGGTCTTCGATATCTTTTTCCATCAGAGAAGGCAGGTTTACTTCTACGCCGGGCAGGTTTACACCTTTACGGGATTTTACAACACCGCCATTGATAACTTTACATACAACATCTGTTTCTGTGATGTCTTCTACAATCAGTTCGATCAGACCGTCATCGATCAGTACACGAGAACCTCTGTGTACATCTTTGGGCAGATCTTCATATGTTACGGAAACAATGCTTGCGTCGCCTTCCACATCTCTTGTTGTCAGTGTGAAAGTGGAATTTTCTTCCAGTCTTACTTTATCTTCTTTAAATGTTTTTACGCGGATTTCAGGACCTTTTGTATCCAGGATCAGGGGAATGGGAGCACCCATTTCTTCTCTGGCCTGTTTCAGTTTTGCAATTGTTTCTGCGTGGCTTTCATGAGAGCCGTGAGAGAAATTGACACGAGCTGCACTCATACCATTTTCAATCAGCTTTTTCATTGTTTCCACATCGCTAGTTGCAGGACCCAGTGTACAAACGATTTTTGTTCTGCGCATCTTATTGTTCCTCCTCTTATTCCTCTTTGGTATATCTTATATAAATATAAAACGTACAGGGTGATCACATCAAAACTTAGATGGACAGAGTTTTGATTACATCATACATTTCTTTATCCAGTGTTTTTGTCATTTCCATGGATTCGAACAGATCCAGTACTTCGTATCTGCCATTGTTGTAAGCCATAACAACGTTTTCTCTGCCTTCCATGATTGTTTTGATTGCCAGGTAACCCATCATGGATGCATGCATACGGTCTGTTGCTGTAGGGCTGCCGCCTCTCTGCAGGTGACCCAGGATTGTTGCTCTTGTCTGGATACCTGTCAGTTCCTGAATGTCATTTGCCAGCTGCTGTGTGCCGCCTACGCCTTCTGCTACTACTACCAGGTTGTGACGTTTGCCGATGCTTCTGTTTTCCAGAATCTGCTGGATTACTTTCGCGCTGTCGATTTTTTCTTTTTCTTCAGGGAACATTACTTCTTCTGCACCGCCGCACAGACCACACCAGATTGCCAGATAGCCGGCATCTCTACCCATAACTTCTACAACGGAGCATCTTTCATGGGAGTTGGATGTATCACGCAGTTTGTTCAGAGCATCCATACCTGTATTTACTGCTGTATCAAAACCGATTGTGTATTCTGTACCACGCATATCCAGGTCGATTGTAGCGGGGATACCGATACCGTTTACACCGCGTTTTGCCAGTTCTGCCAGACCACGGTAAGAACCGTCACCACCGATTACTACCAGTGCGTCCAGACCCAGGATTTTGTAGATTGCCGCTGCTTTGTCTACGCCTTCTTTTGTCATCATTTCAGGGCAGCGTGCTGTGTGCAGGATTGTACCACCCAGATTCATTACGTTGGATACGTCTCTGCTGTGCAGTTCTTTGATTTCGCCGCCGATCAGACCTGCGTAACCTTTACGGATACCGATTACTTCGATGTCATGGTATTTTGCTGTTCTAACAACGGCACGGATTGCCGCATTCATGCCGGGAGCATCGCCACCGCTAGTCAGTACACCAATTTTTCTGATTTTTTTTCCTTCGTTCTTTTCTGCCATAGCTTTTTTCCTCCTATAAAAAATATAAAAGTTACTCTATTTGACCTTCTTTAAAGTGTTTTCAGTACAAAATTATACTCTTTCTACATCCACTTCGCCGGCGCGGATCACGCCGAACTGAGTATAAACTTCCGCACTGCCGCGGATTTTCATAGCAGAAGTGTTTTCTGTAAACTGAGCGATCAATACTTCGCCCTGATCCAGTTTTTCTGTGTGGTGGATCTTTGTCACCTCACCACGGGTAACGCCGATGATATTCACACCCTTTTCCAACGCTTTCACGCAGACATAGGGCATATCCGTTCCGATTTTTTCTGCCATAGAACTCCCCCTTAATACTTTAATGCCACGTTTTTCTCACCCAGCAGGATCCGCAGCTCCTCGCAGAGACTTTCTTCCCCTGTGACCCAGTAGATACGGTCTGCCTTCATCTTTTGTTTGGTTTTTTCATTATAAATATAAACGGGAACATCCCCACTATATTTTCTTAAAATTGCTGTGATCTGCTGGAAAGGCACTTCTTTTTCTCCTCCCAGCTTCAGCCATACGGATTTTGGCGGCTCTTTTTCTCCAAGGATCAGAGGATTGACCTCCATGGCAATGATCTTGCCCTCTCCGTCAGCAGAAACATTGGCTCTGCCCCTGACCAGATAAACTTCTTCTTCCTTCAGGAACATGGCACAGTTCTGATATACCTTCGGGAAGAGGATGACTTCCATGCTGCCCTGAAAATCTTCCAGCGTCAGGAATGCCATTTTATCATTGTTTCTGGTATATTTCACAGAAATCCCCGTTGCCATACCGCCAACGATCACTTTTGTTTCCTCCGCCACCTGCAGTCGGTCTTCGTCCTCCTCGGGAGGAAGGAAATCCAGACTGGTGTGACTGACTTTCCTGCGGATCTGTTCTTCATATTCCGCCAGAGGGTGTCCGCTGACGTAAATCCCCAGAACTTCTTTTTCCATAGCCAGTTTTTCTCTGGCAGGATATTCCGGCAGGTCGGGCAGATCATCTTTCTGCTGGAAGGTATCTTCATGCCCCCCCAGATCAAAGAGATTCAACTGACCTTCAATGTTATTCTTTCTCGCCTGACCGATCCCATCCAGAATATTTTTATAAATCATCATATACTGGCTGCGGAACCCGCCGAAGCTGTCCATGGCACCGCCTTTGATCAGGCCTTCAATGCCACGCTTGTTCCATTCACCGCCTTCCATACGGCTGCAAAAATCCGTCAGAGAGGCGTAAGGGCCGTTTTCGTCCCTTTCTTTGACCAGTGCATCCACCGCGCCTCTGCCGACATTTTTGATAGCTGCCAGAGCAAAACGGATCTTCCCGTCGGAAACGGAGAATTGCTTGTAGCCTTCATTGATATCGGGGGGCAGCAGGCGAATGCCCATTTTCTTACATTCTTCCACATAACCGCTGACCTTCGCCGCATTATCCATGACACTGGTCATCAGCGCCGCCATGAATTCCACGGGATAATGGGCCTTCAGCCATGCTGTCTGATAGCCAACGACCGCATAGCAGGCCGCGTGGCTTTTATTAAACGCATATTTTGCGAAGTCTGTCATTTCATCGAAGATGGTTTCCGCCGCTTCCGCAGGGATCCCATTTTTCACACAACCGGGCACTTCATCTCCGTCACCGTAAATGAATTTTTCCCGTTCTTCCGCCATAACGGAAGCTTTTTTCTTACTCATGGCACGGCGCACCAGGTCGCTTCGGCCAAGACTGTAACCCGCCAGATCTCTTACGATCTGCATTACCTGTTCCTGATACACGATACAGCCGTAGGTGTTATTCAGGATCGGTTCCAGTTTCGGGTGGGTATACTGCACATTGCCGCCGGCGTTTTTCCCTCGGATATACTTCGGAATAAAATCCATGGGGCCGGGACGATACAGGGCGATGCCGGCGATCAGATCTTCCAGACATCTGGGCTGCAGCTCCTTCATGAACTGTTTCATGCCGCCGCTTTCCAGCTGGAACACCCCTTCCGTCTTGCCCTGACAGATCATGTCATAGACTGCGGGATCATTTTCCGGCAGGTTGTCCATATCCAACTTTACGCCGTGGATACGTTCGATTTCCTGCACTGCAGACTGGATGACCGTCAATGTTCTCAAGCCAAGGAAATCCATTTTCAGCAAACCAAGCTCTTCCAGAAGCGTCATGGTATACTGGGTATTGACCTGTCCGTCATTGGCGGAAAGAGGCACATATTCCATAACAGGTTCCCGGCAGATGACAACGCCGGCTGCATGGGTGGAGGAGTGTCGGGGCAGTCCTTCCAGACGCAGGGATGTGTCGATGAGACGTTTGGTATCCCCTTCTTCCTCGTAGGCCTTTTTCAGGTCAGGATTCATCTTCAGCGCTTTTTCAATGGTGATACCCAGCTCCGTGGGGATCATCTTGGAAATACGGTCTACATCGGCATAGGGCATTGCCAGCGCACGGCCCACGTCTTTGATGGCGGCTCTCGCTGCCATGGTACCAAAGGTGATGATCTGCGCCACATTAGCTTCGCCGTATTTTCGGATGACATAATCGATGACTTCCTGTCTTCTTTCATAGCAGAAGTCAATATCGATATCGGGCATGCTGACACGTTCGGGATTCAGGAAACGCTCAAAAATCAGGTCATATTTCAAAGGGTCGATGGTCGTAATGGAGAGGCAGTAGGAAACCATACTGCCTGCCGCCGAACCTCGGCCGGGGCCAACGATAATGCCGTTGTCCTTTGCGTATTTGATAAAATCCCAGACGATGAGGAAATAATCCACATAGCCCATGTTTTCAATAGTAGAAAGTTCGTATTCCAGTCTTTCTTTCCATTCCGCTTTCGCTTCAGGATATTTTGATTGGAAGCCTGCGTAGCAAACTTCTCTCAGGTATTCATTTGCTGTTTTGCCTTCCGGCACATCAAAACGAGGCAATTTCAGATCATGGAAGGTAAATGTTACATTACATCTTTCCGCAATCTTTGCCGTATTGGCACAGGCTTCGGGAGCATAATGGAACAGCTGATACATTTCCTCCGGACTTTTCACATAGAACTGTCCGCCCTCATACCGCATCCTGTCCTCATCCAGAATGGTTTTGCCCGTCTGGATACACAGGAGGATATCATGGGGATCTGCGTCTTCCTTATAAATGTAGTGGCTGTCATTGGTGGCGATGAGAGGGATACCTGTTTCCGCACTCATTTTTACCAATGCCTGATTGACCACCTTCTGCTCTCTCATGCCATGATCCTGCAGTTCCAGAAAGAAATTCCCTTCCCCGAAGATCTCCAGATATTCCAGCGCAGCTTCCTTTGCTTTTTCATAGGAAACCGTCAGAATGTTTCTGGGCACTTCCCCGGCAAGACATGCACTGGAAGCGATCAGCCCTTTACTGTATCTTCGCAGAAGCTCCTTATCCACACGGGGCTTATAATAGAAGCCTTCCGTAAATCCATAAGAAACCAGCTTGATCAGATTCTGATAGCCTTCATTATTTTCTGCAAGAAGCACCATGTGGTAGTAACCACCGCCCTTGCCTTCTTTTTTGAAACGAGAGCCTTCCGCCACATAAACCTCGCAGCCGATGATCGGTTTTACTCCAGCATCCAGCGCAGCTTTATAAAACTCTACCGCGCCATACATGGCACCGTGATCTGTGATGGCGATACTGTCCATACCCAGTTCTTTCACTCGCTGTACCAGTTCCTTGATTTTTGCAGAACCATCCAGCAGACTATATTCTGTATGGACGTGAAGATGTGTAAACGGCATGTCTTTTTGACTCATTTTTTCCTGATTCAAACCACACACCTCCGTTTCTCAACAACGCTCTTCTTTTTCGTTTCTCCTAAGAATCTTGTAATATTATACCATAAAGTATCCTTGAAATAAAACAAAATTATCAAGATTCCACCTTTGAAAGTAGAAAATCCAAACAAAAAAAATCGATATTTTTCAGCAAAACGCATAAATGACACACTTAATTTGTCCCATGAGGCAATTTTTGTCCCACTTTTCCCACACTTTTTTATTCATATTGCAGAATGCCCCTTTTCTTCATCTTTCGACTTCTTTTCCCCGAACCGCCTGCCCGATCCATGAACCTTGGCAAAAAACTGGTTGACAAAATCTAGCATGGTGTTATAATATTCAGCAATACAAAAACAATTTCACATAAAAGGCTATGACGAAGAGGGTCGCGTGCCTATGTTTCCAGAGAGTCGGCGGTTGCTGTGAGCCGATAACAAATGTACGCAAGGACCTATGGCTTCCGAGCCGGAGGTTCGAGAGCGTTTCTTTCAGAAACGTGAGTAGGCTCCTCCCGTGACTGCTGCGTAAAAGCATAGGGCTTGTTGGAGCCTGAGAGGTGGCATATTTTCAGATATGCAATTTGAGTGGTACCGCGGTTAACCCCGTCTCAAGAGTTTTTCTTGGGATGGGTTTTTTTATTTCCAAGGGAACATACAATCCAACGAAAACATCATTACTTTTTATATTTATTACCAAGGAGGACAATAAAATGAGCGATTTCCGTATCGAAACAAAATGCGTACAGGGCGGCTACACACCCGGCAACGGCGAACCCAGACAGATCCCTATCTACCAGAGCACTACCTTTAAATACAGCACCAGCGAAGACATGGGCAAACTCTTCGATCTGGAAGCAAGCGGCTACTTCTACTCCAGACTGCAGAACCCCACATGCGACTATGTGGCAGCAAAGATCTGCGAACTGGAAGGCGGCACAGCGGCTATGCTGACATCTTCCGGTCAGGCTGCAAACTTCTACGCAATGTTCAACATTGCCAACTGCGGTGACCACGTAGTAGCTTCTTCCACCATCTACGGCGGCACATTCAACCTGTTCTCCGTGACCATGAAAAAAATGGGTGTAGACTTCACATTCGTATCCCCCGACTGCTCCGATGAAGAACTGGAAGCAGCATTCAGACCTAACACAAAAGCAGTATTCGGCGAAACCATCGCAAACCCCGCGCTGACCGTACTGGATATCGAACGCTTTGCAAAGGCTGCCCATGCCCACGGCGTTCCCCTCATCATCGACAACACATTCGCAACACCCATCAACTGCAGACCTTTCGAATGGGGCGCTGACATTGTTACACACTCCACAACAAAATACATGGACGGCCACGGCGCTGCAGTCGGCGGCTGCATCGTTGACAGCGGCAACTTCGACTGGATGGCACACGCTGAAAAATTCCCCGGTCTGTGCACACCCGACGACAGCTACCACGGCATCACATACGCAGAAAAATTCGGCAAGGAAGGCGCTTTCATCACAAAAGCAACTGCACAGCTGATGCGTGACTTCGGCTCCTCTCCTTCTCCCCAGTCTGCATTCATTCTGAATCTGGGCCTGGAAAGCCTGCATGTACGCGTGCCCCGTCACTGTGAAAACGGTCTGGCTGTAGCAAAATATCTGAAAAACCACGAACAGATCGAATGGGTAACATACCCCGGTCTGGAAGGTGACAAATACTATGAAGTAGCAAAAAAATACATGCCTAACGGCACATGCGGCGTTGTTTCCTTCGGCGTAAAAGGCGGCAGAAAAGCAGCTGAAGCATTCATGGGCAACCTGAAAACAGCAGCCATCGAAACTCACGTAGCAGACGCAAGAACATGCTGCCTGCACCCCGCAAGCTCCACTCACAGACAGATGACAGATGCAGAACTGGCAGCGGCCGGTGTTCCCGGCGACATGGTTCGCCTGTCCTGCGGTCTGGAAAGCGCACAGGATCTGATCGATGATATCGCTCAGGCTCTGGAAGCAATCAAATGATACTAAGGGTGAAAAAGTCAGCGCTTTTGTGCTCGTATCAAAACGTATGACCTTGGCGCCCGTCAGAACATGAGAAATTGCCCGAACAGGGCAGATTTCGAATATTCTCAGGATTGCGGGAGCATCGCGGAGCAATCCGTAAGTATCAAACCAGAAAGGAGCATTTACTATGCCAATTAAGATTCCTAACGCATTACCTGCAGCACAGGTACTGACCGATGAAAATATCTTTATTATGACAGAAACCCGAGCGATGACACAGGACATCCGTCCTCTGCGCATCCTTCTGTTGAACCTGATGCCCACAAAGATCGATACAGAAACGCAGCTTTCCCGTCTTCTGGGCAACACTCCTCTGCAGATCGAACTGGAACTGATCCATACAAAGAGCCATGAATCCAAAAACACACCGGAAGATCACATGATCTCCTTCTATAAAACATTTGATGATGTAAAAGACCAGAACTGGGACGGTCTGATTATCACAGGGGCTCCTGTGGAACTGATGCCCTTCGAAGAAGTGGAATACTGGGATGAACTGGTAGAGATCATGGAATGGAGCAAAACCAACGTACACAGCACCTTCCACATCTGCTGGGGCGCTCAGGCCGGTCTGTACTACCATTACGGCATCAACAAACGCATCATGGATGAAAAGATGTTCGGCGTATTCCCCCACGTACTGGAAAAGAAAAAATCCATCCTCTTCCGCGGTTCCGATGATATCTTCTATGTACCCCACTCCAGACATACAACCGTGGACAGAGAACTGATCGAAAAAGAACCCCGACTGAAGATCATCGCTTCCTCTGATGAAGCTGGCGTATACGCGATCCACACTGACGGCGGCAAACAGGTATTCATCATGGGTCACTCCGAATATGACCCCCGCACACTGGAAAAAGAATATCTGCGTGACAAAAATGCCGGTCTGGAAATCGCTGTTCCCAAAAACTACTATCCCAACAACGATGACACCAAGGATCCTCTGGTAACATGGAGAGCCCATGCCAACCTGCTGTACTCCAACTGGCTGAACTACTTCGTATATCAGACTTCTCCCTATGACATCACACGGATCAGTAATGATAACGTTGCTTATCCCGAACCCATTAAACTCGACTAAACAAAACAAAAAAGGATATATCCTCAATGGATATATCCTTTTTATATTTTATCTGTTTTTCACATCCTGTAGCACCTGCAGCAGCAGTTCCCCGTATCTGCCCAAAGCTGCCAGCATTTCTTCCTCATGCTGTACTTCGATTTCCACATCCGCCTGCTCCATCAGGCAGTCACGGAGGGCATCCAGATTATTCCCATAGTGCGCAGGAAAACCGAAGGTTTCCTTCAGATAACCATGAGCTTCTTCTCTGGAACCCATTTTCTTTCCATCCAGAATATATTTCATATCCTTCACCTCGAATCAATACAGCTGTTCGAAGCTTTCATAGTGGTCGCCTGTATAGTAGATATCACCATCATCAGAGAAAATGATACGCTCTGCGCCGCGGTAACCGCCTTCATAGTTCACGTCACATTCTGTATATTCATCTTCTTCGGGCAGCAGACCTTCATAGTTGCCAAAATGGTCACCGCCAATGCACATACCATCCGCTACTTCCCACAGGTTGCCTTTTTTATTATCCCAGCCCATAGACTGTGCTTCTTTCTTTGTAATAAAGTTATCGGGCAGTTCGCCGTAAGTATGCAGATACAGAGCTACATCCTCTGTGCTGTAATACCAGCCGTCCTCATCGATGGTATAAAC
>NZ_JBGVHV010000106.1:0-51789 GCF_045122575.1 Anaerotignum sp. | reverse complement strand
AAGTTTGCAGATTCAAACAGAACTGCCTGAGAACCTTCTACGATCATGGAATTTTCGCCGCCCATAACACCTGCGATGGCAACTGCTTTTTCAGGGTCTGCAATCACCAGCATGGAAGGATCCAGATTTCTTTCTACGCCGTCCAGTGTTGTGATTTTTTCGCCTTCTTTTGCGTTTCTAACGATGATGTGGCTGTCTTTGATTGTTTCGATGGAGAATGCGTGCATGGGCTGACCCATTTCGATCATTACATAGTTTGTAATATCTACGATGTTGTTGATAGGGCGAACACCTGCCATACGCAGTCTCTTTCTCATCCATCTGGGAGAAGGACCGATTTTTACGTTTTTCACAACTCTTGCCACGTATCTGGGGCACAGTTCGGGATTTTCGATTGTAACTTTCACAAAGTCTTCTGCTTTGCCTTCCGCTTCTTCTTTCACAGTGATTTCAGGATAATTGAAGGGAATATCATAAGTTGCAGCAGCTTCTCTTGCGATACCCAGAATGGAGAAGCAGTCGGGTCTGTTGGATGTGATTTCGTATTCTACTACTTCATCTTTCAGATCCATCACTTCTACGATATCTTTACCCAGTTCAACGGGTTCGGGGAAGATATAGATGCCGTATTCAGGTGCTTCGGGGAAGTCGTGAGCATCGCAGCCCAGTTCTTCTACGGAACACAGCATGCCTTCGGAAACTACGCCGCGCAGTTCGCCTGTTTTGATTTCTTTACCGCCTGCAATCACGGAGTTATCCAGTGCAACGGGCACATAGTCGCCTACTTTTACATTAGGTGCGCCTGTTACGATAGTCAGGTCTCTGCCCTGACCTGCGTCGATTTTACAGATCACCAGTTTATCTGCATCGGGGTGTCTTTCGATCTCTTTGATCAGACCTGTTACTACATTTTTGATTTCACCGGCTACAGTTACATAGCCTTCTACTTTGGAACCTGTCAGTGTGATATCTTCCACGAAATCTTTGATATCCGCTGTTACAGGTGCATATTCTTTCATCCAAGACATAGGTACGTCCATGAATTTAACTCTCCCTTCGATTTGAATTTTAATTTATCAGAACTGTTTCAGGAATTTTACATCGTTTTCGAACAGCAGACGCAGGTCAGTGATGCCGTATCTCTGCATTGCTACACGTTCCAGACCCATACCGAAAGCGAAACCGCTGTATTCTTCGGGATCAATGCCGCTCATTTTCAGAACTTTGGGATGCACCATGCCGCAGCCCAGCAGCTCGATATAGCCTTCGCCTTTGCATACACGGCAGCCTTCCCCGCCGCAAGCGAAGCATGTTACGTCCATTTCAGCAGAAGGTTCTGTGAAGGGGAAGTGATGAGGACGGAAACGTACTTTTGTATTTTCGCCGAACAGTTCCTTCGCGAATACTTCCAGCGCACCTTTCAGGTCACCCATAGTAACGTTCTTATCGATTACCATACCTTCCATCTGGTGGAATACGGGAGAGTGTGTTGCGTCTACTTCGTCGGAACGGTAAACTGCACCGGGACATACCATACGAATAGGCAGTTTGCCTTTTTCCATAGTACGAACCTGTACAGGGGATGTCTGTGTTCTCAGCAGGATATCGCCGTTGATGTAGAATGTATCCTGTTCATCCTTCGCGGGATGATTTGCAGGGATATTCAGTGCTTCGAAGTTATAGTAGTCTTTTTCCACTTCAGGGCCGTCTGCTACTTCATAACCCATGCCGCGGAAAATTTCGCTGATTTCATCGATAACGATGCTCATGGGATGTTTGTGACCTTCGGGTCTTTCCTTACCGGGCATAGTTACGTCGATTTTTTCTTTTTCCAGACGGATCGCCATTTCTGCTGCTTCCAGACGTTTTTTGCTTTCTTCCAGCATTTTTTCGATCTCTGCTCTTACTTCATTTGCCAGCTGACCGATGACAGGTCTTTCTTCTGCAGACAGTTTGCCCATTTCTTTCAGAATGGCTGTCAGTTCCCCTTTTTTGCCGAGGAATTTTACTTTCAGTTCGTCAATGTCTTTGATTTCCTTGGCTTCCTGGAATGCTGCCAGTGCCTTTTCCTGGATCAGTTTCAACTTATCCTTCATTTTTTCTTTCTCCTCTCTTTATTTGAGGGTTTCCCCTTAAAATTAGAAAAAGCCTTCGTCACACAAAGGGACGAAGGCTCGCGGTACCACCCAAATTCCTGCTATTACAGGCACTCTAATGCGTAACGTGCATGAAACGGACTTTCCTACTATTCGTTCAGAAAGCCGACTCCGATGGGAACTTCTGCAGTTTCTCTCACCAAGCATTCTTCCAGCCTATGGAACGCTCTCTCTGGGGCAGTTTCACTGCATACTTTTCATCTTCATAGTCATTCATAAATATAACATGAATATTCTATCATATAGAAACGGAAAGTCAAGGGGATTTCTATAAAACACCCTTTATTCCCCCTTCAGACGGCGCAGATGTTCCTTGATACGGCGTTCCACCCCGTTATCCGTTGGTGCATAGTATACAGTACCCACCAATTCATCGGGAAGGTACTGCTGTTCCACATAATGATTGGGATAATCGTGAGCATATTTATAGCCCACGCCATGCTCCAGTTCCTTCGCTCCGCTGTAATGGGCATCCTTCAGATGAGGCGGAACGGTACGGATGCGGATATTCCGTACATCACTCAGTGCCTTATCGATCCCCAGATAGGCCGCATTGCTTTTGGGCGCACAGGCCACATAGGAAACGGCTTGCGCCAGCGGGATACGTCCTTCCGGCATACCGATGAAATTGACCGCTTCCATGGCCGCCACAGCCACCTGCAGTGCATGGGGGTCTGCATTCCCCACATCTTCAGAAGCACAGATCACCACTCTGCGGGCGATGAATTTGGGGTCTTCCCCCGCATAGATCATTTTCGCCAGATAATATAGAGCCGCATCGGGGTCAGAACCGCGCATACTCTTGATAAAGGCAGAAATGGTATCGTAGTGATTGTCCCCGTCCTTATCATAATTCAGCGCCCGCTTCTGGATACATTCCTGCGCTTCCTCCAAAGTGATATGGATACTGCCGTCCTTGGAAGGTTCTGTGGTCAGCACAGCCAGCTCCAGCGCATTGAGAGCCGTTCTGGCATCCCCATTGGCCGTATTGGCAAGAAAAGACAGAGCATCCTCATCCATTTCGGCATGATAAGCCCCCATCCCTTTTTCCACATCGGTCAGGGCTCTTCTCAAAAGCTGTTTGATGTCCTGATCCTCCAGCTGGCGCAGTTCAAAGACGATGGAACGGGAAACCAGCGCCTTATTTACTTCAAAATAGGGATTTTCCGTGGTTGCACCAATGAGAACCAGCGTACCGTCCTCCACATGGGGCAGCAAGGCATCCTGCTGGCTCTTATTAAAACGATGGATCTCGTCAATGAACAGAATCGTCTTTGCACCATACATGCCCAAGTCAGCCTTAGCATCTTCCACCGTTTCCTTGATATCCTTGATCCCTGCCGTCGTAGCATTGATCTGACGGAATTTGCTTTTTGTGGTATTGGCAATGATCTTTGCCAGTGTGGTTTTGCCCGTACCGGGAGGGCCATAGAAAATAACAGAACTTAATCTGTCACTTTTGATGGCACGATAAAGCAATTTCCCCTTACCGACGATATGCTCCTGTCCTACAAATTCCTCCAGTGTCACAGGACGCATACGAGCTGCCAGCGGGGCATCCTTTCCTCCCTGCAGACTGCGATTATATTCAAATAAGTCCATTTTTCCACCGACTTTCCTTTACACTTTTTCATGCATTTATTTTATAGCAGATTTTCGTTTATTTCAACCAAAAAGAAAACAGCAGTGTATCTGCAAAAATCCAGTAAAAATAAGGATTTTTTTCATTTTGGTATGTTTTTTCCCATAAAAAAATGTTATACTACTCAAAGTATTTTTATTGTTAAAGGAGAAACTTTATGAAAAATCGTGATTCTTTTACCACCAGATTAGGGTTTATTCTGGCGTGTGTTGGCTCTGCCGTAGGTATGGGCAACCTTTGGATGTTCCCCACCAGAGTATCTCTCTATGGCGGCGGTTCCTTCATCATCCCCTATTTCATCTTTGTTGTACTGATCGGTGCTACCGGCGTCATCGGCGAAATGGCCTTCGGCCGCGCGGCTCGTTCCGGCCCTGTAAATGCTTTCGGTATGGCCCTGGAAAGCAAAGGCAAGCGCAGTCTGGGGGAAGCACTGGGTCTGATCCCCATGGTCGGCGCACTGGCCATGGCCATTGGTTATACTGTCGTTATGGGCTGGATCCTGAAATATGCAGTCGGTACATTTACCGGCGCTACACTGGCTTATGCTGATGTAGACGGTTATGCAGGCGCTTTCGGCGGCATGGCCAGTGCATTTGGCAACAATGCATGGCAGATCGGCGCACTGGTAATCTGTCTGGCCATCACCATGCTGGGTATCGGCAAGGGCATTGAAAAAGCAAACAAAGTGATGATGCCTCTGTTCTACGTTCTGTTCGTTGGACTGGCGATCTACATCGCCCTGCAGCCCGGTTCCGCAGAAGGTTACAAATATATCTTCCGTGTGGATCCTGTGGCTCTGAAAGATCCTATGACATGGATCTACGCGCTGGGTCAGGCATTTTTCTCCCTGTCCATTGCAGGCAACGGCACAGTGATCTATGGTTCTTATCTGTCTGACGACGAAAACATTCCTGCTTCTGCAGCCCGTGTTGCGTTCTTCGACACACTGGCAGCCTGTCTGGCAGCGCTGGTGATCATTCCTGCCATGGCAACCGCAGGTTCTCAGCTGGATCAGGGCGGCCCCGGTCTGATGTTTATCTTCCTGCCGAATCTGTTCCACAGCATGCCCGGCGGTTCCATCTTCGCCATCATCTTCTTTGTAGCTGTTCTGTTCGCAGGTATGACTTCCCTGCTGAATCTGTATGAAACACCCATTGCTACCCTTCAGGAAAAATTCGGTTTCAGCCGTATTCCCGCCTGCCTGACCATTGGTGTCATCGGCGCAGTGGTTTCCATTCTGATTCAGGGCATCGTTTCCGGCTGGATGGATGTTCTCTCCATCTACATCTGCCCTCTGGGTGCTGGTCTGGCTGCTGTGATGTTCTTCTGGTTCTGCAAGAAAGAGTTCGTGGAATTCGAAGTGAACAAAGGTAGAAACAAGCCTATGTTCACATGGTTCTATCCTCTGTGCAAATATATACTTTGCCCCATCTGCTTTATCGTACTGATCTTGGGTGCACTGAACGGCGGTATTGGTTAATCCGCAAAAAAATAAATCCTTACTGCTTTTGCAGTAAGGATTTTTTATTGCTTATTTTTTTGCCAGAAACAGGCAGGCATCCCCGAAGGAGAAGAAACGATATCTTTCTTTTACCGCTTCTTCATAGGATTCCATAACCAGTTCCTTGCCCATCAGTGCAGAAACCAGCATGATGAGTGTAGATTCGGGCAGGTGGAAGTTTGTCACCAGACAGTCCACCGCTTTAAATTCGTACCCGGGATAGATAAAGATCTTTGTCCAGCCGGTTTTCGCCTGAATGATGCCGTTTTCATCTGTCACAGATTCCAGTGTTCTGGTGCTGGTCGTACCGACAGCGATGATACGGCCTCCGTTTTTCTTTGTTTCATTCATGATCGTCGCCTGTTCCGGCTCTACCACATAAAACTCAGAATGCATTTCATGCTCCAGCACATTATCCACCTTAACCGGACGGAAGGTGCCCAGACCCACATGCAGGGTCACATGAGCCACTTTCACGCCCATATCCTGAATTTCCTGCAGCAGTTCCGGTGTAAAATGCAGACCTGCCGTAGGTGCTGCCGCAGAACCTTCATGTTCTGCATAAACAGTCTGATATCTGTTTTTATCCTCCAGTTTATGGGTGATATAAGGAGGCAGTGGCATTTCCCCCAGTTCGTCCAGAATGTTTTCAAATACACCTTCATATTCGAATTTAATGATGCGGTTGCCGCCTTCGATGACCTCCAGCACTTCCGCCACCAGTTTACCGCCGCCAAAAGAGATTTTATCCCCGGGACGGGCTTTTTTACCGGGACGCACCAGCACTTCCCATGTATCCATATCTCTTCTCACCAGAAGAAGGATCTCCATGGCTGCGCCTGTGCCCACGCGTTCGCCATATAATCTGGCAGGAAGTACCTTTGTATTATTAATCACAAGGCAGTCCCCTGCTTTTAAATATTCTTTGATATCTCTGAAATGTCGGTGTTCTCTTTCGCCGCTGTCTTTATGTACCACCATCAGACGGCTGGAAGCCCTGTCCTTGAGGGGTTCCTGAGCAATCAGTTCTTCCGGCAGATCAAAGTAAAAATCACTTGTTTTCATCTTGTTCCCCTAAACATATAATCTTCTGCATATTTTACGCCAAAAATTTTCAGCATTTCCTTACGGTATGTCACGGTTGCATCGTCGGGCAGGTAATCAAACCCTTCGATATCAAAATCGTGCAGCACATAATGCTCTTCCATATCCTGAGAATTGATGATGACCTCAGGATCTGTTACCTTTCGGAAAATGCTTACGATCTCACATTCGGGATCGGAAATAGCACGCATGATCTGTAAAATTTCATCGTCTTTCAGTTTCTTTACAAACATCTCTATTCCCTCCCTTAGAATTCCAATAAATATTTGATAGCATATTCATCGCCAAACCATTTGTACATCAAACTTCTGTATACATAGTCAGAACCTGCGCCGGCACGGTTTTTGCCGCGGATATTATAATCATACAGCTGATATGTTTCGATATCCTCCCTAAACTTTGCCGTTACCTCAGGCACATTGGACACCGCAACCGCATCTTCAAAGCTCTGATCGTATGTACGGATCTTCAGGATCGTCAATTCGCCGTCATCGGAAATCACATTCATGACTTCTCTGATCTGTTCTTCCGTCAGTTTTTCAAAAAACATTTCTCATACCTCCTCGTTCCAGTCTCTTTCAATGGCAGCCCAAAGTTCGTTTTTCCCGACACCGCAAAGAGCTTCGCGAACTGCTTCCAAGGCAGGAGCGATGGGACGATTCATCCCGCCGCAGCGCAGACCTTCATCCAGAAACAGCCAGAGTTCCCCCTCTTTCGGTTCGCCAAACAGCCCTCTGTCAGAAAAAACCACTGTATTCCCTTTTCCATCCTGCCAGCCGTTTCTGGAAAGCAGGAATGTTCTAAAATCCTTCATAATCAGTCCTCGATGGTGATCCCGGTATAATAATGCTTCAGGATCTCTTTATAATCATAGCCCATCTGTGCCATAGCCTGCGCGCCATTCTGGCTCATGCCGACACCATGGCCTGCACCAACGCCTTCAAATACAAATTTGCCGTCTTTCACTGTGCTGATATTGACAGAATATACTTCGTAGTCACCATTGCTTATGGAAACAGAAGGTTTGGAGGTTTCTTTCACTTCCACATCCAGAGAAATATTCTTTCCGTTCAGATGAGAAAGTTTTCCATTTGTCTTTGCAATAATCCCCTGATTGGCTGCCGCCGCCAGCAGACCGCCGCCTTTTGTCGGCGCTTTGGTCTCTGTTTTCACCACTTCTGCGCCATACTGTCCAATTTCTCCGCCCTTGCCGTTGATGGTGAACATCTTGCTGGGCAGACTGCCGCAGGCTCCGGAGAAATAGGTACGAATGTTTTCTTTATTTAATGTTTTTGTTCCTGCCGTACCAACGATCTGCATTTCCTGCACACGACCGCCGGTAGACAGTTTCGTGATCACAATGTCCTTGGCAGAACCAATATTTTCCCCTTTTGTTTCCAGCAGATCTGTCAGTTCATCCAATGTCAGCTCTTTTTTCCATGCATTATTATTATATTCCCCAAATTCCGGCACAGCACGCAGATAAGGCACCGCTGCCCACCATACATTTTCACTGTTTTCTGTATAACCGCCGCTGGAAGTAGAGAATACGGCTTCAATAGGGCTGCCGTTATAACATGCAACTTCCCCTGCTGTATCATCAATCGCCGCTGTGGTTGTGGCCCCTTCGTTGCTGTAACCTTTATATACCTGACAATTTGTACTATCACAAAGCTGATAGCCGCTGCCTGTGTGGGCACCCAGTTTTGTCATGGCGTAAGTTCTTGCTGCTACCGCCTGGGCTTTCAGGGCTTCTGTTTCATAACTTTTAGGCATTTCGGAAGGAACAACACCATACAGATATTCTTCCAGACCAATGACATTGACCGCTGTCATCGTATTGCCTGTGACTGAAAAAGTCAGCATGCCGCGATAAGGGTTGCCGTTCAGTTTAAACGTATCATCGGTATTGCCGCCCATCAGAACCGCATCTTCAGAAAGCAGCAGTTTCACCTCGCCGCCGGACACACTGAAGGCTTCCAGAGATTTTTTCGATGCATGTTCATCAGATGCCTCTTCCACATCTGCACGGGAAGCACCTTTTACCGCCACTGTCCACTCCTGATCCATCAGATAATATGCATATGCATCATAGCCTTGATTCGTCAGGTCTTTTGCCAGATCGACAGCCTCATCCAGATCCATTTCACTTTCGATCATTACATATTCGCCTACCGCAGGTTTTGCTGTGAATGTACCGCTGGATGTGATTTTGCCGCCTTCTTCAAAGGCATCATCCCAGACCATGCCTACATACAGATCCCACACACCGATGGTGGCGGAGGAAACGTTTTTGCAGACAGATTCCAGACCTACACGAACGATTTCCGGCGTTTCGTATGCCATTGCTTCCCCTGGGGCAGCCGCCAGCAGCATGCTGCACGCCAACAAAGAAGCAAGCTGTTTTTTCATCTTCATCTTATATCCTCCCATTCTTGGAGATTGCAATATGCAGTCCTTGCATATTCTATCATAGAATTATATCACAAAAGCATAGTATCCGACAATGATATTTCCATTTTCTTTTCCTTTTCTAATTTTTAAAATTTTTCCAAAAATTGTATTGACAAAAATACAATTCAGTGTTTAAATTGTTTCCATTACGATACAAAAGATAAAACACTATGAAGAGGAATAGTAGATCATCCCAATGTTTTCAGAGAGTCTGCGGCTGGTGTGAGCAGGCAGCAAAGGATTTTTGAACTGGCCTCCGAGTGGTTCGCTGAAAGATAACCATATAAAGTAGGTAGAACCGGCAGTCGACCGTTACCCCGACAGAATATCGGCTTTTTGCCCGTATTTGTAAAGCGTATCCCCTTTGGGGGATAAATGAGAGTGGTACCGCGGAAGTTTAAGACCTTTCGTCTCTTAATGACAGAGATGAAAGGTCTTTTTTTACTAAAAAATGCACCAACATGCACCAAAAAATACAAAGGATAAACCAAGGAGGACACACAAATGATGAATTACACAAAGTACAGACCTTATCCCCCCATGCAGATGCCAAACAGAAAATGGCCAAACAATACGATCACAAAAGCACCCATCTGGTGCAGTGTAGATATGAGAGACGGTAATCAGTCTCTGGAAATCCCCATGAATCTGGAAGAAAAACTGACATTTTTCCAGTTCCTTGTAAAAACAGGGTTTAAAGAAATCGAAATCGGTTTCCCCGCAGCCAGCGATACAGAATTTGAATTTGCAAGATGTCTGATCGAAAACAATCTGATCCCCGACGACGTCGTCGTCCAGGTGCTGACACAGAGCAGACCTCATATCATCAAAAAAACATTCGAATCCCTGAAAGGTGCGAAAAAAGCCATCGTTCACCTGTATAACTCTACTTCCACACTGCAGAGAGATGTCGTTTTCGGCAATTCCATGCAAGAAACCATCGATCTGGCTGTTTCCGGTGCAGAACTGATTCTGGAAGAAGCGGCAAAAATGCCCGAAACAGAATTCTTCTTCGAATATTCTCCCGAAAGCTTCACAGGCACAGAAATGCCTTTCGCTGTTGAAATCTGCAATGCAGTGCTGGATGTATGGAAACCCACACCCGACCACAAAGCCATCATCAACCTGCCCTCTACGGTAGAAATGGCAACACCTAACGTTTACGCAGACCAGATCGAATACTGCTGCGAAAATCTGAAATACAGAGACAGCATCCATGTCAGCCTGCATGCCCACAATGACCGCGGCACAGCAGTAGCAGCTACAGAACTGGCGATTCTGGCAGGGGCTGACCGTGTGGAAGGTACTTTGTTCGGTAACGGCGAAAGAACCGGTAATACAGATATCATGAATGTTGCCATGAACATCTTCTCTCAGGGCATCGATCCCGAACTGGATTTCACACAGATCGACAAAGCCGTTGAAATTTACGAAAAATCCACCAGAATGTCTATTTCCCCCAGACATCCTTATGCAGGCTCTCTGGTATATACCGCCTTCTCCGGCTCTCATCAGGATGCGATCAGAAAAGGTATGGAAGCAATGAAAACCCATCCCGAAAGATGGGAAGTGCCTTATCTGCCCATCGATCCCATGGATGTTGGCAGAAACTACGACCCGATCGTTCGTATCAACAGCCAGAGCGGCAAAGGCGGCGTCGCTTTCATTCTGGAACAGAATTATGGTTTGTTCCTGCCCAAAGCATTCCAGCAGGATTTCAGCACGATCACAACCAGCATGAGCGACAAGCGTCATAAAGACCTGACTCCTGCGGATATTTACGAAGCCTTCGTAGATCATTACGTAGACGGCAGAGCGCCTCTGGAACTGGTAAGCTACAAAGAAATCGTCCGCACCAACCACGAAGACGTTGCCATCGAAGCAAAATGCAACTTCCGAGGCAAATCCATTACCATCACAGGGGAAGGCAACGGTATCATCTCTGCACTTTGCCGTGCAATTGAAGAAAAATTCGACATCTCTATGGAAGTTGTAGATTACCGCGAACACTCCATGTCCCACGGCACAAAATCCAGAGCGATCTCCTATATCCAGATCGCTGACAGCAACGGCGGCATGTATTTTGGCGCAGGCACATCCAGCAATATCACAAAATCCGGTCTGCGTGCCGTAATCAGCACAACAAACAAGATCATCGCATAAATGTTAAGGGGGAAAAATACCATGGGAATGACAATGACACAAAAAATCCTTGCGGCTCACGCAGGGGTAGAAACTGTAAAAGCAGGACAGCTGATTCAGGCAAAACTGGATGTTGTTATGGGGAATGACATCACAACAGCTGTTGCGCTGAAAGAATTTAAGAAAACAGGTGCGAAAGAAGTATTTGATAAGGATAAAGTAGTCGTTGTACTGGATCACTTTACACCGAACAAAGACATCAAAGCGGCAGAACAGTGTAAAGCCTGTCGTACTTTCGCTTATGATATGGAAATCAAAAACTTTTTCGATGTAGGCCAGATGGGCATTGAACATGCCCTTCTGCCCGAAAAAGGCATCGTTGTGCCTGGTCAGGTCATCATTGGCGCTGACTCTCATACCTGCACATACGGTGCATTGGGTGCATTCTCCACAGGGATCGGCTCCACAGATATGGCGATCGGTATGGCTACCGGTGAAGCATGGTTCAAAGTACCTAGTGCCATCAAGTTCGTACTGACAGGAAAACCCGCAAAATGGGTCAGCGGCAAAGACATCATCCTGCACATCATCGGTATGATCGGCGTAGACGGTGCCCTGTACCGCAGCATGGAATTCGTTGGCGACGGCATCCAGTATCTGACCATGGATGATCGTTTCTCCATGGCAAATATGGCCATTGAAGCCGGCGCAAAGAACGGCATCTTCCCCGTAGATGAAAAAACAATGGAATATGTAAAAGAACACTCCACAAAAGAACCCGTTGTATACGAAGCAGATGCAAACGCAGAATATGATGAAGTATATACCATCAATCTGAGCACATTAAGACCTACTGTAGCCTTCCCTCACCTGCCCGAAAACACAAAAACCATCGATAATACAGGCGAAGTTGTCATCGATCAAGTTGTGATCGGCTCCTGCACCAACGGCAGACTGAACGACATGAAGATCGCTGCTGATCTGTTAAGAGGCAAACAGGTACATCCCAAGGTTCGTACCATCGTCATCCCCGCTACACAGCAGATCTATCTGGACTGTATCCGACTGGGATATGCAGAAGACATCGTAAAAGCCGGTGCCATCTTCAGCACCCCTACCTGCGGCCCCTGCCTGGGCGGCCATATGGGCATCCTGGCAGCAGGCGAACGTTGTGTTTCTACAACGAACAGAAACTTTGTCGGCAGAATGGGTCATACAGAAAGTGAAGTATATCTGGCAAGCCCCGCGGTTGCAGCGGCTTCCGCTATTGCAGGTTACATCGCAGACCCCGAAGAAATCGCAGGAGGGATGAAATAATGGAAACAGTAAAAGGTAAAGTATTCAAATATGGTGATAACGTAGATACAGACGTGATCATCCCCGCAAGATATCTGAACGTATCCAGCGGCGAAGAACTGGCAAAATACTGCATGATCGATATCGATGCAGATTTCGTAAACAACGTAACAACAGGCGACATTATGGTAGCAACGAAAAACTTTGGCTGCGGTTCCTCCCGTGAACACGCACCTCTGGCCATCAAATGCGCAGGTATCTCCTGCGTCATCGCTTCCACTTTCGCCCGTATTTTCTACAGAAATGCCATCAACATCGGCCTGCCCATTCTGGAATGTGAAGAAGCAGCCAACAATATCGATGCAGGCGATACCGTTTCTGTAGATTTCAATACAGGTATCATCACAAACGAAACAAAAAACAAGACTTATCAGGCAGAACCCTTCCCTGCTTTCATGCAGAAGATCATGGCTGCCGGCGGCTTAGTCACATATACAAAAGAAAAAATCGAAAGATAAGGTGAGAAAAAATGGGATCTTATAATATTGCAGTATTAAAAGGTGACGGCATCGGCCCCGATGTCGTCGCAGAAGCCATGAACGTATTGAACTGTATCGGCGAAAAATACGGTCACAGTTTTCATTTCAACGAAAAATTAGCAGGCGGCTGCGCCTATGATGTATACGGCGAACCCCTGCCCGACGAAACACTGGAAGCATGCAGAAACAGCGATGCCATCCTGCTGGGTGCCGTTGGCGGCCCTAAATGGGATCATCTGCCTGCAAACCTGCGTCCGGAAGCCGGTGCCCTGCTGAAACTGAGAAGCTCTCTCGGTCTGTATGCAAACCTGCGCCCCGCTATCATCCATAAGGCTTTGAGCGCAGCCAGCCCCATCAAAACAGAGATCATCGGTGACAGTCTGGACATTCTGGTTGTACGCGAACTGACAGGCGGTATCTACTTCGGCAAACGCGGCACCAGAACAGGCAAATACGGTATGGAAGCCTACGACGAAGAAGCTTACAGCGAATACGAAGTAAAACGCATTGCCGTACAGGCTTTTGAGGCTGCCATGAAGCGCAGCAAACGCGTGACAAGCATCGATAAGGCAAACGTACTGGAAAGCAGCAAACTGTGGCGCAGAGTCGTTACAGAAGTGGCAAAAGATTATCCTGAAGTAGAACTGGATCACATGTATGTAGACAATGCAGCCATGCAGCTGGTCAGAAATCCCAAACATTTTGATGTCATCGTAACTTCCAATATCTTTGGTGATATCATCTCCGACGAAGCCAGCCAGATCACAGGTTCTATCGGCATGCTGCCCTCCGCCAGCCTGGCAGACGGCGCTTTCGGTATGTATGAACCCATCCACGGCTCTGCTCCCGATATCGCAGGCAGAGATATGGCGAACCCCATCGCAACCATCCTTTCTGCGGCAATGATGCTGAAATTCTCCTTCGGCCTGACAGAAGAATCTCAGGCCATCGAAGATGCCGTTACAAAAGTATTGGATGCCGGCTATCGTACTCCCGATATTTTCAGCGCTGATACAAAAGAAGTCGGCACAAAAGAAATGGGCAGACTGATCTGCGAAGCGATCTGATCCCTTTTTCAGACAAAAAGAACCCCCTTGCATCTTTCATTTGCAAAGGGGTTTATTTTTGCGTTAAATTCGTTATCTTAATACACGTCTTGCTGTTACGTATGTTTTTGCGCTGTAGCTGCTGTTCAGATCTGTAACTGTAACACCATTACCTTTACCATCTGTAGAATGTACATATGTACCGTCGCCGCAGTAGATACCAACGTGGGAGATCTTGCTGTCGCCGCCTGTGTTAAAGAATACCAGATCGCCTGCCTGCAGGTTGGATTTGGATACTTCTACACCATTGCTTGCCATTGCTGCGGAGTTTCTGTTCAGCGTAATGCCAAAGTTTTTGTATACAGAATATACGAAACCGGAACAGTCAACGCCTGTTCTCAGGTTTGTGCCGCCCCATACATAGGGAGTACCGATGAACTGTTTGCCATATGCAACCACATCTGCACCTTTGCCGGAACCTGTGGAACGTGTTGTTCTCACACCTTCTCTTACGGACAGGAACTCTGCGCTGACATAGCCTTTCTGGCCGCCGTCAGTAACAACTCTGACCCATTCCTGACCCACTCTGTCCACATTTACTTCTGTACCTTTGGGCAGAACTGTCAGTACAACAGAATTCAGAGATGCTTCTTTTCTCAGTTTCAGACCGCCATCCGCTGTAACTACACCATAAACAGTCACTTTGGATTCTTCTGCTGCCGCTTCATTTGCGATCTTTGCTGTATATTTTACATAGTCGCCATCTACATAATCTTTACTTACATAAGCAGCGCCGCCTTTGTAGGAAATGCGGTACCAGCTGTCATTCTGACCTGTCACGCATACATAGTCACCGTCAGCGAATTTGCCCAGAGAGCTTGCAGATGTGGAAGCCTTTTCTCTGCAGTTTACACTGGAGCCATCGATATGTGCATCCGCTTTTGTAACTTCAAAATAGTCTTTGGATACATAGCCGCTGTTTCCGTTATAGGAAATTTTAAACCAGCTGCCGTCTTTATCTAAAATTTCGTATTCTGTGCCTTTATTGATCTTGCCTAATACATTCGCATCTGTTGTTGCTGCTGCACGTACATTTACGTTTGTGCCGGAAGCCTGTCCAGCATCTGCAGCCATTACTGTTACTGTGCCCAAAACAGCAAAAAGAGCGGTCAGGCATACATGTTTGATCGCTTTTTTAAAAAACATTGGATTCTCCTCCAAACTTATTTCAATCGTTCTACCGAATTTGTTACAAATCTGTTACAATTAGTATACGAAAGAGTAATAAATTTGTCAACGACTTTTTTAACCAGTTTGCATAATTTTATCCAATTTTTCGACAAAAAGGGGCAGAAAATCTATCCTTTTCTGCCCCACCGTTCACATAACCTTTGTTATTTTATTTCCCCTCTGTGAAATCTGCTTTTTTTACATCTTTATGAAGTTCTATTGCACTATTATTCTAGGAGTTCTTCCCGGAATCTGCCATTTTCATAAAACAACTCTCCGTCGGCATAGATTTTGCCTCCCTTTGTCATGTCATTGATCATATCCCAATGGATGGCAGATTCATTTTTGCCGCCAGCCTCCTGAAAGGCTTCCCCAATGGCCATATGCATGGATCCGCCGATCTTTTCATCAAAGAGGATGTTCTTTGTATGACGCTGGATGCCGTAGTTGGTGCCAATGGCAACTTCACCGAAATAACGGGAGCCTGCATCCGTATCAATATAAGAAAGGAGTGTCTCCAGCATTTCTATATTTTTGCAGGAAACGTCAGTAATTCTCCCCTGCTCCACCGTCAGGCGCACTTCATAGAATTCGTTGCCGTTCATAATGGAGGGATAGGAAAATGTAATATAACCATCGATACCATCTTCTATAGGAGAAGTAAAAATTTCGCCGTCGGGGAAGTTGGCATCCCCGCAGCAGTTGATCCATTTTCTGCCTGCAATATTTACTCTGATATCCGTATCCTTGGAAAGGATATGCAGTTCTTTTTTCCCGTCCAGATAATTGACCCATTTTTCCTGCCACGCCGCCATTTCTTCCCATTTTGCAACGGGATCGGCCTCATAAAGATAACCCGCAGCATATACGAAATCTTCATATTCCTCCAGACTCATGCCTGCATTCTGGGCATCGCCGTTGGTGGGAAACTGGGTGCCGCACCAGCGCAGTTCCCCTGTGCCCATACGATCGGAATAAATTTTTCTGTTTTCTTTATTGGCCAGACGTTTCTGTTTCAGTCTTTCGCCATCAATAGACTGCATGGTCTTTGTATTTTCGCTGCCCCATGCACTGATCCATACATCGCTTTTCGCACAGGCACCAAAACGGATATTTTCACGGGCATACTGTTCTTCCGTGCCGTTTCTCAAAATTTCCGCATCCACATCAGGCATGTCCACATAGTAATCTACCATTGCGCCGGCTTTTACTGCTGCACGGGCTACAGCCTTGATGAAAGGCAGCGCCGCATCCTCTGCGGAAATGGCAACGCGGTCGCCTTTTTTTACTTTTGTGGAATAATTCACCAGCACATCCGCCAGTTTTTCCAGTCTTTCATCTCTCATAGAGTTGTCCTCACTTTACTTCGATCTGGCACATCTGCATCGTTTTCAGTGCCGCTTCGTGGCTTTCAGGGGTTACCCCTGCACAGCAGGAGGCATCCACACTGATCTTTACCTCGGGCAGTCTTGCTTTCAAGATCAGCGCATTGGAAACCACGCAGATATCTGTGCAAAGACCAACCAGTTCGATCTCGCATTCAGACAGTTCATGGCCCATGAATTCCATCACCATCATATCTGCCAGCTGCAGAGAACCAAAAGTAGGTTTATTCACCACAACAGCGCTGCCCATGGCTGCTTTTACCTTATCATTGATCTCCCAGCCGTGAGTGCCTTCGATGCAATGGGCAACAGGCAGTTTTTCGCCTTCCTGGGTCATCAGGTAATCATCCTGATGGGTATCTCTGGTAACGTAAATACAATCTTTTGTGTATGTGTTCATTTTTGCCACTACGTTATCTACGATGGCTTCTGCTTCGGGTGTACCCAGAGAGCCGTCGATAAAGTCATTCTGCATATCTACAACGATCAAAATCTTTTTCATGCTCGTTCTTCCTTTCTGTTACAGTAAAATTTGTCTAATTGATTTATTTTACCATAGCAGAAAACTTCTTTCAAGACAGGTGTCAATGCACCTCTGTGCCTCCCCATTCTACAACGGTAAAGCCCTCTCTTTCCAGCACAGGCAGTTTCTGTTCGGGCACTTCAATGGGTTCATCAATGGCTTTGAATGCCATGAATACACGGAGCATATTATCGGGTTCAGGGGTGATGTTCAGTTTTGCGGATTCATCATAATTTTCCCACTGGAAGGAAATCAGATTATAGGCATTGTCCTGCAGATAAGGCAGCCAATAAACGATGAATTCGTTGTATTCTCTGGGGGTCATGCCCATGGCAGAAAGCTTGTCCTGCAGGAAGGAAACGGTATCCTCTCCTTTTACCACAAAGCCTTCAGAAAAGTCCATTTCACCATAGCCTTCGCCCTCCCAGAAGAGATAGGAATATTCCCTGCCGTCGGCGTGGTTGGTCAGGGTACCATCAGGTTCCGCTGTTACTTTCCAGCCTTCGTTGTAGGCAGGATAGGTCACAGTCAGATTGCCGTCATATTCCAGTTCCACGGAAATGTCTGTCGTTTCTTCGGGATAGAGGTAGATAACGGGTTTTCTCGCAGCCGAAATAGAATTGCCATTGCTGTCTGTATAAGTTGGAGTCTCCCCTGTCAATTCAATCACTTTATCCGCCGCACACCATTCAACACTCAAACCAAGTAGTTCAGCCAGATCCCGTAGTTTATAAAAGGTATACCCCTCAACGACATAGCCTTTCATGTAATCTACCGGCAGTTTCGCACCATTTACTTTCAAGCGTGTATTTGCAAGGACAGCATCTTTCGCCTCTGAACCAATCAAATATTCCTTAATTCCTGCAATTGGTTCATAGTCGTACGTTCTGAGAATGTTAATGCTTTTTTCTTCATTATCATAGGAAACACCAAAATGGTGCCTATGCTTATCAATGTGGTCTGTGATTTCCTGTGCCATATCACGCAGGCGGAAATAGTTATATCCATCGATGTTATAGCACTGCATCACTTTACTGTGCCCATCAAAAGTCACTTCCTGCCATTTTGGAATTGCCGTCACTTTTTCTCTTTCCTCAGCAGCATAGGCTGTTGTCCCCATCATCGTCATTGTCAGCATCATTGCAAAAAACCGCTTCATACTCATTTCCTCCTTCTTGTCATTGTCCCTTTTTCTTCCAGTTCTCGTTTCCCCCATCATACCACTCCAAGGTTACAGCACCGTAACAAAAGTCCTAAGACTTTCTTAAGATTTTCTGCTCCTTTTCCGCCTTTCGCCTTGACAGTACAGCCGTTTTCGAGTTATCATAAGTACTGTATAAAAACAATGACAGGGAATAGTAGAAAAGTCATTTGTCTCCAGAAAACAGGCGGTTGATGCGAGCCTCGGCAAACCTTTTTGAACCTGCCCCTTGAGTTCCGCAGGGAAAATGCGGCGTATGTTCGGCGTTAACGATTTCGAGAGGATGGTCATATGATCATCAATAAGGGTGGCACCGCCGAATGACCTTGGTCCCTTTTCTGCATTTGCAGAGGGAGCAGGGATTTTTTTATTTTGCGATAATAACGAGCAGAGCATTTTCGTAAGAAAAGCACTGCTTGTGCTTGCACAAAGCTATTGCTTTTATTGCGAAAATATTGTGCGACAAAACGCATGAGTTGCACTTGTGCAACGAATCTCTGCGAGTAAAAAATATCATTCCAAAGGAGGAAACAAAAATGGCAAAAGATAAGAAATTTGTAGAATCCATCACCGATATGGAGTTGGATTTTCCCCAGTGGTATACTGACGTTGTAAAAAAAGCTGAACTGGTAGAATACTCCAGCATCAAAGGCTGCATGGTAATCCGTCCCTACGGTTATGCCATCTGGGAACTGATCCAGAAAGATCTGGACGCTCGTTTCAAAGCAACAGATGTTGAAAACTGCTATATGCCCATGTTCATCCCCGAAAGCCTGCTGCAGAAAGAAAAAGACCACGTAGAAGGTTTTGCTCCCGAAGTAGCCTGGGTAACCCACGGCGGTGACAAAAAACTGGAAGAACGTATGTGTGTACGCCCCACTTCCGAAACACTGTTCTGCGAACATTACGCAAACATCATCCAGTCCCACAGAGACCTGCCTAAACTGTACAATCAGTGGTGCTCCGTTGTTCGTTGGGAAAAAACAACACGTCCTTTCCTGAGATCCATGGAATTCCTGTGGCAGGAAGGCCATACAGCCCATGCTACAGCAGAAGAAGCACAGGAAAGAACCATCCAGATGCTGAATGTATATTCTGATTTCTGCCACGAAGTACTGGCAATCCCCGTAGTAAAAGGCGAAAAAACAGAAAAAGAAAGATTCGCAGGCGCAGCTCACACATTCACAATCGAATCCCTGATGCACGATGGTAAAGCTCTGCAGTCCGGTACATCTCACAACTTCGGCGACGGCTTCGCAAAAGCTTTCGGCATCCAGTATTCCGATAAAGAAAATAAACTGCAGTATGTTCACCAGACATCCTGGGGTATGACAACACGTCTGATCGGTGCTGTGATCATGGTTCACGGCGACAACAGCGGTCTGGTTCTGCCTCCCAGAATCGCACCCACACAGGTTGTTATCGTTCCTATCATGCAGAAAAAAGAAGGCGTTCTGGAAAAAGCAGGCGAACTGAAAGACAAACTGAAAAACATCTGCCGCGTGAAACTGGATGATTCCGATAAGACACCCGGCTGGAAATTCTCTGAATACGAAATGAAAGGTGTTCCCATCCGTCTGGAAATCGGCCCCAAAGATATCGAACAGAACCAGTGCGTACTGGCTAGACGTGATACAGGCGAAAAGATCTTCGTTTCTCTGGATGAACTGGAAACAAAGATCCCTGCTCTGCTGGATGAAATTCAGGCAAACCTGCTGGCAAAAGCAAAAGAACACAGAGACACAAGAACATACGTTGCGAAAAACATGGAAGAATTCGACAAGACCATCAACGAAACACCCGGCTTCATCAAAGCAATGTGGTGCGGCGATCAGGCTTGCGAAGACGAAATCAAAGAAAAAACAGCTGCAACAAGCAGATGTATTCCTTTCGAACAGGAAGAAGTTTCTGATGTATGCGTATGCTGTGGTAAACCTGCGAAACATATGGTTTACTGGGGCAGAGCGTACTGATATTGCAAAGCACATAAAAAGGCGTGGTATTTACCACGCCTTTCTTTTATTTAATTCCAGATCGTTACTGTTTTTGTTGCTGCATCCCAGTCCACATTCATTCCCATTGCTTCGGAAATAAAGCGGATGGGCAGGAATGTTCTGCCATCTTTCACAAAGGCAGGCGTATCCAGTTCCACAGTTTTACCATCTACTGCTGCCTCTTTGCTGCCAATTTCCAGTTTCACCATTTTTTCAGGGGCTGCAGGCTGTTCACCGACTGCGTATGCGCCTACTGTACCGCTGACTTCAAATGCTGCCAGCAGGATTGGTGTATTGGAAGGAGAATCTTCTGCAGAGATAAATGTCAGACCTTCGGGAGCAATATCTCCTGTCAGTTTTTCGGCAGTCTCAGGATCTTCGTTGAAATCTCTTGTGTTAATGTAGTTGCAGAAATCTGCTTTTTCGGGATTTGTGATATCATACACCATGATACCGCCGATACGTTCCAGTCCGACAAACGCATATACCTTGTCCCCTATCTTGCCTACCGTTACGTTTTCAGGCTCAGGACCTTTTTTGGGAGAACGGCTATCATAGGCATTGTCATCATTGGACACATTAAAATATGCAGGGAAATATGCCGCTGTTTTTTCTTCAAAGTCATTGCCGCTGTCAAATACCTGTGTCAGTCCATTCTGGTCTACACGGTAGATAGAGAAGGAACGACCACCGTAGAGAACTGCTTTTCCTTCTGGCATACCATCTGTCACTGCCGCATCAATAACACGTACTTTTTTTGCTTCTGTACCGTCTGCTGCTGTCAGTGTTTCCTTCACTTCGTTGCAATAATCGCCCCACTCACGGGCATCCCCTTCATTTGCAGTCAGGAGGTATGTTTTTCCGTCTGCTTCATAAACAGCCACCCCATCAGGCATATATGCCCCCACAGCATCATAGGTTTTTGCTTCGTATGCACCATCTTCCACCAGATCCAGTGCATTTTCGGCATCATTCAAATCTTTATAGTCCATAGGATATACGCCGCAATATTCTGTTGTTTCCAGATCCAATACCGCAATCGCATTATTTTCCTGCAGAGCAATATAAGCTTTCCGATCTGTTGCTGCGATATATTCTGGTTCAAAATCCGCGGAAGGCAGATTGTCTTTTACCATCATAACGCCATTTGTGATCAGCGTTTCTCTCTGGCTGTCGAAGGCATCAAAACCAACGGTAATCGCGGTACTTTTCTTTACATCCGCTGCATCTAAAGTGATCACTGTTACAGAGCCTGCAGGATCTACAATACCTTCTCCAAAGCCCTCTCTGGGTTCCCCTTCATTCGCTACCAGGATCTTTGTGCCATCGGGTGTGAAAGTCACCATATCGGGCTGACAGCCTGCTTCCACCATTGTCAGAAGTTCACCGTCTGTTGTCAGGATCGCTGCATAGCCGTGTTTGCTGTAATCTGCATCCTGCAGTGCCACAGCAACAATCCCTTTATCACTGTTAACTGCTACAGATGTCATATCGCCATAATGAAAATCAGGAGCAGCCTTCTGGATGATAGCAGGAATATCCAGAGATTTTACAGGCATTTTCTGAGACAGACCATTTGTGACATCCTGCATATCCAGAATATCCAGTTTGCCAGTCGTACCATTGACTACCCATGCCTGATTTTTTACTTTGTCATAGGAAATGATTTCCGCTACACCGCCATCCTTATTGGAATAGCCGGTATCATAGCCGCCAATTTTCACCAGATCTACTGCTTTTCCATTTTCCAATCCTTTTGCTGCCACCTCTGCCGCAAAACACTGAGGGCTGCAGCTCAGTACAGCCGCAGAAACCAGCATCATGGATACTGCTTTTTTCATTTGTTTCATCATTGATCTCTCCTTTTCTGTTAGTGCCTTTATTTTCTCTTAGAAATGTAAAATCCACTATCTTCCTTTGTAAAAACTTTGTAAAGCATTGTTAAGAGCGTTTTTTGAAACAGCAATCAATACAGGTAATGCAGTGGCTTAAGAAAACATTCCGCAGAAATCAAAAACCGAAAGGAACCTTTTAATCAAAGGTTTCTTTCGGTTTTTCTTATCAGGATTTCTCTGATCCTGTGCTTGTATTTTTCCTATTCTTTCTTCTGTCCTTTTAAATTGAACAACAGCAGACCACCAATGATAACTGCGCCGCCTATGAAAGTCCCCATGCCGGGCACTTCCCCCAGAAGGAGAAAACTCATCAGAGCAGACATCAGTGGCGACAAAAACATAAAGTTTGCCACTTCACTGGTTTTTTCCGCGTAAGCCATGGCTTTTCCCCAGAGGATACAGCCTGCCGCGTTGGAGATCACCGCCAGATACAGCAAAGCCAGAATGTGGATCCTTTCTGCCGTAAAGGTTTCTCTGAAACCATCCACAGACCAGAAAGAAAGCCAGAATGCCGCTGCGATCATACTGAAGCAGGTGATTTGCGCAGACGTATAACCCAGCGCCACCAATTTTCTTGTTATAATATTATACCCTGCCCAGGAAGCAGCAGAAAGCAGCATCCAAAGCATAGCAGCATCGATCGTAAAGGCTCCCCCACTATCCCACAGGAGCAGGATCGCTACCCCCGCAAAGGCGATCAGGATCGCCAGCCAGCTGATGAGATTGATCTTTTCGTTATAGACCTTTGATGCAATGATCGCCGTCATAATGGGCGATGTGGCAACCAAAAGACTGCAGGTGGCCGAAGGCAGTGTCTGCAGGCCAATGTTCATAGCAACCGTATAAATCACATAGCCGAAAGCACCGGAAAGCAGAAATAACGGGATATGTTTTTTCTTCGGCAGCTGCATGCCTTTCATTCTGCCCACAGCCAGCATGAAAAAGCCGGCAATAAAACTGCGAACAAAGGAAATAGGGACCGGTGTAAAATGGGTCTGAGCGATTTTCGTCAGCGGATAAGCTGACGCCCAGAGAAATATGGTAAACAGGCTGTATGCTACAACCTTTTTCTTCTGTTTTGTCATGTTTTCATCTCTTTTCTTCTTGATTCTCCATCAAACAAGATACGCCTTTTTTCAACAAAAAGCAACAAAAAAGGAACCATTTGGTTCCCTTTTTCTTTATTTCCCTTTCAGGTTGAAGACAACGATACTGCTGATAATGATGGCACCACCGATAAAGGTACCCGCATTGGGCACTTCCCTCAGAATGATAAATCCCATGATCGTAGACAGCAGCGGTGTCACAAACATAAAGTTCGTTACTTCACTGGTTCTTTCCGCAAAACTCATGGCCTTGCCCCACAGGAAATATGCTGTGGCACTGGGGAACGCCCCCAGATAGATCAGTGCAACAATATGGCTCATGCTGGCACCGGAAAGCTGACGGAAGCCCTCTCCCGCCCAGAAGCCCAGCAAGATCGCACCGCAGATCATGCTGTATGTAACTATTTCCAGCGCATTATAGCCCATAGCCCCCAGTCTTCTTGTCATAATATTATAACCGCAGAACACCAGAGATGCGCCCAATGTCCAGATCAGGCCAATATTGATGGAAAAAACACCTTCCCACAACAGCAGGATCAGAACGCCGATAAAAGCAGAACCAATGGCGCACCAGCCAATGGGTTTGATCTTTTCCTGATAGAGTTTCGATGCTACCACGGCTGTCAAAATCGGGGTAACCGCAATGATAATACTGGATGTGGCAGAGGTCAGCGTTAAAATACCTGTATTAAATGTGATCATATACAGGGTAAACCCAAGGCCGCCGGATACAAAAAACAGAGGAATATGTTTCTTCTGTGGTAATCTGATTTTTGCCATCTTCCCAATGATCAATAGAAAAATTGCTGCCGCAGAACAACGCAGAAAGCCCAGAGGGATAGATGTAAACTGCTCCTGGGCAACCTTTGTCAAAGGGAAAGCAGATGCCCAAAGGAACACTGTCATAAACGCAAGACCAAATACTTTTTTCTTATTGCTAGTCATTTTACTGCCTCCTAAAAAACGATAGAAATTACTTAGGAAAAAGCGGAGGAAGGAAAAGAAAAAACATAAGGATCGAGCCGTGAGCCTTATGAAATAATCACTCCGCTTTCCTGTACATTATAACATACGATTGTAAATAATGCAATAACATCCGTTCGTTATATTTTACAAAGCTCAGAGATACTCTTTACACAAAAAAAGCCCGAAGATCCTGAATCTTCGGGCTTACAGCTGATAGCGGGACTCGAACCCGCGACCTATTGATTACGAATCAATTGCTCTACCAACTGAGCCATATCAGCTTAACAACAGACATTATAATATACCCCACTCAAAAATGCAAGATTTTTATGGAGAAACCACCCGACAAATCCATCCCTTTTCCGCCCTTGCAGGAAGAGAAAAAAATCATTATAATATTTTCTGGAATGATTTTAACCAAAGAAAGGAACGCACCATGAATAAAAAAGATATCCTTGAATTAAAACGCCGTCTGAAAAAAGATGGCTGTACGTTTACGAAAATGCGTGGCTGCTATGTAGACAGCCAGAAAAATATCGTATTACATATAAATGAAACCTTCCTGAATCTGGATGAGGAAGAATTTTATAAATATCTGGAAATTGCAAAGAAAGCCCTTTCCGGTACCATCGGCAATAATCTTCTGGAACTTTCTTTCCTAAAGGAAGAAGCCGGTACCGAAGCGCAGAAATTCTTTCTGGGTCTGCGAGACAGCAGGCTGAAGGCGGACGGTCTGTTAGATGTTCTTTATGAACGTATCATCAAAGAATATGACTATGCCGGCAATTATCTGATCCTGCTCTTCCATGATGCTTATGACGTTATGACCAAAACAACTGACAACAATAAACTGGATGAGTCGGAGGAGGTTTACGAATATATCCTCTGTGCTATCTGCCCTGTAGAACTGACTAAAGCAGGTCTGGGCTATCATAAGGACAAAAACGTGATCGCCCCTCGTATCCGTGACTGGGTGGTTTCCGTGCCGGAAACAGGATTTCTCTTCCCTGCATTCTCTGACAGAAGCAGCGACGTAAATGCTATGGGTTATTTCGTAAAAGATGCAAAAAAAGCACAGCCCGATTTCATGCGGGAAGTTCTGGGCTGTGAACCCAAACGTACCGCAGCCGAAGAGAAAAAAGCTTTTCATGCTATTCTGAAGGAAGTTATTTCTGCGGAAGTGGAAGATGCAAAAGATATCATTCTGGATATTCAACAAAATCTGAGCGATATGGTGGACGAGCATAAAAATGTATTTGAAAACGAACCTGTTCTCCTGACCTCTTCCTCGATCCGCGAAGCCATGACTGATAAAGGGCTTTCCGAAGACATCATTGCAAAAGTAGAAGAAATCTGTCAGGAGGAATTCGGTGATGCCCCTCCCCTTGCAGAAAATCTGATCGATAACAAAGCACTGTCTGCCCGTGCTGCTCAGAAAAAAGCAGAAACACTGGCACTGGAAGTGGAAACACTGAAGCAAAAACTGGAGGAAAAAGAAGCACCTGCAGAAATTCCGGAAAAAGAAATCGTCCTGCAGGTTTCTCCTGAAAAACTTCCCGTGATCAAAACAGAGATCATCGACGGTAAAAAATGTATTGTTATTCCATTGGAAGAAGATGAACACGCGACTATCAATGGCAGCGAATTGAACGATGTTCCTTTCTAACAGAAAAGCCCCCTGATGGGGGCTTATTTTTATACTTTTGTATAGGGCGCCAGTTCCAGACGGATAAAATACCCTTTTTCATGCTGACAGACAGGACACTGCTCCGGTGCCTTCTTGCCTTCATACACATAACCGCAGTTCAGACACATCCATTTACATTCTACATCACTGATAAACAATTTGTTCTGTTCCAGCAGATCCGCCAGTTCTCCAAAGCGGTCACCGTGAACCTTTTCAATATTCGCAATATGATGAAAGGATGCTGCCACCTTCGGAAACCCTTCTTCCATAGCCTTATCACCAAAGGCCTTATAAACGGGATCATACTCTTCGTATTCATTATGCTGCGCTGCCCGCAGTACTTCCAGCACTGTTTCATAAATATCTACAGGATAGCTGCCATCGATATGCACATTCTCCCCTGCCAGCTCTTTCAGATGGTTATAAAAAATCTCTGCATGCTCCTGCTCCTGACCGGCGGTAAACTTGAAGACTGCTTCGATCACATGCAATTTCTGTTCCTTTGCCTGCTCTGCCGCAAAGGTATAGCGGTTTCTTGCCTGGCTTTCTCCCGCAAAGGCCCTCATCAGGTTGTCCTTTGTTTCGCTTTGTTTAAAATCCATATCCATTCCTCCTTTTGGAATTAGTATGGTTCATATCAAAGGTTTTATACCCGTCATATCGCCTTCGCGCATTTTCCGTACGAACAAAAACTTGTTAAAATAAAGAAAGGCCCCTGCCATAAGGCAGGAGCCATTTTTTATATGAAATTCAGAAATCAGTTAATCTCGAAAGATTAGCCCAGTTTCATTTCTTTCAGACCCATCAGTTCGGGAGCGAACAGAGCTGCAGGCATCAGTTTGATTTCGCCGTTTTCATCTCTATCGATGATAGGTTCGAATTCCATCTGATCCAGGATCTGTGTCTGCAGATCGATACCAGGAGCGATTTCTGTCAGGTGCAGGCCGTCTTCTTTCAGAACGAATACGCATCTTTCTGTCATGTACATAACCTGCTGACCACGTTCGTTAGCGATGTCGCCATTGAATGTGATCTGTTCAACAGATTTAACGAATTTTTTCTGTCTACCTTCCTGTACGATTACAACTTTGCCGTCTTCAACTTTAACTTTCAGACCGCCTGCTGTAAATGTACCGCAGAAGAATACTTTAGGTGTGCACTGTGTGATGTTGATGAAACCACCGCAACCAGCGATACGAGGACCGAATCTGGAAACGTTGATGCAACCTTTAGGGTCACATTCAGCCAGACCCAGGTAGCACAGATCCAGACCGCCGCCATCATAGAAGTCGAACTGGTAGCCCTGATCCAGCAGTGCGTCTGCATTGTAAGCAGCACCGAATCTGATACCGCCAGCGGGTACGCCGCCAACAGCGCCGCCTTCTACTGTCAGTGTCATGAAGTCGCCGATGCCTTCTTCGTTTGCTACGGAAGCAACATATTCAGGAGCACCTACGCCCAGGTTAACTGCAACGTCTTTTTCCAGTTCCAGAGCGCCACGACGACCGATGATTTTCTTAGCGTCCAGAGGCAGAGGAGCGGGAGCAACGTCAGGGTTTCTCATTTCACCGGACAGAGCGGGATCGTAATCACAATCCAATGTCTGCTGGTGATCTTTAGGATCAGCAACTACTACGTAGTCAACATAGATACCGGGAACTTTAACCAGACGAGGATCCAGTGTACCAGCTTTAACAACTTTTTCTACCTGAACGATAACGATACCGCCGCTGTTTTTAACAGCCTGACATACGGATGTACCTTCCAGAGGAGAAACTTCTTTTTCGAAGGAAATGTTACCAGCTTCATCAGCGTATGTACCTCTAATCATAGCTACATTGATAGGGAATGCAGGGTAGTACAGATAGTCTTCGCCTTCGAAGTTAACCAGTTTGATGTAATCTTCTGTTGTTTTTGCGTTTACTTTACCGCCACCGTTTCTGGGGTCAATAAATGTACCCATACCTACTTTTGTCAGGTAGCCGGGTCTATGAGCAGCGATATCTCTGAACAGGTGGCACAGAGCACCCTGAGATACGTTGTAAGCTTCGATTTTGTTGTCCAGAGCCAGTTTCTGCATAGCGGGGATTGTTGCCCAGTGACCAGCCATGAATCTTTTCAGCAGACCTTCGTGTGCGAAGTGTTCAGCACCACGACCGTCTTTGTTACCCTGAGAACCGCAGTATACATAGAACAGATCTCTGGGTTCGCCTGTTGCCAGGAATCTTTCTTCTACAGCTCTGTCCAGAGCTTCGGGAATAGCAGATGCTACGAAACCGCTAGTTGTAACTGTATCGCCGTTTTTGATCAGCGCAGCAGCTTCAGCAGCAGTAATAATTTTTACCTGTCTAGCCATTATGTTAGACCTCCTATAAAAATTTCTTGTTTTGCTTCACAATATTAGAAGAACAGGGGTAGTCTCCTACCCCCGTTAAATTACATTTCCATCAAAGCAAATGCAGTAGGAAAAATTACAGCATTTCTACGAAGGACTGCAGTCTTGTTTTAACCTGTTCGAAGGATGTAACTTCCTGGTCAACTTCGATCATCAGGTTTTTAACGCCTTTTTCTTCGAATTCTCTGTACATTACAGGGTAATCCCATTCTTCGGGATCACAGAATTTCATCATAGCTACGATTACAGCGTCAGCACCTGTAGCGATTGTTTTGTTGATCAGCATTTTGCCGCGGCCTTTCTTTGTATCTGTTGCAACGGAGCAACCATACATCTGCTGCCATGCTTTTGCCATTCTGTACAGAGGGCCTTCTTCGCCATCCAGAACGTCAACACGGATCTGTCTGGATTCCTGAGCCAGATCGTCATCAACGATAGCCAGTTTGAATTCGTCGAAGATTTCCAGAACCTGGTTGGGTTCCAGCATGATACCTGTAACAACAACTTTTTTGCCATCCCAAGGCTGTACGGGCATAGCTTTTACTTCAGCGATCAGTTCTTTCACCAGTGCTGTGTGTTTTTCTTTCAGCATGAACTGTCTTGCTTTGAATACAGCGTGACGGTCAACAGCGCTGATAACCTGAGGGTAGTCAGCTGCTACTTTAACGAATTCACGCATAACTGCTCTGTTTTCGTTGTAAACAGCGATGGAGTTTTCCAGAGCTGCGTTTGTGATTTTAACACCCAGGTATGCTTCCAGCTGAGCTTTAACCAGTTCGTATTCTGTTACCAGGAATTTGTTAGCTGCTTCCAGGCCTCTGTTCTGAGGGTGTGTGAATACGATAACTTTGTCAGCGTTAGCGCCTTTCCATTTCTGAGACAGACATTTCAGAGTGTCACAAGGAACGGAGAACAGAACTGCTGCCAGTTCATCATAAGCGCCTTCACACTGCAGTTCCATAACCTGCTGCATGATAGAGCATGCGAATGCGGGCAGGTATGTACGTGCTTTGGAGATCTGTTTGCCCTGAGCACCCCAGATACCCATAGGCAGGTAACCTGTTGCATGTACCATTTCTTCGGGAGCGTAGATAGGCATGATACCTACAGCGCCTTTACCTGTTTCAGCTTTATAGTCATCCATTGCTTTTTTAGGATTAGCTGCAACATCTTTCAGTTGGGATAAGATAGCTTCTACTTTACTCATCGTTTTCTCCTCCTCAAATTATTCTGCTGCCAAGTTTGCTTCCATCATTTCTACCAGAGCCTGTACGCGTGTTTCGTACTGTGCAGGGGAGAATACGTTAGGGTCTGTCTGGTCACCATCGAAGGATACGTAAGGTTTGCCGTTGATACCTTTGATGATTTCAGCTGTTTCTACGTTCAGGAAGCTCATCAGCTTACAAGATCTGTTCAGGTGGTAGATTGTACCATCGATCTGGCCTTTGTTCATGATGTTCAGCAGAACTTCAACTTTGTTGGACAGGCATGTGTTGATGTAGATTCTTGTGTAAGCTTCTGCCATGGAGTGCAGGGATTCATCGTTTGCATCATAGTGCAGATCCCACAGAGCGGGGTATGCTGTACCTGTCATAATAGCACCCAGGTTCTTTGTTGTTTTGAATGTGTGACCCAGGTGAGGCCATACAGCGATACCTTCCCACTGGAATCTTGTTTTTTCTGCGCCTTTGAAAGCATATACGCCAGCTTTCAGGTTAGCTTCCAGTTCATCTGCGAATGCTTTGAATGTGATTTCAGCATAGTCCAGGGAACGGCAAGCTACGATCAGAGCCATGTAGTTGAACAGGTCGAAACCATTCAGAGGAGAGGGTTTGTACTGAGCCATATCAGCGATTCTGTTCCAGTGGTATACGGAACGCTGTGTCTGGTCTTTAACTTCTTTGAATTTTTTCCAGTCGAAAGGTCTGCCGCAGATTACTTCCAGCTGAGAAATAGCGTTTCTGAACTGATCAGCGATATATGCTTTAGCATATTCGGGAATAGGCATTGTGTGGTTGAAAGGTACGTCGATTACGATGCAGGGGATATCCAGTTCTGCAGCCAGGTTTTCGTACCATTTCAGCAGTGTGTTACAAATGTTGTTACATGTAATTACCAGGTCGGGCAGGGGAACATCAGCTGCGGGGGAGTTAACCAGTACTTCGGGTTTAACGCCTGTGATAGCTGCTTCTTTCAGACATTCCATGTAACCCATGTTTACTCTACCATAAGAACAGCAGTCAATGTTGTAACCTTTTCTTGTTGCAACGTCCAGCATATCGATAGCACCTTTTCTAGCACCGATACCAGCTGCGTGTGTTTCGGGGTAGATCATAGCGATACCCATTGTTACGCAGAATTCGGAAGGAGCTACGGATGCGGACCAACAAACAAGGTCGCCTCTTGCTTTAGCTTCTCTTGCGTCCTGGTCAGCTTTGTTCTGGTAGTAGCCTAACAATTTTTTTGCTGTCATGCCTTGTGTTAAACTCATTCTAATCCCTCTTTCTTTTATTTTTTTGTTGCCGCTTCGTATGCGAAAAGTGCCGCACCGAGAGCGCCTGTTGTTTGTGGATTGGGTGCCACAATTACATCTGTTTTCAATACGCTAGCAACTGCTCTAACTACGCCTGCATTTTTTGCAACGCCGCCTGTGAAGACAACGTCTTTTTCCAGGCCGCCTCTGTAAGCGAGACCGCACGCTCTGCTAGCTACGGACATGTGAACCCCTTTTGCAATGTTATTTCTGCTTGTCCCTTTAGAAAGCTGAGAAATAACTTCAGATTCAGCGAATACAGTACATGTACTGCTGATAGGTGCTGTTTCTGTTGCGAGTTCGTCCAGTGCAGCCATTTCATCCAGTGTTGTTTCCAGAACTCTGGCCATAACCTCAATGAAACGACCTGTACCTGCCGCACATTTATCGTTCATAAAAAACTGCTTGATACCACCCTTGTTATCCAGTCGGATCGCTTTCGCGTCCTGACCGCCGATATCAATGATCGTACGTGCAGTGGGTACCAAAAAGAAAATACCTTTTGCATGGCAGCTGATCTCGGAGAACTGTTTGTCAGCATCCAGAGAGAATCTGCCATAGCCCGTAGCAACTGTGAAAGCAATGTCTTCCTGTTTCAGACCACTTGCTTCGAAAGCTGCTTCGATTGCTTTCTTGGGACCTGTAGAGCCTGTACCAACCTGTACAACCTCTGCCGCAACGATGTCTTTACCGTCTTTCAAGATAACTACCTTGGAAGAAGCGGAGCCGACGTCAATGCCCATTGTATACATCCTCGTTTCCCTCCTCTATCGTATATTTGACCATGCGATAAACAATCATGAAGAATGTTGGGCGTGATCCGCTGTCCCCGTGTTGCCTTTTTGCGAATCACCCGTTGAACGACATGATAAAAAACCTATATCCTTCCCTTTCTGAATATAAGTTCAGTCATTCATCAGCACAGGTATTCAGACATAGTCCTTCTGTACTGCCTTGATTATAACATCAATGTTTTGACATTTCAACCCAAATTGTTAAAAATTTATTTTTATTTTGGAAAAAGTGTCAAAAATCGCCCCAACATACAAAAAAACCACTTTTTTGTATACAAATCATTTCGCATGCTACCTATTTTTCAATCACCTTTGTAAAAAGAGTCTTATTTTTTCTTATTTTTTCTTTCGTTTTTGTAAAATACACTCGCGCAAGCCCCAATTTTCGTATAAATTCCAAAACCGGCATTTCCTCCCGCTCCCCCTAAATTTAATCCTATCGGCATTGAAGGGTTTCCTTCCTCCCCCTTTCTGCCCCTTACTTTGTTAAATTATATGCAATATCGTACAGAATATGCTTTTCCCCTTTTTCCCCACTGTATACAGTTTTTCCTGTAAATCCGCCTTTTTCCAACTGTTTAATCGTTTAGCCGCTGTACATTTTTTCGTTAAAAAAATAAAAAGCAGACCTTCTGCTGTTTGATAACAAAAAGGTCTGCAATATATTTTTTAAATCTTCTGATATTTTAAAATCTCCTGCAAAAGTTCCTCCTCTGTTCGAATTTTAAAAGGAGAGATCCCTGCCTGCTCTGCATTCTTTTCCAGAAAACGCAGCAGCATCTCATGATAATCCCCGTCTTTTGCCTTCATCTTTCTTGCAAATCTGGGGAGAAGCCTTTCATTCATATCTCTGAGGGGAATTTCTTCTCCGATCAGCCGTTCAATCATGTTTTTCAGCACAAAATACGCCTGCATTTCGCTCCACTGGCGGTCGATATAATATTTTTCTCCCGCCAGACCGTAAAGCATCCGCATACCGTCAAAGTATCCCAGTATCATATCCCGCTTTGTACTTTCTGCATCAAACTGCAGGATGCCGCCCAATTTTTCCTTCGGTGCAATGGTAATCACATTGACATCTTCCGGTATCTGTATCTTTTTTTCAAAGCCCATACCATAAATACGGATCATGATGATATCTCGATATCCTCTTTTTAACAGAGAATCGATGGGGACGATATTCTGAACGCTGCCGTCCACATAATCTTTACCATCCAGCTTCTTCCTCTGAAATACAGGAACATAGGCGCTGGCCAGAAGCATATCGATCAGTTTGCCTTCTTCCAGTTCCTTTGCAGAAAGTTCCACCTCTTCCATATCTGTCAGGGAGTATGTCACAAAGAAAAAATCCACGTCTGAGTTTCGAATTTTTTCTTCATTTATATACGTCTCCATCATTTTTCTCAGCGGCTCGATATCCAGACCGCCATCCTTCAGAATCCCCACAACATCCCGCAGAAGACCTTTCACATCCAGACCATCCAGATCTTTATCGTAGATCTTTTTCATCTGGGCATCATCTGCATCGAAGACCTGAGAAAATTTCACATTTTCCCAAAGGCTGATCGCCGTATCCAGTTCTTTCGCCGCCATCATGGCACCATTCAATGCACCGACAGAAGTTCCCGCAACGGCATTATATTTTACACCTGCTTCATCCAACGCCTTCCATACACCGGCTTCATAAGCGCCTTTCGCACCGCCGCCTTCCAGCACAATAGCGTATGTTTTTGATGTGTCAAATTTCAGTTCCATCTGACCACCTCTTACTCTCCAAGTTCAGCCAGAGCTGCACGGATCATTTTTCCCGCAATGGGTGTTGCGCTGCCATAATTAGAATTTTCGATCAGCACCGCCACCGCCACCTTGGGGTCTTCCACAGGGGCAAAGCCAATAAACCAGCTATGGTCGTTACCTGTGGCATTTTCCGCTGTACCTGTTTTGCCCGCTACTGTCACGCCGCTGACAGCCGCCGCCGTACCTGTACCGCTGGTCACAACTTCTGTCATCATATCCTTTAATATAGAAGCTTCTTCTGCAGAACAGATTTCCATCAGCTTCTGGGGAACTGTATGTTTTCCCATATTCCCATCAGGGTACAATACATGATCGACAATATACGGCTGCATCATCATGCCGTCATTGGCAATGGCAGAAGCCAGCATAGCCATATATAGGGGGGTCACACCTGTTCTGCCCTGTCCGATGGCCGTTTCCACCAGTTCACTTTCTGTTGCTCCTTTTTCCAGATAGATATTGTTTCCGCTGGTTTCCAGTTCAAAATGACTGAAGGCATCCATCCCCACCTGACGCATCGTCTTTGCCAGATTGCCTGCGCCAATCTCTTTTGCCAGCGCCGCAAAATAACAGTTGCAGGAAGCTGCCAGAGCCCCCTTCATGTCCACTGTACCATGGGCTTTATTATTGTAACAATGGATGACCTTATCCTCAAAATCCATTTCCCCCGTACATTCAACCGTAAAACTCTGCCAGTCGGGAAGATGTTCCATTGCCGCCAGAGCCGTTACCGTTTTAAAGGTAGAACCAGGAGGATATAAGCCCTGTGTTGCCCTGTTGACCAAAGGGCTGTCTTCATGGTCTTTCAGTGTTTCCCACTGACTTTCCACACTGTTTGGGTTGAAATCAGGATATGCCTGCAGGGCAAGGACTCTGCCCGTGGAAGGTTCTATCACAACAACAGCCCCTTTTGCACTGCCCAGAAGGTTTCCCGCAGTACTTTGGATATCCATATCTACAGTCAGGGCAACACTATTGCCCATCAATTCCGTTTTTCTGATAATACCACTGACACGCTGAAACAGTTCATTTTTCAGAGCCATCAGCGTAAAGTTTTCTGCCGCTTCCACACCGCTTTTCCCTACACTGCTGTAGCCTGTGATATGAGCTGCCATGCGGGCACGGGGGTATTCTCTGCTGTAGGTGCCGTCGTTCTGCAGAACACTGGTCGCCAGAACTTCGCCGTCCCTGTCCAGAATATCTCCGCGGCGGATGGTTTCATCCACATAGCGCAGGCGATGATTGTAAGCATTGCCCGATATCTCATCCCGATCCACCAGAACCAGTTTTCCCAGATAGCCCAGCAAAAGGAAAAAACACAGCGCCAGCAGCCAGAACACACGGCGCATGCTCCGCTTCATATTACTCATTCCGGCCACCTCCCATCTGCAGTGTCATCATCCGTTCTTCTTCCTCACGGCTCTGCTGTTCGCAGTAAACACATACCCACTGCAAAAGTCCGATCATCATCAGGCTGACCAGAACAGAACTGCCGCCGTAGCTGACAAAGGGAAGCGTTACCCCGGTCAGTGGGATCAGTTTGATGACGCCGCCAAGGATCACAAAGGTCTGGAAGGAGATCATCGTTGTCACCCCTGCCGCAAGGATGCTGTAATATCTGCGGTTGCAGTCCAGCGCAATGCGAACCCCGCGATACAGGATCATAATAAAGATACTGATGACCCCTGCACCGAAAATCACGCCAAATTCTTCGCAGATAGCCGCAAAGATCATATCACTTTCCACAACAGGGATACTTTTGGGCATCCCTTTGGTTAGGCCGCTGCCAAACAGCCCCCAAGTGGTAATGGCAAACAAGGAACTGACGATCTGATAACCGCCGGTATCGATATCTGCCCATGGATTCTGCCATGCTGCCACACGGACACGGACATGGGAAAACAGCTTATAGGCAACCATAGCAGCCCCGCTGGCTGCCCCCATCCCCAGAAAGAACAGAAATTCATTGGATGTGGCAATATACAGCATGACCATATAAGTCATAAAGAAGATCAGCGCACTGCCTAAGTCTTTCTGCAGTACCAGCAGAAAAACCAGACCTGCACTTAAAATCGCTGTTGTCAGAAACTGTTTCCATTCCACCCTTTTGCGGAACACGCTGGCCAGGTAGAAGATAAACAGGAATTTCGCAATTTCCGAAGGCTGAAAGGTGATATCGATAGAACCGATACCAAAAGACAGCCAGTTGGTAGAACCGCCCTTTGCAATGCCAAACAATCTGGTGCAGAGGAGCAGCCCGTAGCAGACGATGATATAGACCCATTCAAATACTTCAAACCGTGGAATAAATCGAAAGAAGGTGGGCAAAAAGGACATCCCCGCCAACCCGACACACATCCACATCAGCTGTCTGTGAGCCAGATAAGGTTCCACTCTCTGCAGCATGATCAGACTCAGATCCATCAGAAACAGCATCCCCGTCCAGATCAGCGGACAGCCTTCGTAAAAGAATCTGTCCAGCAGCTTGACCGCAAACAATATAAATACCAGCGATACCGCCGCGAAAATCAGCGTCGGGATATCATACAAATGGGTCTCTCTATTATAGGAAAGAATCAAAAACGCTGTGATATGCATCAGCACCACCAGACGACGCTGAATGGATACCGCCGTATAGGGGTTACCCAGATAACCGCCCTGTTCATAGGCAACGTAAACGATGCCCTGCCATAAGAACAGAACGATATAGACGATAAATGCATATCGGCTCAGCATAATGATCAGATCAAACATTCAAATCACTCCACTCCGCGGAAGAAATGTCCTTTCGTATTGCCTTTTTCGCTCATTTCTCCCAAAAGGTTACGGGTCGCAGGGCTGATGCGTTCCACATCGGCTGTCATTTCCCCATAAGCTCTGGCAATTTTTTCTGTTCTGCCGGGGCCTTCCTTTGTAAAGTCCAGACGAACATAACCTGTCGTACTTTCCAGAATTTCATCGTAGAATTTCAGTGTAAACAGAGGTTTCCCATTCAGAATCGTGCAGACACAGCGTTCGCAGTCTGTCATCAGAGGGAATTTCACGCCTTTTCTGTCTCTCAGAAAGTACAGGTCTTCGTTGTTTCTTTCGGAACAGTATTTATGACCGTCCTTGCCGCCGGTATAGTTACCGATAGGGCACTGCTGGGTTTTCATCAGTGGCAGATAGCCGTAAACCACCATTTCGCAGTCCCTGTCACCCATCTGATTGATTTCCTGCAGATTTGCTTCTACGGACAGGCAGACATTGTCTGCGCCCTGTTCCTTCCAGTATTCCACTGTCTGACGGTTCATGGCATTCAGGTTATAATCCACAACGATCTTCTTACCGCTGTCCTTTACCTGATCGAACTGACCTGCGGAACGTACCAAAAAACCATCGATGGCACTGTTTTTCAGCATATCGATCATGGGTTGTTCTTTTTCCGCATTCCATTCTCTTGCCACTCTGGGCAGAGCGATATACAGACCTACGCCCGCTTTCTGGCATCTTTCGATGATCTTATCCAGATTCTTTTCCAGTTCGGAAGAACATTCATAATAAACACGTACAATGCCCTTTGCATTCAGCACTGCATCCAGCTGACCCAGATTCATCACCAGTGCAGTCAGTTTTTTCCGCAGCTGGAAAGGTCTTTTTTCTGCTTTTGCGTAAACTGCTTCGGATTTTGCCTTGCGTTTGGATTTTTTCAGAATAGATGCTTCCAAAGCTTCACAGGCTTCACGGCGTACACGGTTCACTTCGCTGACACTGACAAAAATATACTGATCGATCTCTGTTTCCAGATTTTCCAGTACAAAAGGCGTTGCACCCATTTTATTCACCAGTTCTCTCAGCTTCATGGGCAGCATAGGGGAAGAACCTGCAGGTTCCACCACCGCACCGCTGACAAATACGCTGTTGCCGCCGTTATCCCACAGCTGCAGGGAAATAGGTTCCCCTTCTTTTACACGCAGCATGCCGGAAATGGGCATTTTTCTGGTATCTCTTTCATAGAATTTTTTCAGTTCATCATTCAGAGCCTTGCCAAAGGTACGATAAACCACATCGTTTTTATTGATTTCCCCTTCCATGGTGATGGTGATCACTTCACCGGCCTTGGAATGTTTGGAAACATTGGTACCAACATGGGGTTCTTCCTGTGTCCATACTTCCAGACCATCCCCGGGCACCAGAGGTTCTCTGGTGCGGATCGTTACTTTCTTATGCTTGGGCAGATATTTGTCAACGATCCCCACCTTCAGCCCCCAAGGCTTGGGACGTTCGATACTCATCATATCTCTGCCGGCAAAAGAAGTGTAATAACCCTCTGTAAAACCGCCGCGGTTAAACAGCTGATTCAGCGCTTTGATATCTTCCTTGTCCACTTCGTAGTTTTCGGGATCTTCGAAATACAGGTCGATATACTTTCTGTAAATGCCTGTTACACCGGCTACATATTCGGGGCTCTTCATTCTGCCTTCGATCTTCAGAGAAGCGATCCCCGCTTCGATCAGTTCCGGCAGAATGTTGACTGTCATCACATCTTTGGGAGAAAGCAGATGACCTTCTTCGATATTTTCATACCCTTTATATAAGGTATAAGGCAGGCGGCAGGTCTGGGCGCAGCGACCGCGGTTACCGCTTCTACCCCCAAGGATACTGCTCATGATACACTGACCGGAATAGCAGACACACAGGGCGCCATGAACGAAGGTTTCAATTTCCGCATCCACATTTTCTGTGATGTGCTTGATTTCTTCCACAGAAAGTTCACGGCTCAGAACGATTTTGTTGAACCCCTGACTTTCCCAGTATTTTACGTCCGCCAGCGAATTACAGGTCATCTGTGTACTGGCATGGAGAGGGAAATCGGGAAAATGTTCCTTCACCAGTTTTGCAGCGCCAGCATCCTGCATGATGAGGGCATCTACCCCCATTTCATAAAGAGCCTTGATGTATGTCAGCAAACCTTTCAGTTCTTCATCCTTATATACGGTATTTACCGTTACATATACTTTTACGCCTCTCAGATGGCAGTAATCACAGGCGTCTTCCAGTTCCTGCAGATCGAAATTGCCTGCATACGCTCTGGCGCTGAATTGTTTCCCACCCAGATAAACGGCATCGCAGCCACTGTTCACCGCCGCCCTCAGGCTATCCATAGAGCCTGCGGGAGAAAGCAGTTCCGGTTTCATCATCGTCATAATATTCCCCTTCCTTTTCCAAACTTTTACATTGAAAGAAAAGAGCAGATTTCAAGCGTATGCCCGACGTTCCACTCTTTTTATGTACTCTCGTTTTTATTTACCTTTTTTTGTTTTTGCAGAAGTCATCTGCAACTGCACGCCCATGCCGTCTTCCATGGCAAGTGCATATTCATCCAACTTTGCTTCTGCTTCTTCCTTCGCTTTTTCCGCTTCTTCCAGTCTGTTTGCCAGTTCCTGCATTCTTGTTGTCAAACCAAGCAGTCTGCCTTCCAGTTCTGCAGTATATGCCTTTTCCTTAAAATAATCATCAGCCACATTGATAGAAGTCAGCACATAGGCAAGGCTGGAGTCCAGCGTAACAGCGACAGCCTTCTGACGGATCTCTGTCATCTTCAGGTCAATATATTCTGCCACCTGACGCATGTGTTCTTCTGTTTCTTCGCCTACCAGCGTAAAGCTCTTGCCATCAATGGAGATCTTCACTCTGTTTTTCATATACTGCACGCCCCTTCACGGAATTTTTTCACGGTTACATACTTATCTGTAAGTATACCACAAATGCTTTTTATAAGGAATAGGTTTACAACGAAAAAATCCCTCTGAAGGAAAATCTTCAGAGGGATAATGTAATTTAAATCAATTCTAATTTAGATTACAGGTTTTTAGCGAATTCATAACCCAGTTCAAAAGCTTTTTTGTTATCGGGAATGAATTTTGCTTTGCCGCCTTCGAATACATGAGCGAATGTATCGTCCATACCAGCAACATCAATAGCGCCTGTAGCGAAAACTACAGCACCCAGCATAACCAGGTTAGCCAGTTTGGAACCACCAAAGTTGTCTGTAGCGATTGTGTTAGCAGGGATGTTGTATACTTTAACGCCTTCTTTTACTTCGCCAGCTGTGCACAGGTCGGAGTTGATAACCAGAGAACCGCCAACTTTAACAACAGGAGCGAATTTGTCCAGGGAAGGCTGGTTCAGAGCTACGATACAGTCAGCATCTTTTGTAACAACAGGAGAACCTACTGTTTCGTCGGAGATGATAACGTTTACGTTAGCTGTACCACCACGCATTTCAGGACCGTAGGAAGGGCACCAGGAAACCTGTTTGCCTTCCAGCATGCCAGCATATGCCATAATTTTACCCATCAGCAGAGAGCCCTGACCACCAAAGCCTGCGATGATAGAAGAAAAGTTACTCATATTATTTGCCCTCCTCTACTGTGATATCTTTATATACGCCCAGAGGATAGTAAGGGATCATGGATTCTCTTACAAATTCCATAGCTTTAACAGGTGTTACACCCCAGTTTGTAGGGCATGTGGATACAACTTCAACAAATGTGAAGCCCAGACCCTGTTTCTGGATTTCAAATGCTTTTCTGATTGCTTTTTTTGCACCAGCAACCTGAGCAGGTGTAGAGATGGATACACGTTCGATGTATGCGGGACCTGTCAGTGTAGCCAGCATTTCGGAAACACGGATAGGGTTACCGTTTACTTTGGGGTCACGGCCTTTCTGAGCTGTTGTAGCTTTCATGCCGGGCAGTGTTGTAGGAGCCATCTGGCCGCCTGTCATACCGTAGATACCGTTGTTGATGAAGATTGTTGTGATTTTTTCGCCACGAGCTGCTGCGTGAACGATTTCACATGTACCGATGGAAGCCAGGTCACCATCGCCCTGATATGTAAATACCAGCTGTTCAGGACGAACTCTCTTGATACCTGTTGCTGTTGCGGGAGCACGACCGTGTGCACACTGGATTGCGTCGATGTTGAAGTAGTTGTTAGCAAATACAGCACAACCTACGGGTACACATGTGATGGAGTTACCCAGTTCGCCCATTTCTTCCAGTACTTCTGCTACCAGTCTGTGTACGATACCGTGACCACAACCGGGACAATAATGCAATTTAGCGTCTGTCAGACCTTTTGTTTTTTCAAATACAACTGCCATTATTTGTCACCTCCCATTACTTCTTTACCGAATGCTACGATTTCATCAACAGTAGGAACGTTACCGCCTGTTCTGCCGTGGAATACTACTTTGTTTCTATCGTTACATGCAAATGCAACGTCGGGTACCATCTGACCCATGGACATTTCTACATCCAGGAATTTTTTGATTTTGTCGTTAACTTTATCAAATGCTTTCTGAGGGAAAGGCCACAGTGTTTTAGGTCTCAGCATACCTACTTTGTAACCTTCAGCTCTCAGGTAGCCGATAGCTGTTCTAACAACTCTGGAAGCTGTGCCGTATGCTACGAATGCATATTCAGCGTCATCCAGCAGGTATTCTTCCCAAGCCTGTTCTTTTTCTTCTACTTCAGCGTATACTTTGAAGTGGTCGTGGTTCCAAGCTTCGCAATCGTCGGGATCGATTACCAGGTTTTTGATGTTGGATCTTTCTGCGCCCCAGTTACCAACCAGTGCCCAAGGTTTTTCAGGAACGTTGGGTCTAGGAACATAGTTGAATTCTACGGGTTCCATCATCTGACCGATCAGACCGTCAGCCAGAACGATTACGGGTACACCATAGATATCAGCGATATCAAATGCTTCCATAACCATGTTTACAGCTTCCTGTACGGATGCGGGAGCCAGAACGATGTCATGGTAGTCACCGTTGGAGCCGCCTTTAACTGCCATGTTATAGTCTGCCTGACCGGGCTGAATTGTACCCAGGCCCGGGCCACCTCTCATCATGTTGATGATAACTGCGGGCAGGGATGCGTTGGAGATGTAACCAATACCTTCCTGTTTCAGAGCGATACCGGGGGAAGAAGAGCTTGTCAGAACTCTTGCGCCGGCTGCTGCTGCGCCGTATACCATGTTGATAGCAGCTACTTCAGATTCAGCCTGAACGAATGTGCCGCCTACTTTAGGTAATTCATTGGATAAATATTCAGGTACTTCGGACTGAGGAGTGATGGGGTAGCCAAAGAAATATCTGCAACCTGCCTCAATAGCCGCTTTACCAACTGCTTCGTTGCCTTTCATCAAAACTTTTGCCATTGAAATTTCCTCCTCTCTATTAGTCCAGTTTTTCTACTACGATCGCGCAGTCAGGACACATTTTCGCACAGCTTGTGCATGCGATACAGTCGTCGCTGATCATTTCTGCGGGATTGTAACCTGCGGGGTTGATTTTTGTTTTGGACAGTTCCAGTACCTTTTTAGGACAAACAGATACACACAGTCCGCAACCCTTACAGATTACTTCATTGATAGTTACTTTACCTTTTGCCATTCAAAATACACCTCCATAAATATTTGAATTTACATCCAGGTTTTCCTCATATTAAACTCCATAGGGAACAGTTCCCCAGAAAGTCCTTCGGGTACATCCTCTGTCAAAAGTTCTTTGACATAGGCTACGTACTTCACAGGTACACCTGTGCGTTTTGTTACTTCTTTTAACACTTCATCCCCGTGGAGCAGACATTCTGCTGTCGTTTCTCTTACCAGGTTTGTGTTATTGACGAAGCCAGTCACCTTCATCCCTGCAGCATATTCCAGAATTTCCATCTGTTCAATGATACCCTCAGGTGTAGAGGTATTGGGACGATATGCATTGACTACCATAAAAAAGTCTGTTTCCGAATGGTCGATCAAAGGCTTGATTCTGCCCAGCACCAATGTACCTACATCGTTGCCGCCAAGGTCAATCAGATACTGATATTCCTTGTTCTGAACAGGCATTGTCATTGCGCCGGAAACAGCAGGTACGTCAGCAACTGCAGTATCCAGATTGGATGCAATCACCTGAATGCCCATCTCTTCCATTTCTGCCTTCTTTTCACGGGAACGGAAATAAACGTTTACGATATCCAAATCGGCAATTGCGACTTTACCTTCTACGCTTTCACGCAGTTTTTTGATGTAATTGACAGAAAATTCTGTCTTGCCGCTGCCGTAGTGACCTGTAATAATTCTGATTCTTTTATCATCAGTTACCATATGTTTTCGCCTCCATACAGTTTTTGTTGCTTTCCCCACCCCCATTTTGTTATATATAGCAAACAAATATGAAATGGTGAGAAATCAGTTATGGATACTTTCAATAAAACAGGAATCCATTTTAATCAGATTTTAGATATTTTTTTGAAAATTCCACATTACAACTCCAATACATTATAGCGCAACTTTTCCACCGTTGCAAGAAATTATATAAATTTTTTATTTTGTATTTCAAAAAAAACACATTTTTTGCCATGAAATTCGAAAACTATTCTAATGAGCCAAAATTCTCTTTGTATGAATTTTATAGTTTTTTGATCGAATTTGCCCCACTTTTCTAAAATTCCGCTATTTGTCTTACAAGAACCCCCTCTTTTGTCCATGCCAAAACCATCCAGAAAGGCCGAAAAAATGCCCCCTTCCGACAACATTCACCGTCATACGAAAGGAGGCTTTATTTTACCTTTATTTATTTGTCATACATCTATCAGATGTTATACAGCAGTTCGCCGTAAGTAGGGAAAGGCCAGCTGTTTTCATCTACCAGCATTTCCAGTTTATCCGCAGGTTCTCTCAGTTCCTTCATGGCAGCAAATACATAATCACGGCAGAAGATCGCCTGAGATTTGCTGTCACCCTGCAGCTGGTTTGCCTGTTCTGTCACCTCTGTCAGAATTTTCAGGCGTTCATGGAACTGATTCAGATTTTCCGCAATTTCATTCATCAGTTCTTCTTCCGCAGAAGCATCCACACCGATGGCTTTCACCGCCGCAACGGATTTTGCAACTTCCCCTGCATATTTCACCACAGCAGGTCTGATCTGTCTGGAAGCAATATCGATCATTGTTTTTGCTTCAATATTGATCTGTTTTACGTAGTTTTCGTATCTGATCTCTGCACGGGACTGCAGTTCCAGTTTATTCAGTACGCCATGTCTGCCGAACAGTTCTACTACCTTATCCTCCAGGAAAGCATCTACCGCATCGATGGAATTTGTGATATTGGGCAGACCTCTGCGTTTTGCTTCCTGTACCCATTCATCGGAATAACCATTACCATCAAAGATGATACGCTTATGTTCCACATAGGTTCTGCGAACCAGTTCATGAACAGCCGCACTGAAATCTTCCGCCTGTTCCAGCTCATCGGCAAATTTTCTCAGTTCTTCCGCAACGATGGTATTCAGCGCAAAGTTTGGACCGGAGATAGAACCGCTGGAAGGAGGCATACGGAATTCAAACTTATTCCCTGTAAAAGCAAAGGGAGAAGTTCTGTTTCTGTCTGTTGCGTCCTTTTTCAGTGCGGGCAGTGTGTTTACGCCGACACGCATTCTGCCGCCCTGCAGGGAGCTGGTTGCTTCCCCATGTTCGATCTGGTCGAAAATATCCTGCAACTGGTCGCCAAGGAAAATAGAAACGATAGCAGGAGGCGCTTCCTGAGAACCCAGACGGTGGTCATTGCCAGGGTTGGAAGCAGAGAGTCTCAGCAATTCAGGGTATTCATCCACACCTTTGATGATGGCACTGAGGAATACCAGGAACTGAGCATTTTCATGGGGTGTTTTACCGGGATCCAGCAGATTCTGGCCATCATCTGTGCTCAGAGACCAGTTGTTATGCTTACCACTGCCGTTTACCCCTGCAAAGGGTTTTTCATGGAGCAGACATGCCAGACCGTGGTGGCTGGCGATACGTTTCATCGCTTCCATGATCAGCTGGTTATGGTCTGTCGCCTGATTGCAGTCTTCGAAAATAGGCGCCAGTTCATGCTGGGCAGGTGCAACTTCGTTATGCTGTGTTTTGGCAGGCACACCCAGTTTCCACAGTTCTACATTCAGTTCATGCATGAAGCATGCAATTCTTTCTTTGATGCTGCCGAAATAATGGTCATCCATTTCCTGCCCTTTGGGAGGAGCAGCACCAAACAATGTACGGCCTGCAAAGATCAGGTCTTTTCTCTGCTGATACAGTTCTTTGTCGATCAGGAAATATTCCTGTTCCGCACCACAGCTGACCGTGATCTTTTTCGCATTATAATTGCCGAACAGGCGAACGATACGCATAGCCTGTCTGCTGACTGCTTCACAGGAACGCAGCAGAGGTGTTTTTTTATCCAGAGACTCCCCTGTATAGGAATAGAAGGCTGTAGGGATATATAATGTAATACCGCCGGCATCTTCACGCAGGAATGCAGGAGAAGTACAGTCCCATGCAGTGTAGCCGCGGGCTTCAAAAGTAGCACGCAGACCGCCGGAGGGGAAAGAAGAAGCATCGGATTCCCCTTTGATCAGTTCCTTGCCGGAAAATTCCATGATGGCTTTGCCGTTGGAAGGAGGCGCCAGAAAGGAATCGTGTTTTTCCGCTGTGATCCCTGTCATGGGCTGGAACCAATGGGTATAATGAGTCGCACCACGTTCAATCGCCCAGTCTTTCATTGCATTTGCAATGATATCTGCGATCTCGGAATTCAGCATCGCGCCCTGCTCAATAGTACTTCTTAATTCTTCATATACTTTTTTAGGAAGATGCTCACGCATCATGGCATCATTAAATACATTCATCCCGAAGATTTCGGGTACAGAAATCTTTTCCTTCATAAATTATTCCTTTCTTTTGTAAAACTGAATCTCTTCCTTAATTCTATATGCATCACTGCATTTTTTATATCCATTCATGTTCTCATTATAACGGTCGGAACTTTTCTTTGCAACGATTTTGCCCTTGGCGAATTGGAGAAATCTGAGAACAATTGTCTATTTTTTTTACCAATTCATACAAAAAAGTCTCGAATCTTTCGATTCAAGACTTAAGCAAAATCAAATCCAAACTCAGGATGCCGCCTGTACCATTTTATGCTTTTTTTCAGACTCTCTCCAGAAAATATGATCATCACATAATGCGGCCAATTCAACCGGAAGTGCCCGTCCTTTTGCCAGTCTGCGCAGAAAGTCCTCTGCCTCGTCCCTGCTTTCGCACAAGCCTTCCACCACATCTTTTTCCACATTGCCTGCAACGTCGATTTTCCGAACCTCAACGCCATATACACATCCTGATCCCACAGAATGAATCAATAAAAAATATTCCAATCGATACAGCACATCCCTTTCATCTATAAAACGTTCTGTATCATATTTCAGTTTTTCCATTCATGCTCCCCCTCTTCCTTCTTTTTGTCTGCCTGTTTTCCATCCCCTGAAAATTATTCGCACCATATTACCTGATAAAATTATACGGGCAAATTGTATAAAGGTGGTGTTAAGATGGTTTACTCCGTACTTTCTTAACATCAATTTTATTGGATTTCGCACCCACTTCTTCCATTTTTTTACACTTAGTGTTCAAAATCCATAAATCGATGAAAAATTTTTCACTCATTTACTGTTTTTCTCTTGAAAAATATCTTGTCTGTCATTTATACTATATATAGTATAAATTGATCTTATGACACCATGCACCTATTTTGATTTCTGGAGGTACATTATGGAAAACGCGATCACCATCCTGACCGAAAAGGACAAGGCGATTTTAAATTCTTATCTCCCTGTGGCCGACGGCACTGCGGAATTCATGGGAGAAAACTGTGAAATTGTTATTCATAACCTTTCCCGACTGGATGCTTCCGTTATGAAGATCGTCAACGGACATCTTTCCGGCAGACAGGCAGGTTCCCCCATTTCCGAAGTAACACTGTCCTTTGCCAACAAAATGCTGGCAAATCCCGGTTTGCGCCATGTAACTTATTTTGCCAAAAACAAACGCGGAGAGGCATTCAAGGCTTCTATTTCCGCCATCGAAGGGGAAAACGGCAATATCATCGGTCTGTTCTGTATCAATTTTTATCTGACAGCTTCCCTATTGTCCCTGTTGCAGAACTTTACCCCCAACACCAAAACAGAAACCGAAAACATCTCTGAAACATTTGTAGAAAATGCAGAAGAACTGATGCTGAATGCACTAGAAGAAGCAAAGAAATCCGTTTATGATAACCTTGCCATTTCTTCTTCCAACAAAAACAAGGAAATCGTGGCGATCCTGTATCAGAAAGGTATTTTCAACCTGAAGGATTCTGTCATCACCATTGCAAACCACCTGGGTATTTCCAAAAACACGGTTTACATGCATATTAGAAATATGAACAAATAAGAAAAGAGCCTTACGGCTCTTTTTTCTTTGCATAAAAAAAGACGGATTTCCGTCCGTCTTTCTTTTTCTTTCTCAGTCGATTTCATAACCGATCATCAGACCGCCTCTTTCTGCATAATAACTGCAGAGGCCTCTGGTTTCCATGGATTCAAATACAACATTTTCGTATTTTGCAGAAATCGTATCTTTCAAAAGTTCCACGCCTGCTGGGTTCTGACAATGGGAAATGATAACCTTCCCGCCTTTGTAGCCCTTACTTTCCATTTCTGCCAGCACAAGACCTGCGCCCTTCTTTCTGTTTCTGGATTTTGCAATGGGTACGATCTGACCATCTTCGCTGACATTCACGATCAGGTGCAGATTCAGAAGGTTTGCTGCCATACCGACAATTTTTGGAACACGGCCATTTTTCACCAGATTTTCAATGCTGTAAAGCACTGCCACCAGCTTTGTGTGGTTTTTTGCATAGTCATCAGACTGTTTGCACACTTCTTCAAAGGGCAGACCGGATGCGATCAGTTCATGGAGCTTCTGCACCATCAGCGTCAGCTGCATGCCGGCAGACCAGGAATCCAGAATATAGATCTTTTTATCGGGACATTCTTCCAGAACCATCTGCTTTGCCACTTCTGCCGCGTTATGGCTGCCGGACAATGTGCTGATGATGGTGACCACATAACATTCGTCTGCTTCACGGAAATGGGCTGCATATTCCTCAGGGCTGGGGCAGGCAGAGCTTGTTTTGCCGGGGTATGCATACATTTCGTCGATCATCTGCGCCACATCCAGATTTTCATCATCTACAAATTCTTTCTCCCCCACCATGATCTTCAGGGGCGCTTTTGCAAATTCGATACCTTCTGCCAGATTTTCAATAGACATCATACAGCAGCTGGAGTCAACCAGGATCTTTTTCTTCATAATTATATGTCCCTCCAAGGAAAGTTTCTTCACCGAAATACATAGTTTCAATTACCACATGATATTGTACCATTTGCAAATTTATGTTACAATTTACAAAACCAATTGAAGTGTCACATTTCGTCGATATTCCAAGGAGGAATCCTATGTATATCAATAAAAAAAGAGTTTCTCTGCCAGATACCGCTGGGGCTTATCTGGCTTATGCTCTGATGGATCTGATGGAAAAAAAGCCTCTGGAAGAAATCTCTATCACCGAATTAACCAAAAAAGCGGGGGTTTCCCGCATGAGCTATTATCGCAGTTTCACCTCCAAGCAAAATATTCTGGAAGAACACCTGCAGACCATCGTGCGTCGTTTTCGCATCGAAGGAGAAAAGAAAGGCTATCTGGGAAAAGACCATGGCTATGAGCAGCTGCTTTATGCCTTTCGCTTTTTCCGCAACCACAGCCGCTTTGCCCTTTGCCTGCATAGCGCCAATCTTTCTTCCATTCTGCTGGATGGGCTGAATAAATATATGGATATGTATATCCTGCCGCCCAACGCAGAATTTTCCAAACGATGCAAAACCTACGCCTATGCCGGAGCGCTCTATAATCTGTATATCCAATGGCTGAAGGACGGCATGCAGGAAAGCGAAGAAAATATGGCAGAGATCACCTTCCGCATCATGTTCCCTCATTCCCAGCTTCCATACGAAAAAGAAAAAAGACCCTGATGGGTCTTTTTATTTTTCTATTTCGATGCCCTGCTCCTGCAGGAATTTCAGGTCTTTTTTTGTCAGCTCCGCCGTTTTCAAAAGATCCGGACGTTTTTTTGCTGTTCTCAGGAGAGCCTGTTCTCTTCTCCACTTCGCCACATTTCCATGGTGACCGCTCAGAAGCACCTCCGGCACTTCCCTGCCCATAAAAACAGGAGGTCGGGTATATTGAGGGTATTCCAGCAGACCATCGGAAAAGCTTTCATCCTCGAAGGATTCCTCTTTGCCCAATACACCGGGCACCAGACGGGACACCGCATCGATGATGGTGATGGCCGCCAGTTCGCCGCCGGTCAGAACGAAGTCCCCCAAAGAAATTTCATCTGTTACGATCTCTTCGATCAGGCGTTCATCGATCCCTTCATAATGGCCACAAAGGAACACCAGATTTTCCTCCTGGGCCAGTTCTTCCGCAATACGCTGGGTAAAGGGTCTGCCCTGCGGGGTCATAAAGACTACCCTTGCCCCTTCCGCTCTGGGCATCAGGCTCTGGTAGGCGTCATAAATGGGCTGTCCCTGCATAACCAGACCTGCGCCGCCGCCATAGGGGTAATCATCTACATGTTTATGCTTATTCAGCGTAAAATCACGGATATTGACTGCTTCCACAGAGATATGCCCTTCCTTCTGGGCTCTGCCCATAATGCTGTGGGAAAGGGTCTGTTCGATCATTTCAGGGAACAATGTTAATACGAAAAACTGCTTCATTTATCTCAATCCTTCCAGCAGATGTACAGTCATGGTGTTTTCTTTGATATCTACCTTCAGGATACAGTCCTTGATGGCAGGGATCAGCAGTTCTTTTTTATCTTCTGCTTTTTTCACTGCATACACATCATTTGCGCCCGTTTCGTAGATTTTCACCAGTTCACCCAGTTCTTCCCCTTCATCTGTCACAACTTTCATGCCGTACAGATCGCGGGTATAGTATTCATCCTCTTCCAGAGGGATTGCCACTGCATCGGGAATCAGGATTCTGCCGTTTTTGTACAGTTCTGCTACGTTGATATCATCGATTTCCTTCACTGTCAGCAGGATCATGTTTTTCTGATATGCCACTTTTTTGATGTGGAACACTTCCTGTTTGTTGCGTACTTCCACAATGATCTCTTTCAGTTTTTCAAAACGTGTAGGATCCTGTGTGGTGGGGAATACACGCATAGTGCCGCGGATGCCGTGGGTGCCTGTGATCTTACCGATTTCAAAATAATTTTCCATATTCCGCCTCCATTATTTCTTTCTCATTTTCATTGCCACTCTTGCTGCCAGCAGAAGGAAAAGCACAGCGAACAGCATCATCAGACCGCCTACCAGAGAAGGATTTGCAGAGACGCCAAACACCATCACAGAGATCCCCTGTGTTTTCATTGCCAGTGTCATCGCACAGGCCATCATACAGACAAGGCTCATGATGATGCACATTAAAATGAATCCTTTTTTCATGCTTTTGCTCCTTTATTTCAAAAACAAAACTGTTTGTATTTTCAAATTCAATCTTTATATTACAGATAAAAAAGGCGGCAGGAGAACTCCCACCGCCTGTTTCGTAGCCGTCTTGCTTACTGCACGATTTCTACGATGATTTTCTTGTCTTCATGGATACCAGCAGCCTTCACAACAGTTCTGATCGCCTTTGCGATTCTGCCCTGTTTGCCGATCACTTTACCCATATCCTCAGGAGCAACCTTCAGTTCCAGAACCAAAGCGCGTTCGTTGTTTGTTTCTGTCACAACTACCTGCTCGGGATGTTCTACAAGTCTTTTTGCAATAACTTCCAAAAGTTCTTTCATAATCGAGGCCTCCGCTTACTCGGAATTATTCAGCGATTACGCCAGCTTTTTTCAGCAGAGCTTTTACTGTATCGGAAGGCTGTGCACCGTTTGTCAGCCATTTGTTAGCTGCTTCTGCGTCTACTTTCAGAACAGCGGGTTCTTTTGTAGGATCGTAGATACCGATTTCGTCGATGGATTTACCGTTTCTGGATGTTCTGGAATCTGCTACTACGATTCTGTAAAAAGGTGCTTTTTTTGCGCCCAGTCTTTTCAGTCTGATTCTTACTGCCATGATTTTGTCCTCCTAAATGTTTAAAAATGTTTATTGGTTATTAGTTTTGATTTATCTATTGATTCCTTGCGGAATAAAATCCATTTTTAGCGGAAAAAGGGCATCTTGCCTTTCTTGCCTTTTGTCATATTGTTCATCTGCTTCATCATTTTCTTCATATCTTCGAACTGTTTCAGCAGACGGTTTACATCAGCAATACTGCGGCCGCAGCCTGCAGCGATTCTTTTCTTTCTGGGGCCGTTCAGAATGGAAGGGTTCTGTCTTTCTTCCTTCGTCATGGACTGGATGATGGCTTCTGTTTTTGCCATTTCCTTCTGAGGATCCACACCGCCCAGTGCGTCCATATCCAGTTTGCCCACACCGGGAATACCGGGCAGCATACCGAGCAGGTCTTTCAGAGGGCCCATTTTCTTGATCTGCTGCATCTGTGCAAGGAAATCTTCCAGCGTGAAGTCGTTGGAACGCATTTTCTTTGCCATTTCGATGGCTTCCTGTTCGTCGATGTTGGACTGTACCTTATCGATCAAGGAAAGCACATCGCCCATACCCAGGATTCTGGATGCCATACGGTCGGGATAGAAAGGCTCAAGGTCTTCCATTTTTTCGCCCATACCGATGTATTTGATGGGTTTGTTTGTTACGCTTCTTACGGAAAGAGCCGCACCGCCTCGTGCGTCACCATCCAGTTTTGTCAGGATGATACCGTCAACACCCAGCTGACCGTCAAAGCTTTCCGCAACGGTTACCGCGTCCTGACCTGTCATAGCGTCTACAACCAGCAGGATTTCCTGTGGTTTGACTGTCGCTTTGATATCCTGCAGTTCCTGCATCAGCTCTTCGTTGATGTGCAGTCGGCCTGCGGTATCGATCAGGATTACGTCGTGGTGTTTTTCCGCAGCGTATTCCAGTGCTTTTTTAGAGATCTCAACGGGACTTACTTCTGTGCCCATTTCAAACACGGGAATGTTATAGTTTTTACCAACCACCTGCAGCTGTTTGATAGCAGCAGGTCTGTAAACGTCACAGGCTACCAGCAGAGGATTTCTGCCCTGCTTACGCAGCTGACCTGCCAGTTTACCACTGGTTGTTGTTTTACCGGCACCCTGCAGACCAACCATCATAAATACGGTGGGTGGTTTTCTGGAAAATGTCAGCTGTGCCTGTGTGGAACCCATCAGCGCGATCAGTTCTTCATTTACGATCTTGATCACCTGCTGACCGGGATTCAGACCCTGCAGCACTTCCGTACCTACTGCACGTTCAGTTACTTTTTTGATAAAATCTTTTACGATTTTGAAGTTAACATCGGCCTCCAGAAGAGCGATCTTTACTTCTCGCATGGCAGCCTTAACATCTGCTTCTGTC